>CASEAH010000014.1 GCA_949285935.1 uncultured Oscillospiraceae bacterium
CTGCCCCTTCATAAGCTTACCCTCAAGCCCAACATCCTCATTGCCTGCATCACCCGGGGCGGCAGGATCATCATCCCCAGCGGCAGCGACCACATCCAGGAAGGGGATACGGTCATTGTAGTCACCACCTCGGAACAGGGGATCTGTGATCTCAACGATATCTTTTTGGATCATGCATAAGACTGCCGGCGGAAAGGAAGATCAGGTTTTATGAACATACGGGCCATCGGCTTTTTTCTGGGGCATATCCTACGCCTGGAGGCGCTTTTTATGCTTCCGGCCATGGGTCTTTCCTTCTTTTATGGGGAAACCGTGGCAGCCCAGGCTTTTTTTCTCACCATTCTGGTCATCGGCGTTTTTTCGGGGCTGCTGATACTGCAGAGGCCCCGGGATATGCGCATCCATTCCAAAGAAGGCTTTGTGACGGTGGCCCTGTCCTGGGTGGTCATTTCCATTATGGGCGCCCTCCCCTTCTGGCTCAGCGGCAACATCCCCAGCTTTGTGGACGCCTTTTTTGAGACGGTCTCCGGCTTTACCACCACTGGTGCCAGCATCCTCACCGATGTGGAAGCCCTCCCCAAAGGCCTTCTTTACTGGCGCAGCTTTACCCACTGGCTGGGAGGCATGGGGGTGCTGGTATTCATGCTGGCGGTGGTGCCCATGAGCACCGGCAACGGAGATTCCCTTCATCTGCTTCGGGCCGAGAGCCCCGGCCCCGTAGTGGGCAAGCTGGCGCCCAAGATGTACCGCAGCGCCCGCATCCTCTACACCATTTATGTGGCCATGACCCTGATCGAAATTTTTCTCCTGCTGTTGGGAGGTATGCCCCTTTTTGACAGTATTACCGTTTCCTTCGGCACCGCCGGTACCGGAGGCTTTGCCATCACCAACACCAGCATCGCTGCTTACCCCAGCTACTATCTCCAGGGGGTCATCGCCGTATTTATGGCGCTGTTCGGTGTCAACTTCGGCATTTACTACCTGATTCTGGCGGGAGATTTCCGCCAGGCGCTGCGCAGTGAGGAGCTGCGCACCTACTGGGGGATCATGCTGATTTCCACCCTGCTCATCGCCTTCAATTCCGCCAGCCACTTCCCCACCCTCTTTGACGCCTTTCACCACAGCTTCTTTCAGGTTTCCTCCATTATGACCACCACCGGCTTTGCCACGGCGGACTTTAACCTATGGCCGGAGTTCAGCCGGTATCTGCTGGTGCTGCTGATGGTGCTGGGAGCCTCTGCCGGCTCCACCGGCGGCGGCATTAAAACCGCCCGGGTGGTGATCCTGTGGAAGGCTGCCAAAAACGGGATCCAGAAGATGCTTCACCCCCGCAGTGTCCGGGTTATCAAAATGGAGGGTAAGGTGGTGGAGGATCAGGTAGTGGCGGGAGTCAACGTCTTTATGACCGCTTACTGCATCATTGCCGCGGTGTCCATGGGTCTGGTGGCTCTGGATAACTTCAGCATGGAGACCACCATTACGTCGGTGCTGGCCTGTCTGAACAACATTGGCCCTGGCCTGGATCTGGTGGGACCCACCGGCAACTATTCCGCCTTGTCCGACATGAGCAAACTGGTCCTCAGTTTGGACATGCTGGCCGGCCGCCTGGAAATTTTCCCCCTTTTGCTGCTTTTTGCCCCATCGGTATGGAAGCGGGGACGGTAGCCTTCAACCATATGACCGCAGAACGGGAAGAACTGCTGCAAAATAAAAAGGCAGCAGCGCTCCCCAAAAAGTCAGAAACAATAACGAGAATCGGCCCCCTGAAGAAGCTGTCCTGGCTTCCTTGGGGGCCGATTTTGCGCATGATTTTTATTTTTTGCAAAGTTAATGCTGCGCAGCCTCTTATGGCACTTTTTCAGCAACCGCGTTTGGCTTTTTACATGGATGCCTGTCAGCCGGCAGTGCGCCGCAGAAAGGGCGGGCTGAGACAGAGGCTTTTTATTTTACCAGTGCTTTGGCAAAACGGGCGATATCCTCCATGGTCTCGGCATAATCCCGCTTGCTGCGGAGCCGGGCTTCGGAGAAGGGGACGGCGACCCGGTTGATGCTGAACACTGCGGTGACGCCGGTATCGTACACTTTCTCAATCTCGTCACCCACGTCGCCTACCACGGCAATGACGGGCTTCTGCTGCTTTTTGGCGCGGCCGGCGATGCCTACCACGACTTTGCCCCGGAGGCTCTGGGAATCCAGCTTGCCCTCACCGGTGATGATGAGGTCTGCATCAGAAATGACCTGATCAAAATCCACAGCGTCCAGGACCGTCTCAATGCCGGCCTTCAGCTGTCCGCCCAGGAGGGCGACCATCCCTGCACCCATGCCGCCGGCAGCGCCGCCGCCGGGCAGAGTGCCGATATCCAGGCCCAGGGACTTCTGCACCGCCTTGTCAAAAGCCCGCAGCTGCTGGTCCAGACGCTCCACCATGGCCGGGTCGGCGCCCTTCTGGGGAGCAAAAATGTAGGCGGCGCCGGTGGGACCCCACAGGGGATTATCGATGTCGTACATCACCGTGATCTTGCAGTCCTTCAGGATCTCCTTGGCGGGGGCGACGTCGATGGAGTCGATCTCGCTCAGGGTGAAGCCGGTGGGGACAAATTCCTCTCCCTTGGCGTTGCGGAAGACTACGCCCACTCCTGCGGCAGCGCCTGCGCCTGCGTCGTTGGTGCAGCTGCCGCCCAGGCCCAGGATGATCTCCCGGCAGCCGTTGGCGGCGGCATGGCGGATCATTTCACCCACACCGTAGGTGGTGGTGGCGCCGGGGTTCTTCCGGTCCTCCACCATAGGCAGGCCGGCGGCGGCGGCCATCTCAATAATGGCCCGGTCGCCGATGCGGGCATAATAAGTCTCCACTTTGTCAAAATAGGGGCCGCTGACAGTAACGGGGACACGCTCGCCGCCAATGGCGTAGAGGAAGCACTCCACCGTGCCCTCGCCGCCGTCTGCTACGGGAATCCCCACCACCTGGCAGTCGGGGAAATGCCGGGTGAAGGCCTTTTTGATCAGCTCACAGGTTTCAATGGAGCTGATGGTGCCCTTAAAAGAGTCAGAAATGGCAATGATTTTTTTCATGGTATGTTGTCCGTCCTTTCTGCGGATAATGAAACATAAAAAGAGGGTGAGCGGTCGGCCTCAGCTGTTGGGACGGCCGTGAAGAAGCAGATACAGGATAAAATCCCGCTGGAACCGGTTCTCATTTTCCAGGCCTGCCAGTTCGGTGAGACGCTTCATCCGGTAGACCATGGTGTTTTTGTGGATATGGATGCTTTCGGCGGCTTTCTGGATGTTCATATCGTTGTCAAAGTAGGCGTTGATGGTTTCGGGGACCCACTCTTCTCCCTGACCCCGGTCAAACAGGCGCCGCCGCACCTGGCCCAGCATCCGTTCCGTTTCGTCAGGGGGGATGCACCAGATAAGGGAATCCACCCGGGCCGCCAGGGAGGTGAGATTGTGAACGCCGGAGGGGTAAATGGAGCAGAGCCGGGAGGCCTCCCGGTAGGACCAGGCATAGGCCCAGGCACCCCGATCCGCGTAAGCGGCGCCGTAAGCTGCTTTGATCCGCAGGCCCAGGTGTTCCTGCACCGACCGGCACACCCGCTGCAGGTAACCGGTATCCTCAGCCTCCGGCCCGGAAACATCAGGCCGCCAGGGGCGAAAGATGACATATTCCTGATGGATCATGCCGTAAAGATCTTCTCCCGGAAGGACCAAGCCCTGCCGGAGGAGGTGTTTCTCAATCTTTTCAAAGCTTTCCACCAGAGCGGAGGTCTCTCTGGGCGGGCGCACCAGGTTGAGCACCGCCGCCCGCCGGGGTGTTTCCCAGTTCAGGTTCAGCAGCAAAAATTCGTCGCTCATTTCCCGGGGGCCCACTTCCTCCGGATGGCGGACCATCCGATGGATCAGCTTGGTACGCAGTTCCCGCTCCACCTGCACCTTTTGGGAGAGGAGCGCCTGTTCGATGGTCAGCTGCACGCACACCCGCACCAGGTTGGCGATGCCCCGCACCTCCTGGGGATCTCCCACGATCCCCACGGCGCCCACCGTTTCGCCGTCGATGACAATGGGCATATTCACCCCGGGTTTGGAGCCGGGATACCGCCACTGCTGGTCCTCGTCGATCTCCACTGTCCGGCCCAGACGGATGGCGTCCAGGGCCCCTTTGTGGCAGTCTCCCACCCGCTCTTTCTCTCCTGATGCCAGGATGATCCCTTGCTGGTTCATGACATTGACGGACCGGTTGCCGATGAGTTCCATAATGGCGTCTACAATTTTCTGAGCAATTTCAGGGGAAATCACAGGGATTCTTCTCCTCCTTCCGGGGTCCCGGCCACGGCAGCCGCGGGGATCTCAGCGGGCTGCTGGGTCTGGGAGGCCTCAGGCAGCTGCTCCGAAGCAGATTGTTCTTTCCGGGCCAGACGGCGCGCATCCAGGGAGATGAACAGGGCGGAAAGAATGATCATGCCGCAGCCAATGGCAGACTTGACGGAAAGACGGTCATGAAAGATGAGGAATCCCGCAGCCAGGGAGGTGACCGGCTCGATCATGTTCAGGACGGAGGCGGTGACGGGCCCCAGCAGATGGATGCCGGTGGTGAGCAGGCACAGGGCAAAAACGGTGCAAAGAAGGGACACAGCCAGAATAGCCAGCCAGACAAGAGGCCCGGCGGGCAAACGGAAGGACCCGGAAACCAGGGACTGGGCTCCAAAAAGAATGGAGCTGAAGAGTGTTACATAGAAAATTACGGTAAAAGTGGGAAGCAGGGAAAAGGCGCTTTTACGGGTGGCGATGACATAAAGGGCATAGGTAATACCCGAGCTGACCGCCATAAGGACGCCCGGCACCGACAGGCCGCCGCTGAAGTCGGCCATCAGCACCAGACCCCCCACTGCCGAAGCCATGGACAGAATCTTGAAAATGGTCTTGGGCTCCCGATAGAGGAAGATCATCACCAGGGTCACAAAGAGAGGATAGGTAAAGTGGAACATGGTGGCCAGGCCGATGGGCACATAGTTGTAGGACTGCGTCAGCAGAAAAGCGGTCATGCCAAAACCGGTGATGCCGAAAAACAGCAGATGGGTAAACTGATAACGGGTGATGCGCAGGGAGATATGCCGGACCCTGGTAATAACGGCCACTGCCAGGCAGGCAAAGAAAAAACGATAAAAGACCAGGCAGCCGGAAGGAAGACCGGAAGCCAGGATAAACTTGGAAAAGACAGGAAGCACGCCATAGGCGACCGAAGCGGCCACAACGGCCAGAATGCCTTTCAACATGGTACATGACACCATCCGAATTGTATTTTTCACAAAAGGGTGTTGCGGAACATTTCAAAAAATCGGGAGAACATACCCATTATAGCAAAAGAAAAAGAGGCTTTCATTGTATTACAGCACAAATATCGGCGGCTTTCTGCCTGCCGCCTATGGCGAGGGCACCAAGATATGCCGGAGGCTGCTTATTCCATGACCAGCAGCTGGCACCAGCAGGTATATTCCTCTCCCTGCCACACCCCCGCGCCCATTCCTGTAAAACGGGCGTCCAGCAGGTTCCGCCGGTGATCGGGGGACGCCAGCCAGGCATCCACCACTTCCCTGGCTGACAAAAGAGCATTGGCGGAAAAGAGATTTTCTCCTACCCCGGGATAGCTGAGGCCCACCTGTGCGAAGACGGTATTAAAATTGCTGCCGTCTGGCCGGGTGTGGGACCAGAGGGTATCCGATTCCCGGGCCCGGAGCATGGCGGGGGTATCCACAGCGGGAATGTGCTTCAAAGGAGGAACTCCCTCCGCTGCCCGGGCCTGATTGGTATATTCCAGGATCCCGGCGATCATTTCGTCCCAGGCCGATGTATCCGCAGGAGGGACGGAAAGGGTGGAGTCAGAAACAATGGCGTCCGACCGGCTCACAGAGACAGGGATCACCAGCTCCCCGGCGGCAAAGCCGGGAGCCTTGGCCCGTACGGTTACCTGGGCGTCAGTCTGTCCCGCGGTAACGGTAAGGAGATTTCCCTCAATCCGGACGGCTGCGTCCCCTGTCCCCTCCGCTTCAAACGACACTTCCGGCGGGTCGGAAGAAAGGGTTACCTGAGCCGATTCTCCGGGGGCCAGGACCAGGCTTTCCCGGTCGGCGGACACCTGGATCACCGGAAGAACCTCTACCTCCAGCGTCAGGACCGCATCCTGATACCGGGAGGCGGAAGCGGTCACCGTCAGCGTTCCCTTGCCAACCCCCAGAGGGGTCAGGGTGAGGGTATTCCCTTCCAGCGCCGCCGCGGCCACGCCCCCGCAGCCGGAGTCGTCCAGCTTCAAAAGCGCATCCGGCGCTCCGGCCCGGATGGCCAGTTCCTTGGGGGTCCCCCCTTCCGCCAGCAGCAGGGTGGTGCCGTCGGCAAGGGGTTCTTCCTGGGAAGGCAGGGAAACTTCCAGGGTCATGGAATGGAGAGCCACCTCCACCGGCCAGGTGCAGACGGCATCCCGGTAACCAGGAGCTGAAAAGGTAAGAGAAAATTCCTGGGGGCCCTCCCGGGAACAGGTAGCGGTCAGAACCCCCTTATCAGCATCCCAGACAAGATCCGCAGAGTCAGGGGCGGACGCCCCGGCAACCCGGACGCTTTCCACCTGGGGCAAAACCGCCTCCAGGGAAGTGGGGGTATCTATTTCCAGCACAATGGGGTCTTCCCTGCTGACTGTGCCGTCCTTTACTGTTCCGGGAGCTTTGCCCCCCAGGAGGACCCCCTCCAGGGGCATTTGTTTGGGCAGCAGCCACCAGATAGCCAGCAGAAAAAACGCCGCGGCCAGGCCCCCAAAAAATATTTTCCGATTCATAAAAAGTTCGTTTCCTTCCCGTGCCCTGCCAAACCAAAAAGGACAGGGCAAAAGCTTTCTGCAGTCCCTTTCCGCAGTGGCAGCCTGCTTTCGGTTTCCTCTATGGCCCCCGCTCTGTTGTCAAGGGCCTGTTTTTTTCCATGCAACCCTTGCACACCTTCTTGCAGCGCCGTTCCCGGCCATCAAAGGGGATCCGGTGACCCGACGGTTTCCGCCGTCTGGTGGGGATACTTTTCCCATACCGGGTATGGAGAGTATTTGGCGTATCCTTCAGCCCCCCGGGAAACTGCAAAAGATTCCGATGGCGGCGTTGCCTTTGCCGTTCCGGGAAGGGCTTTTCGCACCGGAGACAGGAATTTATCTCTGTTTTGCTCCTGCGCCATTCCTGGGCCGTCCCTGCAGGCCGGCAGGTTCCCTGCCCCGCTGCCAGGTATCCGCTTTTTAACAGGAAGAGAAATTTGCCTCTGCCTTATTCCTGCGATATTTCCAGACCACCCATGCAGACTGGCAGGTTCCTCGCACGCTGTTTGACAGCTGTTTTTATGCCGGGAACGAAAATTTAACTTTGCTCCTGCGTCATTCCTGAGTTGCCCCCGCAGACCGGCAGGTTCCCCGCCCCGCCGTCCGGGTGCTTTTCCCACTAAAGGTGGGAGAATGGAGAGATGTCCTGCCGCTGTTCCGGCACTGCCCTCTCTTCCTCTGACCTGCGGGAGCAGAAAAATTCCCGCAGGAGGGCGGCGCATTCCTCGGCCATGACCCCGGGGAGAATATAGGGGGACGGACCCAGATCCAGAGCAAACAGGTTGATCCGGGAGCCAAGGCATCCGGCGGCAGGATCCGACGCGCCATAGACCACCCGTTCCACCCGGGCGTTAAGCGCCGCTCCCGCGCACATGGGGCAGGGTTCCAAAGTTACATAGAGAGTGCAGCCTGTCAGCCGCCACGAGCCCAGCGCACGGCTGCCGGCCTGCAAAGCCATCAGTTCCGCATGCCCCAGAGGGTCCCGGAACTGCTCCCGGGTGTTTCTGCCCCGGGCAATGATCTTTCCGTCCCGCACCAGAACAGCTCCCACGGGGATCTCGCCTTCCGCCAGGGCCAGCCGGGCCTCCGCCAGAGCCTGCTCCATAAAATACCGGTGATCGGTCACTTAAGCTCCTCCTTTTCAGCCGGGCGCACCCACCCGGGTGAGAGTGGAGGCCATCAGCCACAAAAAAGCGCCCCCGGCACAAATCAAGGGCAGGCTGGTCAGAACCGCCCCAAGACGCTGCCCCGAAGAAAGGGAGCATCGGGAAGGGGGCAGGGCGAAGACCGGTCCAAATCTCCGGGAAAGAAACCATCCGCTTCCGGCGGCAGCGGCGGCACAAAAGGCAAAAAACAGGAAGCTTGCCAGGGAATAGGCCATGTCCCCCCACTGGCGCTGGACCATATACAGGCCAATGACCAGGGCGTTGTAAACAAAATGAAAGACCATTCCCGGCAGCAGGCTGCCGGAGCGCACCGCGAAGCAGCCAAGACAGAGCCCCATCACCAGCGCGGGAACAAACTGGGCCGCAGAACCATGGCAGAGGGCGAAAAGGAAGGCGCTGACCGCCACGGCCAGGCCGTTGCCCCAGGGGCGGAGGGACTGGAGGATGGCGCCCCGGAACAGGAGCTCTTCCAGCAAAGCGGGACAGACTGCCGCCAGCATCATGGTAAGGAAAACCGCGCCGGGACCGCCTTCAAACACCGGTACCACCACCTGGGTCTGCCATCCCAGCGCCGCCAGGATGCCCAGGAGCAAAGAGGAAAGAAGATTGCCCAGAGCACTGGCGCCAAAGGAGACGCCCACTGCCGGCAGCAGATAATCCGCCCGGGGAAGGGACAAAGGCAGCAGCCGTCTGGCGGGCACTCCCCCGGTACAAAGGAGAAAGACAAGAGGCGTCAGAACATAGAGGGCGTTGACCGCCACCGTCACCCCCTGCCAGGCCAGAGGCGGCCATCCCCAGCCGTAGAGGGCGTCCCACCGGACCAGCAGTTCCACTCCCCGGGCCAGCAGCCAGGAAACTGCCGGCATCAAAAGGAGGGCGACGCCGATGATGGAGCAGCGCAGGCGCAGCCGTGCGATATCCTCCATATGGCGTCCCCCTCCCTTGTGCAGTCACTCAATCCATTATACACAAAAGACAGCGGATTTTACAGTGGGAACAGACATTTATTGCTGATCTTTTTTCTCCGGGAAAAGAGCGCCCAGCGCCCGAATCACCAGGTAAATGACGATCATGACCAGGAAAATGCCGCCCATCCCGGCGCCCAGCACCGGCAGCGTGGCCAGGAATGCGTCCACAGAGATCATGTCAGGTACCTCGCTTTCTGAAAGTCGGCCCGCAAAATCAGCGGGCAATCAGGCTGAGGATCAGGCCGCCGGCGATGACCGATGCGATCTGTCCGGAAACGTTGGAGCCCACGGCGTGCATGAGCAGGAAATTCTGGGGATCCTCCTTGAGGCCCATGCGGTGGATGACCCGGGCCGACATGGGGAAGGCGGAGATGCCGGTGGCGCCGATCATGGGGTTGATCTTCTCCTTAAGGAAGAGGTTGAGGAACTTGGCAAAGAAAACGCCGCCCACGGTATCAAAGACAAAGGCCACAAGGCCCAGGCCCATAATGAGGATGGTTGCGCCGGACAGGAACTGGTCGGCCTGCATCTTGGTGGAGATGGTGATGCCCAGCAGCAGGGTGACCAGGTTGGCCAAAGCGTTCTGGGCGGTTTCGGACAGGCTGCCCAGGACGCCGCATTCCCGGATCAGGTTGCCGAACATCAGGAAGCCCACCAGAGCCACGGAACGGGGAGCCAGCAGTCCTGCAATGACGGTGATGATAATGGGAAACAGGATCTTGGTGGTGCGGGAGACGCCCCGGGGGTTGTATTTCATCCGGATCATCCGCTCCTTGCGGGTGGTAATAGCCCGGATGACGGGAGGCTGAATAATGGGCACCAGAGCCATGTAGGAATAGGCGGCCACAAAGATCGCCCCTTTGAAGGGAGTATCAAAGTAGTTGGCCACAAAGATGGAGGTGGGGCCGTCCGCCGCGCCGATGATGCCGATGCAGGCGGCGTCCTGAATGCCGAAATCATAGCCCATGCTCTGGAACATGGGGGTAAAGAGGCTGGCCAGGCTCAGGGTAAAGAAAATACCGAACTGGGCTGCCGCGCCAAAGAGGAGCATCTTGGGGTTGCTCAGGAGGGGGCCGAAGTCGATCATGGCGCCGATGCCGATAAAGAGCAGCAGCGGGAGCAGCTCATTCTGGATGGTGGCGTTAAAGAGCACATCAATGATGCCGTGCTCGGTGGCCCCTTCCACCACCTGGTCCACCGCGCCGGAAAAGGGCAGGTTTACCAGAATGGCGCCAAAGCCCATGGGCAGCAGCAGGGCGGGCTCCATCTGATACCGGATGGCCAGAAAGATCAGCAGACCGCCGATGGCCCACATGATTACCATGGGCAGGGTCAGGTTCTGCAGGTTGCCGAACAATGCTTCCATACACACGTTCCTTTCTCTTCTTTGCGTCTGGGAATCTCTCCCCGATGTAGCGGCGGGCAAAGAAAAAAGACCGTCCCCGCCTGTGACGGAAAAAGTCTTGCTTTTTATAGTATCCGCGGGCGGGGATCCCCACCGTCATGACGCGGGATACGACAGACTTGCTGCAAGCTACTCCCTTTTTACTCTTCCTAAATATACCACAGCTTTTTTAAAAAATAAAGGGTATGGTTTACAAAAATTTTCCGGTATTTACCGCCGGTTGTGGCCGCTGCGCACAAGGGGAACTGGGATGCCACCCTCTTCCTCCCGGGACGGCTGGGAAAGCCCCGTACCCTGCGCGGAAAGGCTTTGCGGGCATGAAGGCATCACAGGCCGGTTGTTGCCGCCGGAGACGGTGCCGGAAGTTTCCGGGGCCCGGCCTGAAGTCGTGGCCTTCCCGGCGGTATTCCCCATTTCTGCCGGGAGACATTTCCCCGTAGCGGATGCTGGGTCCTCGCCGGCCAGCCCCTGCAAAAGCAGCGCTGCGTCTCCCAGGACCCCACGGTCCAGACGGTAGCAGGTCCTTCGCCCCTGACGGCAGGGAATCACCAATCCGCAGACGGTGAGGATTTTCATATGATGGGAAAGGGTGGCCTGCCCCACTGGCAGTTCCTCCAGCAGCCGGGCGGCCCACAGCTCCTCCCGGGCCAGGGCAGCGACGATCTGCAAGCGGTTGGGTTCCGCCAAAGCATCCAGAACCGTACAAATTTTTTTAAAATCCCCCACAGTCATTCTTCCCTTCTGATATATTGATAAATATCAATATATCATCCAAGGAACGGTTTTGCAAGCTTGGCGTTGCCTTTAAATATATTGATATTCATCTATATTTGATTTTCTGTTTGCTGCCATTCACCCACCCGCCGCGCCTTCCGGCAAAAATGGCAAGGAATTGCGGACAGCTGCCGGATAAATGCAGGTAAAAGGATGCGGTCTCCCTTTCTTCCGCGCCTGCGCTTGATCCATCTTCACACGGCGGACTTCTTTCAGGATATTTTTAAAAGATGCCGGCACACTAAAGATGAAAAACGGCATGTTCCGCCCTGCCGCAAAAGAAAGGGGTAGAAGATGAAAAAAATCTTGCAAAAGAATCAAAAGCGGCGCCTGTTCCCTGCTCTGCTGGGTGGGGCCGCGGCCGGAGCCCTCAACGGCCTGTTGGGAGCGGGAGGCGGCATGGTGCTGGTGCCGCTGCTGGAGACTCTGGGTGTCCGGGGCAAAAAAAGCCATGCTACCTCTCTGGCGGTGGTGGTGCCCCTTTCGGCGGCCAGTGCCTGGCTCTACCATAGCCGGGGATGGCTGGATACAGGGCTGGTGCTGGCCTGCCTGCCGGGGGCTTTGGCGGGCGCCGCAGCGGGGGCTTGGCTCCTGCACCGGGTTCGGGCGGGCTGGCTCAAAACGGCCCTGGGGGTTTTGATGCTTTGGGCGGGGGTGCGCAGCCTGTGGGCCGGCTGATGCTGCTGGCCGCGTCGGCTGTTTCAGGAGTTTTGGCCGCTATGGGCCTGGGCGGCGGCAGCATACTGCTTCTCTGCCTGCGGGCGGGGGGCGTGGAACAGCTCCCGGCGCAGGGAGCCAATCTGGCCCTGGTGGTGCCCGTAGGGCTGCTGGGGCTTTGGTTTCACCGCAAAAGAGGACTGGTGGAGTGGCGGACAGCCCTGCTGATGGCGCTGGGCGGATTGGGCGGGATCTGGATGGGCGCCTGGGCGGCGGGATGGCTGCCGGAGCATTGGCTGCGCAGGATGTTTGGCGCGCTGGTGACGGTCATTGGCGTGCGGGAGCTGCTGGGCGGGATCCGGCAGCTTAAAAACCCACAGGACGGGTCCGGCAAAGGCGGGAAAGAAAAGGAGCTTTCCGCTGAATAATCTTTTCCGGGGCGGTGAACACTATGGGCGAGGTGATAAAAGGACCATGAAAGAAAATAAAGTATTCTCTTATATCAAAGACAAGGGTTTTTACATTGCGCTGGCCGTCTGCATCGTGGGTGCGTCGGCCGCGGCCTGGGTGACAGCCAGCCGCACTCTGGACAGCATTGATGAGAGCAACCGTCAGATCGTAGACCGCAGCGTCAGCGGGGAGGAAAAGAAATGGGGATATTCGGAACTGCAGCCCGCCTCGGAGCCGCCGGTATCGCAGCCCGCGGCCAAGGATACCAAAGAGATCGAAAAGCCGTCGCAATCCTCTTCCTCTTCGCCTGCGCCGTCATCTGCGGCGTCCAGCTCTTCCGCGCCTGCCGGGGCATCCTCCGGGCAAGGCGGTGGGCAAGGGGCGCTGCGCTGGGACTATACGCCGCCCGTAGCCTCCGTCAAGGTGCTTAACGCCTACAGCGGCGGACAGCTGGTAAAGAATCAGACCCTGAACGTCTGGCGGACCCACGACGGCGTGGACCTGGCCGGCAGCAAGGGAGATAAGGTCCTGTGCGTGGGAGACGGCACCGTTGTCAGTGTGGTTACCGACCCTCTGTGGGGCGGCACGGTAAGCATCCAGCATCCTGACGGGTATGTATCGGTATATTGTGGCGTTGCCGCCGACCCTGCGGTGAAGAAAGATGCCCAGGTCAAGGCGGGACAGGCCCTGGGTACGCTGGACCAGATCCCCGCTGAGATCTCCATGGACAGCCATCTGCATTTCGCGGTGATGAAGGACGGAAAGTACGTGGACCCTGCCCTGCTGGTGGAGTTGGGCTGAACGGCTCCCATGGGCCCAACTGCCTCTCTGTTTGCAGAAAATTTGCGCAAAGTTCACAGAGCCGCGGCCTTTTTTGGCCGCGGCCTTCTTTGCTTTTGTCAAAATATGTGCTATAATGGCCCCATTACGGAGGCAGGAGCCTCCGGGCCATTCCCCGCCCAAGAAAGGTACGAGATCCATGCCGTATTTTATCTGCAGCCAGCCTGCCAGCCCCAAGCTGGACACGCTGCCCACCTACAAAATCACCGATTATCCCCTGGAGCAGCGGGATTACAAGCCCTTTGCCCAGGCCAAAGTGTGTGTCACGCCCCAGGACTTTCTGGTACAGATGTGGGCCTTTGAAATGGTCCCCCAGCCGGAAAGCCTGTTGCGGGCGGTTTTTACCCGGCCGGCCAGCCACAACCTGCTGGTGCTCACTGCCGGAGCCACCGGGACCTGCACCTGCCTGGCCCGAAGCCCTGAAGGGGACAAGCCCCTGGACGCCATCGTCCATTCCCTGGACGGGGAGGACCTGCAGGGGATCTACTGGGGGGCCACCATCACCCTGCGCCGGGCTGTTGTGGAGCAGCTGCTGGGAGAGGGCTGCACTCAGGCAGGCGGTACTCTTCTGGGGAATTTTTATAAGCTGAGCGACAGCCCTTTGAAGCCCCATAAGGGCAGCCTGTATCCGGCGGATTTTGCCGCAGGGCGGGAATATGCTCTTTCCTCCCTGGGAGAATTCCGCATCGTGTCCTACTGACCTGTTTTATGAGCCTGAACTGCCCGGGTGCGGACAGCAGGCCCCCGCAACCGTTATGACCGGCCGCTTTGCCGGCGGCCGTCCAATGTAAGGAGGCTGACAATTGTGAGATTCATTGGAAATTTGGTTTCCCTGGTGGTCAAGCTGGCGCTGCTGGCGGCCGCGGTGGTGCTGGCCCTGGAGGCGGCCGACGCCTACAGTGAGCGCAGCCACCGCCGGTATTTGATTACGGAAGATTTGGGAGAATAACCTGTCCCCTGCCCCACTGCAGCCCTGCCGGATCCCGGCGGGGCTGTTTTTTGTCTGAAATCCTGCACGGGCAGACCCAGAAAAAGGCGTCCGGAAAATTTTCCAACCGGACATAAAACAGATTTTCTGTCTCCTCCCTGAAGGCTTGGATGACAGTACCCACCATTTCCCCCTGATGAAGAAAGAGTTGCTCCCCTCCAAAGGTCTGGATGACGGGGAGGCCTCCTGCCTCAAAATCTGTTTTTTGCCAAGATAAAAAATGTGTTCCGTCCCGGGCAGAGATCTGCGCCCGGGCTCTTGGAAGACCCGCGGCGGGGAGAATACCCGGGCAATCTTTGGGAAGACTGCACGGTCTGCCCATACTTTTCAACCTCTTGCCTGCCAATCGGTGCAAAACTTTATCAATAAACAGGACTGGACGGCCCCCAAAATCCATGAAATGGACCAAAAGGAGAATTTTGGGAAAAATGTTAAATTTCCTCCGTACAATTGAGTTTATCTCCCAATAATGGTATAATAAAATCCGACACGATTTGACAGCCGGGGACAGGATCCCCCATTCGAAAACGGAGGAAACGCAATGAGAAAAAACAGAAAGTCCAGTATCAGGGCTGCGGCGCTGTTGAGCGCAGTCATGCTGCTCTTTTGTCCTCTGGCCATGGGGGCGGACACCCCGGAGGCGCTGGCGGATACCGGCCTTTCGGCCCAAACGGAGACCCCCAAACTCAACTCCTTTGTGAATGACGGGTTCATTCAGGTCCGGGATCTGGAAAAGGTGGCCCGGGATTACGAGAAAGTGCCCGCTGAGTTCCTCTGGGCCATTGAGGACCAGGAGGATATGACGGTGGAGGAATTTGAGGAGTATGCTCTGGAATACAAGCTCCCCGCCCAGTATGTGCAGCGGTTCATCGATGACAATTTTGTCTTCCAGCAGGGGAATACCTATCAGTACATACCGGTACGGGACGATCTGACCCGCCACAGCTACAACTGGGACAACCTTACCCATAACGACTGGACGGGAGAAAAGGATTACATTGTGGATGCCCAGAGCCGGGCCGTCAAGGTCATTGATGTATCGGTCCATCAGGGGGACATCGACTGGGAGGCGGTCAAGGCCGACGGCGTGGACTATGCCTTTATCCGGCTGGGTTACCGCGGCTACACCAAGGGCGAGATCTTCCTGGATGATAAATACGAGCGGAATATGCGCAAGGCTGCCGAAGCGGGAGTCAAGGTGGGGGTTTATTTCTATTCCCAGGCCATCAATCCCCGGGAGGCCATAGAGGAAGCCCAGTTTGTGCTGGAGCATGTTGAGGGCTGGGAGCTGGGGCTGCCGGTGGTTTTTGATATCGAGGGCGCCCAGAACAGCCATTACCGCACCAACGGGATGTCGGTACAGACCGCCACTGATGTGGCCTATGCCTTCTGCGATACCATCCGCCAGGCGGGCTATGATGTAATGCTTTATTCTTACAGCAAATTCCTCATCGAGAAGATGGATCTTTCCCAGCTGGAGGAGTTTGATTTGTGGATGGCGCAGTATTACCATGTGCCCTTCTTCCCCTACAACTTTGAGATCTGGCAGTATGACTACCAGGGCCAGGTGGCGGGGATCAACGGCGGCGTAGACATGAATCTGATGTTCCTGGATTATCAGCCCACCACGCCGGCCCAGTAAACCGGCGGGGAGGCGGAGGGCCCGGCGGCCCTCCGCCTTTTTATTTGGGAGAAAAATTTTTCGCAGCCGGGCGATCCGGACAGACGCAGACGCCGGGAGATGGGGAAGAAAAGAGCCCCAGGGAGAATAGAAGCCCGGCGCCGCGTCAAAGATGAGGTGTGGAAATCCGGAGGAGGAACCGGGAGGCGGAACAGATGAAAAGAAAGATATGGAGACGGCTACTGGCCGCAGCGGCGGTCACGGCGGCGGCAACAGGCTGCGCCCTCTGGCTGGAACCCCGCCAGCTGACAGTGCGGACCGCCCGGGCCGAGATCCCCGGGATCACACGGCCGTTCCGGGCGGTGTTTTTTACCGACACCCATTTTGGACGGCTGTACAGCCCCGCCCGGGCGGAGCGGCTGGTTCGGGTCATCAATGATCTGGAGCCGGATCTGGTGCTTTTTGGCGGAGACCTGCTGGATAATTATGCCCGGGACAAGGAACTGCTGGATCTGGAGGCCCTGGCCGGGACACTGGAGGAGATCCGGGCGCCCATGGGCAAGTTTGCCGTTTGGGGCAACCACGACCACGGCGGAGGTGCTTCCCGGGTCTATGAGGAAATTTTAGCCGCCGGCGGTTTCCAGACGCTGCGCAACCAAAACGTGCTGCTGGAGGAATACAACCTCCGGCTGGCAGGGTATGACGACCTGATGGCGGGGCAGCGGGACCCCCGGGGCTATCAGCTTCCGGAAGGACCCTTTACCATTGCCCTGTCCCATGAACCGGCGGTGGCGCTGTCCCTGACCTGCCCGGGAGGCTGCTGGCTTTTAGCGGGCCATACCCATGGCGGACAGGTGGGGATCCCTCTGCTGGCCGAGGCGGTGCTTCCCCCGGGATCCGGCCCCTTCCGCAAGGGCAGATACAGCCGGGAAGACATTGGTACAGGGGAGCCGCTGGAAATGTATGTCAGCAGCGGTGTGGGGATGACCCACCTGCCTCTGAGGATCTTCAACCTTCCGGAAGTGGTGGCGATGGATTTTATCCCCGGGACCCCTGAGACGGAAGAAGCTGATACACCAATTGCCGCAAAAGAAAGTTACAATTAAAACCTCTCCGGGCCTGACAAAAGAAATTTCAGGAAAATCATGAACCGGCGTCCTTTTTGAGCCAGAATGGCTTTCAAAGGAGCCGGTTTTTTGAGTAAAAACCATGCCGGTAGCGGCAGGGGATTTTGCAGATTCATATAAAACTGCCGATAGCGAGGGCAATTCCCCCAAAAGCGGCCATGGGTGAAAAAATCCGGATACCAGACCGCTGTGTGCAAAATGGAGTCCCCCATCCGGTAAGGTTCGCAGGTGGAAATTTGTAAGCCGTTCCCACGACAGCAGCCCCACCAACACAGAGAAAATGATCCATGAATCCCGCTGCGGCAGGACCTGCCGGAGCACGCCCAGGCTATCGCCAGTGTGGCTTGCTGTGTTGTATCTGTATGATTTTTCGAAAATTTGCTTGCCAATTCCCGGGCCCTGCTCCAATCAATATGAAATACATTTTTCAAGCCACTGTTTCCGGGTCATACAGCTGATATGTTCTGTTCTGATTTCACCCATCAGGGGCACAGGCACGTTATTACGGGTATGGTGATGTACAAATCCCAGTTTTTCCTGAACCCTTTTGGACCGAATGTTTCCTTCATAGTAGCCGCACCAGATGGTTGCCATTTTTAAATCTTCAAATCCGTGCCGAATCAGTTCCGACGCCGCTTCAGGCATATACCCTCTTCCCCAGAATGGCTTGCCCAGCCAATAGCCAAGCTCGCATTCATCGCTCCCTCCGGCCAGGGAGGTATGCCCGTTAAGCATGAGCTCTGCTGCTCCAATGGCTTCCGGATCCCCTTTTTGACATATTGCGTAGCACTCGGGACCGCTGAATACCTTCCGGATAACATCAAGGCTTTCCGTGACGCTTTTATGGGGCGGCCACCCTGCCACCGGCCCCACATCCGGATCCTTTGCATATTGAAAAAGACTTTGGGCGTCTGTCTCTTTCCATGGACGAAGCAGCAGCCTGTCTGTCGTCAGCAGCATATCCTTTCCTCCTTTAAGCATCAAAAATCTTAGGTTCTTTCATCTGGCCCGTCCGTTGACAAAGGCTGCCGGAGGCTGCGTTGGCATCAGATGGGATATATGGTACGGCCTCAAGCTGCTGCCTCATCCCCCGAGTTTCAGACTTTTGCGGGAGGGTGGGGTGGCTGGGTCCTCCCGAAAGGAATGGGATGGGGCTTACAGCCTGTGCCCTGCCAGATAGACACTGTGGATAGTCCAGTCAGGGGTGAAAACAGCAAGATCGGCCCGGCGGCCGGGAAGGATGGCTCCCAGACGGTCCTCCATACGGATAGCGGCGGCGGGAGCGGCAGTAGCGGCATGGAGAGCCAGCTGGGGGGAAATGCCAAACCGGATGGCGCTGCGTACTGCGGCGTCCAGAGTGATGACCGAACCGGCCAGGGAATCGCCGTGGGTGAGGACCGCCCTTCCCTGTTCCACCGTGACTTCCAGCCCGCCCAGGGTATAATGGCCGTCCGGCATTCCTGCGGCGCAGATGGAATCGGACACCAGCACCGCCCGGTCCCCCAGGCTGCTGAAAGCAGCGCGGATGGCAGAGGGATGCAGATGGATGCCGTCACAGATCAGTTCGGCGGTGACGGTGCTGTCAAAGGCCGCCCCCACCAGCCCCGGCTCCCGGTGGAGGAATGGAGCCATGGCATTGAACAGGTGGGTGACATGGGAGGCCCCGGCTTCCATAGCGGCCATGGCCGTGGAGTAGCAGGCGGGGGTATGGGCCAGGGAAACCACCGTCGAGTCCTTTACAGCCCGGATAAAATCCAGAGCCCCGGGGAGGCAGGGACAGAGATCCACCATCCGCACGGCTCCGCCGCAGGCCTGTTGGATCTGCCGGAAGCCCTCCTCTGTGGGGGGGAGAAGGTGGCGGCTGTCATGAGCGCCTTTTTTGGCGGAAGAAAGATAAGGACCTTCCATGTTGATCCCCACAATGGCAGCGCCGGCGCAGGGGCGCTTCATTTGGGCGGCGATCCGGGCAAAGGCGGCCGAAAGGTCCTCCAAAGGGAGGGTCATCCCCGCCGCCAGGAGGGCGGTGACTCCGTGATCCGCATAAAACCGCTGCATCAGGGCCATTTCTTCCGGCCCGGCAGTCATGAAATCAAATCCGGCGCATCCGTGGGTGTGGATATCCACCAGGCCCGGAGATATTACCAGACCGGTGAGATCGTCGCCCCTGCCGGGGATCCGGGGGGCCACCCGCAGAATCCGTTCTCCCTCCAGTTCCAGATCCAGCTTCTGCAAAGCTCCCCGGAAGTAAACCACCGCATTTTTTAAAAGCATGTCAAAACCCTCCTTTTGCCTGCCGCATGCTTAAAAAGCAAGCGATCCTGCTTGTGTCCGTCCACCCCGCGGAATACATACATTCTGCAGAGATTCAGGGGGCCGGAGAAAAGGAAAAAAGACAGAGTTCCCCACCGGCAGGCCGTCTCATGTTCCCTTTTTTTGGCTGGATTGCCTTGCTGTGAGCGCTGTTGACATGTCCCTTGGGAATCAAGTGAGGGACCCTGGGAGGCCAGCTTTTCTTCCTCACCCTGAACCCTTGAAAACCTTGCTCTGACGGGAAAGATGCGCAAAGCAAGTCTTTTATCCCGGCTCCGGTCTGCAGGCCCGACGGGGCCATTTATTGCTGCTTTGCGCCTTCTCCCATTTGAGATGGACGGTCTTGCTGTGAGCGCTGTTGGCATGACCCTTGGGAATCAAGCGAGGGGCCCCTGGGAGGCCAGGGCTCCTTTCCGGCCCCAGATTTTTGAAAACCCCGTTCTGACGGGAAAGATGTGTGGAGCGAGTCTTTTGTCACAGCTCCGGTCTGCAGGCGCGTGGGGGCTTTCGTTGGTGCTTTGCCCCCTTCGCCGGGCCTGCCTCTGCCAGAAGGTAACCCGCGGGGAGGCCCATCCCCGAGATCAGCCCAGGGAAACATCCTTGCAGCCGGGCGGTGCGGGAATGTGGGAAAAGTCATTTTCAAGGATAAAATTTTGGAAAACCGGCCTGAAAGAAGATCCCTCCGCAATGCTTCTCTACACAGCTATAACAATCTGTTTGCCTAACGGTTGGGAGCAGCCTCCGTTCTCCCGTCCCAGGTGCGCCGTATAGCCTCCAGAAAAGCATAGGGCACTGCCAGGTCACCGTAGCCAACTCCCAGTTTCAGGCCGGGCTTCAGGGCACCGTGAAAATCGCTGCCTCCGCTGCGCAGCAGCCCCATTTCTTCAGCCAGGGCTTCGGTACGCTCCCGCCATCTGTCGTCAAACTGGCAATACCGGGTCTCCAGTCCATCGGCTCCCGCCAGGATCACCCGCCGGCAGATTTCCATGGAGGAAACAGGATCGCCCCGGAGGATCTGGTTGGGGTGAGCCACAAAGGCCAGTCCGCCCGCATCGTGAATGGCCCGGATGCATTCTGTGGGGGTGGCCCCCTCCATCCGGACATAGCCGGGCCGGCCCTTTGCCAGCCAGTCGCCGATAGCCTGACCCACTGTGGGAGCCAGGCCCTTTCCCACCAGAAGATGGGCAATATGTCCCCGGGTAACGGTACCGGCGGCCAGAGTTTCCACCTCCTCCCAGGTGATGGGGACCCCGGCAGCGGCCAGAGCGGCCACCATCCTGTGGTTGCGCCGTTCCCGGCAGGCTACCCGCTGGCGCAGGAAAGCTGCCAGCGAAGGATCTCCGGGGCGGATGTACAGTCCCACCACATGGACCTGAAGTTCTCCGTAAAGAGAGTTCAGCTCAATGCCGGGCACCACCTCCATCCCCAGCTTGTGTCCGGCCGCGCAGGCCTCCTCCAGACCTTCCACCGTGTCGTGATCGGTGACGGCAAGAGCAGCCAGCCCCAAAGCGGCGGCCCGGGCCACCAGTTCCCGGGGAGAAAGGGTGCCGTCGGACGCGGTGGTATGGGTGTGCAGATCCACAAATTTTTCCACAGAGATCCCTGCCTTTCGGGGAAAGTTTCTGACTGACAGTGTAGCATATTTTTCCCTTCCGGTACAAGCTGGGCAAATATGCTGCCATCCGGAAAAGGGTCGGATGATTTTTCTCTGAAAGCAAGGGGGAGTGCCCCTGAAAATGGCCTTAGTGCAAGGCAAAAGGATACCTTGCATCCGAAAACCACCATTCACGGGCAAAAAGATTTTAAGAGCGGCAAGAAAGGATCGGGTACACAAACATGGCCATCTTCCGCCGTTGAAGCCGTGGGCAAAGGGGATTTTTTCCAGGCGCCCGGGCACGGTGGGAAGAGGCTGCCGGGAGAGGAAAAGCAAAACACGATCTTACACCCACGGATGCGGCATGAACGGGAGCAATTTTGCAGGCTTGGGAATACGGCCAAGGGCGGGCCCCGACAGAGAAAACACAAAATGCGTTCCGTTGGTGTGCAGTATGACAGGAAGAGTCTGATTCCGGGATTTGCAAAAGATCCGGGAGAGGATCGCTGCAGGAAAGCCGGAAAGGAACCCACGCTTTGTGCCGGGAACAGCGAGGGCAAAAGGGGATGTTCAGGCGGGTGGTATAAAAGATTGCCCGGGAAATACAGAACCGACGCCTTGGGAGGCTGGCCGCCTTCCAAAGACGTCGGTTTTTTTGTGCTGCTTTTTACAAAATGATTTTGGGGCAGCTTTATGGGCATGTTCAGCTGATCTGACCGTCTACGATATGAAGCGTCCGGCGGGCATAGGCCGCCACTTTTTCGTCATGGGTGATCATGATAATGGTGTTGCCCATCCGGTTCAGCTCCACAAAAAGCTGGAGCACTTCCCGGCCGGTGGCGCTGTCCAGGGCGCCGGTAGGCTCGTCTGCCAGGAGGATGCTGGGGTGCCCTACCAGTGCTCTGGCAATGGCCACCCGCTGCTGCTGCCCGCCGGAAAGCTCGCTGGGTTTGTGGCTCAGCCGTTCCGAAAGCCCCAGCAGGCGGATGGTTTCCATGCACTGGGCTTCAGCCTCCCGGCGGGTCTCACCCCGGATGAGGATGGGCATGGCGATATTCTGCAGCACCGAGTATTTGGGGATCAGCTGATATTTCTGAAAGATAAAGCCGATTTTGTGGTTTCGGATATCGGTGAGCCGGGCGTCGTCACAATGATGGATGGGTACGCCGTCCAGATAATATTCGCCGTCTTCGGGGATATCCATACAGCCGATGATATTCATAAGAGTGGATTTGCCTGAGCCGGAGGGCCCCAGAATGGCCACAAAGTCTCCCCGATCCACCGTCAGATTTACATCCTTGAGGACGTGGAGGGTCTCCTCCCCCATGCGGTAATATTTATGGATGCCCTGCATCCGGATGATGCTGTCCTGCGCCTGCGTCTGTTCCATTTTCAAGGGGGCTCCTTTCGTCATACGCTTTGGAGGACCCGTACGGAGACGGGACGGAGAGTTCCGTCTTCCCGTTCCTCCAGGGTGATGGTGATGAGGGTATCGGTGGCAAGAAAGTTAAAATCCTTCACCGTGCCCGCCAAAGTGGTGACCGGCGCGCCAATGGGGATCTGATACACGGCGGTTTCGCCGGTGCGGCGGTAACTGACAGGCCCGCTGCCCGGACCCCTCTCTCCTGTGGGACCATCCGACCCCACGGGGCCGGCGGGATCAGCGCCGGCGGGCCGTGCGGCCTGCACCGCATCCAATGCCTCTGCTGCCGCTGCGTCCTTTTCTCCGGCGGGACCGGAAGAGGGCTGCGCCCCGGGAAAGCTGCCGGAGGGCTGTGCGGCTGCCCCTTCGCCGGGTGTTTTTTCCGCTGTCCCGCTATCCGCCCCGGCAGGGGCTTCCTCCCCTTGGGCTGCTCCCGCCACGGAAGAACTGCCGGGAGCCATGCCGCCGCCCAGGGTCACCAGTTCCAGCGTTACCTCGTTGCCGTTGACCGCAGTGACCACGCCGCTGACGGTAATGGCATCCGGGTCTTCTCCGGAGGAGGAAGACGAAGCGGCAGAAGGAGTGGAGGAAGAAAGTGAGGAGCAGCCTGCCGTCAGGCAAAGACCTGCCGCCACCCAAAGGCAGAGGAACTTTTGAAAGCTTCTCATGGTGAGCGTCCCCCTTTTATTCATAGTTGAGAGCCTCAATGGGCTTGAGGCTGGCGGCCTTGAGAGCGGGATAGAACCCAAAGAGAGTGCCGGTACCGATGGCAAACAAAAGGGCGGCTGCCGCGCCCATGAACGAGGGCTCCACCCGCATATAGCCGGCCAGCACAGGCATAAGAGCGGAGGCGACGCCCACCCCCACGATTCCGCCGAAGGTGCTGATGACATTGGATTCCAGCAGGAATTCCAGCAGGATATCCCGGCGCAGGCACCCCAAAGCCTTGAGGATGCCGATTTCCCGGGTGCGCTCCTTGACAGAGACAAACAGGACGTTCATGATGCCGATACCGCCGACGATAAAGACGATGCTGGCCACGGCGATGAGCAGGAGAGAAAGGGTGTTGGCAGAACTGAGGGCGGCTTCCATGCTGCTGCCGGCATCGGTGATGGTATAGGTAACGCTGGGATGGATGGCTTCCAGGGTGGTCTGCACGTCGGCCATCACCGATTCCACATGATCCACGTCCTCCGCCAGTACGGTGATGGTGGGATCGATCTCCCGGCCAAAGAGATATTTGGAGCCGGTGTCGTAGGGCACATAGATGGCGGTATCGGGGCTGATGCCGGAGGAAACGGTGCCCATGGACTCCAGGATGCCGATGACGGTATAATCCCGACCGTCGATGGTGACCACGCTGTTGTAGGCATTGAGGTTACTGCCGAAGATATCCTGGGCCACCCGGGCCCCCAGAACACAGACCTTATCCATCATGTCATTGTTTTCCTGGGTAATAAATTCCCCCATGGCCACCGTCAGGTTGGAGATGTCGGCATAAGCGGGCAGGACCCCTGCGATGGTGTAGTCTTCCTCTTCCTCCATATCGTAGGCCAGGACACTGTAGGTGCCGCTGGCAGAGATGGTGACGGAAGTGATATTGGGAACAAAGAGGGCGATTTCTTCTACGTCCTCATAGGAAAGGGTGGCATCCTGTGCGCTGCGGACCCCGGCAAAGCCGCCCGCCGGGACGCTCCCTGCGCCGGGCAGCCCCGCCGGTCCGCCTCCGGGGCCGCCAGCCCGGGCGGCAGGCATTCCTCCGGGAGCGCCTGCAGGGCCTCCCGCCATGCCGCCGGGCATCCCTTCCATCCCCTGCATATTGGCCTGGTAACGGACTTCAATGGCCCCGGCGCTCAGGTTTTTAAACTGATCGGCCACATCCGCCTTTCCTCCCTGACCGATGGCGATGACCAGAACGATGGTGGCCGCGCCCACAATGATGCCCAGGGATGTGAGGAGGACCTTGAATTTGTTTTCCATGATATTGACCCATACCAGGCCCAGAAGCTCTCCCAGGCGCATCAGCTGTTCACCTTGCTTTCAATGAGGACCGTCTGGCCCTCCTCCAGCCCGGAAAGGATCTGGACGCTGCGGCCGTCGGAAAAGCCGGTTTCCACCTCCACCGTGGTGATGTTTCCGGCATCGTCCTTTACCTTGACGGTGGAAACGCCGTCGGTGGTGGTCACCGCCCGGTTGGAGACATACAGCGTGTCCTTCTCCTGCCGGGTGATAAAGGTGGCGTCGCAGGTCATTCCTTCAAAAACCTTGTCCAGTTCTTCGTCTACCAGGATGGTGACGGTATAGCTGACGCTGGTGGAGCCCATCCGCGCGGCGGAGTAGGAGATGCTGTCCACCGTGGCGGTATAGGATTCCTCGGGATAGGCGTCAAAATCCAGCTGCACCGCCATTCCCAGTTCCAGGTCGGCGATATCGTCCTGAGACACGGCGGTAAGGACATAGATCTTGCTGGTAGCCAGATTCAGGAGGACGGTGTCAGGGTTCAGGCTGTCCCCCTCGGAACAGTTGACCGACATGACCAGGCCGTCCACATCCGCGGTGATGATCCCGTCGGTGAGGTACTGGCCCACCTCTTCCATCTCCTTGCGGGCAGCATTCATTTCCGCCCGGGCCGAGGAGACGGCGGTGGCAAGCTGGGAGACCGTGGCGTTATAAATAGTCTCGGCGCTGCTTCCCTGGGCAATGGATTTTTCCTTGTCTGCCTCAGCGGTGACGGTATTCAGTTCCAGCTGGCTTTCCAGCTTTTCCAGATTCAGTTCCGCTGTGGAAAGTTCGGATTTTTTTTCGGAGTATTCATTGTCGGTGTCCTCATACTCCTGGTCGACCCGGTCATAGGCGTCTTTGGCCTGGTCTGCTGCGTCCTGAGCGTCCGCTACCGCCAGCTTGGCTTCTTCGTAGGCTTCTCCGTCCGCATTGGTCAGACCTGCCAGTACCTCCTGAGCGGCGGTAAGCGCCTCCTTGGCGGCATTGTAGGCGTCCAGAGCCTCCGCCCGCTGGCTGCGCAGTTCGGTGCGCTGGTCGGCCAGGTCGGTGATTTCGTCTCCCAGCTTATCCACCTTTTCATCAGCGGTATCCAGCTCCGCGTAAATCTCGCTGATGGAATAATCATACTGCAGTTCCGCCGTCTCGCTGCCCAGCACGGTGGAATCATAATCCAGCTTGGCGTCCAGCAGTCCGGTGGTCTGGTTCAGCTGGGCCTGCTCCAGCTTCAGGACGGCAGAGTTATAGGCGTCCTCCAGAGTGCTGTACTCATCCTGAAGGCTGTCCAGATTCACCTTCAGCAGCGGCTCCCCCGCTGTTACCCGCTGGCCCGCCTTGACGTAGATCTCTTCTACTTCCACAGCCACAGGGTAGGTGACGGTAAAGGTTTCCAGAGAGGCGGTGCCGGATTCGGTCACACCCACCGTCAGGTCACCCCGGGAAACGGTCTCTTCCTTGTAGGCCACACCGGAATCGGACTGCCCCTGCCCCAGAGAGGCAAAAGCAGGCCGCAGCAGGAGGCCCGCGCCTCCGGCGACGATCAGCACCGCCGCAAAGGCGGCCAGACGGCGGTGTGCCCTTAAAAGCTCCAGGAATTTCATAAACCACTGTCTCCTTTTCGGATTTTTCAGGTTCAGTATACCGGGCCAATGTGTTGATGGGGTGATAAAAGGGTGTATTAAACTTGAAAAAATTCCCTTTGTTTCGGTAGAAAAATCCTGCAGGACAAAAGAAAACCGCCCCTTTTTCCGGAATTTTCCGGAAGAAAGAGGTGGTGAAAGGAATGATGTTACCGGCCAAAAAGTGAGGACAGAGGATGTACCACGTCATACAGTCCCTGGATGGCTTCATTGAGGGTGGCGATGTCCAGCTGCTGGATCATTTCCAGAGCCTCCTGAACGTCGGTGAGGGCCTGGGCAAGGCTTTCCTCCCCCTGAAGCACCAGCTGGTTGACGTTGCGCAGGATCCCGGCCAGGTCAGCTTCCGTCAGCTCCTTCGTTACCGTTTCCATGTCGGCCAGCACCCGGTTGGCGTTATTCAGGGTGACGGAGATTCTGGGCATCAGGACCCCTACAAACACCAGAACCGCCACGGTCATTACCGTCAGCAGCAGGGTGTTGATCCGGGAAAGGAGCAGCTGCCGGCGGGCCGCCGAAGCATGGGCGGCGGTATTGTCCCGGATCTCCCGGAGAAGGGCCTGGGTATCTTCCGAAGCGTCGGAAGAAGGAAGCACCTGTTCAAGAGCGGTTTGCGGCGTCATAGAGAATCCTCCTGTTATGGTGTAATGGTCAAAAAAGGAAGGGAGCGGATCGCATCCGGGCGTCCAGAGGGACGGCACAGGGCAGATATTCCGCCGGGGCAAGACAGAGGAAAAGCAAAAGCCGGTTCCGTGGTCCTCCTTCGGGCCTGCCCGGTGGGGCAGAGTCCGGCACCTTGCCGGATGACGGATTGGGGCTGAAGGAGCCGGAAAGCGGGCCCGCAGGGTCTGTCAGGTCAGGCTGGAACAAGGCGGCACACCGTGCGCTGCCCGAAAGAAAAAGAAGGGAAAACATAGCTTCCCAGTTCGCTCTCGGGCCTGCCCGGTGGGGCAGAGTCCGGCACCTTGCCGGATGACGGATTGGGGCTGAAGGAGCCGGAAAGCGGGCCCGCAGGGTCTGTCAGGTCAGGCTGGAACAAGGCAGCACACCGTGCGCTGCCAGTGAGGAAAAAGCAGGAGGAAAAAGAACGGTTCAGCGGTCCTCCTCCGAGTCCACCCAGTCAGGGAGATCCTGGCGGTCCTGCCACACGGTATGATCCGACTGAGGGCCGCTATCCTGAGCGGACGCGCCGGCAAAGGGCGCCACCACGACCCGGGGATAGGGGAACTCCACACCCTTGCGGTCAAAGGTTTCCTTGACGGCCAGCCGCAGGCCCCGTTCCACCTGCCACTGCGACATGGCAGGGGTCTTGCAGATGACGCCGATGTCCACGCTGGATCCCGCCAGAGCCGTGATGCCCTGAACCACCGGTTCCTCCAGCACCAGGTCGGGATGCTCCTTGGCATAGTTGTCCACAGCCTCCTGGATGATGCTCAGCACCTGCCGCGTATCGGCTTCGTAGGAGGTGGAAATGGTGATCTGGGCCACGCTGCTCCCCCGGGTGTAGTTGATGACCCGGGTGATGGTGCCGTTGGGGATAATGACCTGTTCGCCCTTGAAGGTGCGCAGATAGGTGACCCGCATGGCGGTGGCCTCCACAGTGCCTACGTTGTCGTCGATCTGGATGTAATCCCCCACCGAGAACTGGCTTTCAAAAATCATGAAAAAGCCGGTGACCACATCCTTCACCAGGTTCTGGGCGCCGAAGCCGATGGCCAGGGAGCCCACCCCGGCGGCGGCAATGAGGGCGTTGAGGGGTTTGGCAAAGCCGAACTGATCCAGCACCAGCAGGATGGCGATGAAGTAGATGCCGTACCGCGCCACGCTGCGCACCAGAGTCATGAGGGTATCCACCCGGCGGCCCTGGCTTTCTTCCCAGTGGTACCGCTCCCCTTCCATCACCTTGCGGGTGGCCTTGGAAACCAGCCCCATGGCAAAGCGGGCAATGAGCAGAATGACAACTACCGACACCAGGTTCCACAGCAGGTCTCCCAGACCTGCCTGGATGGTTTTCCAGAATTCGTCAAAGCGGGTCATGAACTGTTCGCCGACAGATACGGCGGCAGCAGCGGTGGGGGTATCCAGATTCATGGGTAAACGCTCCTTCCGGGGATTATAATAAAATCAGTATACCATGCCGGGGATCAAAGAAAAAGCCTTGACCCCAAGATAAGAAAAGACCTCGTAAAATTTTCATAAATTGGGCCACGGGCGGGGGCCTTTCTTGTGTGTTTGGCTGAAAATCCATTTTTGGCCGTTTGTCCATTGCTTTTGGGGCGCAAAACCGATATGATAAAGATGTCAATTTTACGGGAATGGCGGCAGTACGGCAGAAGGAGGCGGGAGCATGGGTCCTTTCCATCGGTTTGCGGCTGAGGGAAAAGTCAGGGTCCTGTCCTGTCTGCGGTCTCCGAGGATTCTCCCGGGGGCTTTGTTGTCCGCCGCCGCAGGGGAGAACCGTCCTTTGACCGGAATAAAGGCGGAAGTGTAACCAGGGCCGTGGTGCAGTTATGTACCATAGCCTTTTTTATTTTTGCCAAAACCACCGGCATACTGCCGGCACAGGAGGAGAATTTTATGGAACAGAAAACAGTAGCGGTCATCATGGGCAGCGACAGCGACCTGCCCGTGGTGGAGAAAGCCATCAAACAGCTGCGGGAGCTGCATATTCCGGTGGAGGCCCATGTCATGAGCGCCCACCGCACCCCGGAGGCGGCCTGCGCCTTTGCCCGGTCTGCCCGGGATAACGGCTTTGGCGCCATCATTGCCGCGGCGGGCAAGGCGGCCCATCTGGCCGGCGTGCTGGCGGCTCACACCACCCTTCCCGTTATCGGCATCCCCATCAAGTCCTCCACCCTGGACGGCCTGGACGCTCTGCTGGCCACCGTCCAGATGCCCGGGGGCATCCCCGTGGCCACGGTAGCCATTGACGGGGCCCAGAACGCTGCTCTGCTGGCGGCCCAGATGCTGGCCATCGGAGACGGCGCCCTGGCGGCCCGGCTGGATGCCATGCGGGAGGACATGACCCGCGCAGTGATGGAAAAGGACCGGAAGCTTCAGGAAAGCCTGTGATCTCCCCAAGCCGGGACAGGCCTGCACCCCTCCGGGCCCCTGAGGAATAGCCGGCGGCGTGCCTGCCCACCCGCCGGAGAAAGCCCGGGAGCCCCGGCCATGGCGCCAGGCCCTTGCCGGACCGGCCCGTTGCCCGCGGTGCGGCAGAATGCGGCGACGCGGGGTACAGATGATACGTTTCACCCCGGAAAATAAAACCGATATACCATAGAGAATAAAGGAGACGAAGAACATGAAAAAACTGGAACAGCTGTACGAAGGAAAAGCCAAAAAAGTCTTTAAGACCGACGATCCCGAACTGTACATCGTGGACTACAAGGACGATGCCACCGCCCTCAACGGTCTGAAAAAGGGCACCATCGCCGGCAAGGGCGTCATCAACAACCGGGTCACCAACCATCTGATGAAGATGCTGGAAAAGCAGGGCATCCCCACCCATTTTGTGGAGGAGCTCTCTGAGCGGGAGACCCTGGTGAAAAAGGTCTCCAT
The DNA here is from genome assembly GCA_949285935.1 of uncultured Oscillospiraceae bacterium. Classification (GTDB taxonomy): domain Bacteria; phylum Bacillota; class Clostridia; order Oscillospirales; family Ruminococcaceae; genus Angelakisella. The sequence goes on from CASEAH010000014.1 coordinate 29,364, forward strand.
CGTACCCCTGGAGGTAATCGTCCGCAACATCGCCGCCGGCTCCCTGGCCAAGCGGGTGGGCGTTCCCGAGGGCACCAAGCTGGGCAGCACCGTGCTGGAGTACTGCTACAAGGACGATGCCCTGGGCGATCCCATGGTCAACGAGTATCACATCGCCGCCATGGGCTGGGCCACCCGGGAGGAGATGGAGACCATCGCCTCCTATGCCCTGAAGATCAATGAGATCCTTACCGCCTACCTGAAGGACCTGAACATTGAGCTGATCGACTTTAAGCTGGAGTTTGGCAAGCTGAGCGACGGCACCATTGTCCTGGCCGATGAGATCAGCCCCGACACCTGCCGCTTCTGGGACAGCGTTACCAAGGAAAAACTGGACAAGGACCGCTTCCGCCGGGATATGGGCGGCGTGGAGGACGCTTACCAGGAGATCATGAAGCGTCTGATGGGCGAATAACACCCTTTCGCTTCCAATTTTACCGTGGCAAACGGCAGACAGGGAGATTCCTGCCGGGATAATCCGGGCGGGAATCCCCGGCTTTTGCCCCGGCATACGCGATACAGAGGAGGAAAACCATGGGAGGCTTTTTTGGAGCCGTCTCCAAACGGGACGTTACGCTTGACATTTTCTTTGGGGTGGATTACCACTCCCATCTGGGCACCCGCCGGGGCGGCATGCTGATTCACGACGCAAAGGACGGCTTTCAGCGCCAGATCCATTCCATTGAGAACAGCCCCTTCCGCACCAAGTTTGAAAGGGACCTGAACGAATTCCACGGCTGCAGCGGCATCGGGTGCATCAGCGACGCCGATCCCCAGCCCCTGCTGGTGCGCTCCCACCTGGGACTGTACGCCATCACCACCGTGGGCATCATCAACAACGCCGAGGAGCTGATCGGACAGTACTTTGCCGACCACGGCCACCAGTTTATGGCCATGAGCTCCGGCAAGGTCAATGTTACCGAGCTGACCGCCGCCCTTATCAACCAGAAGGAGGATCTGGTCTCCGGCATCCTCCACGCCCAGCAGCAGATCCAGGGCTCCCTCACCCTCCTCATCCTCACCGACCGGGGCGAGATCATCGCCGCCCGGGACGCCATGGGCCGGCTGCCCGTGCTGGTGGGCAAAAGCCCCGAGGGACACTGCGTCTCCTTTGAATCCTTTGCCTACCACAAGCTGGGCTATACCGACGCCTATGAGCTGGGACCCCGGGAGATCGTCCGGATTACCGCCGACGGGTACCAGACCCTCTCCCCGGCGGGAAAGGACATGAAGATCTGCGCCTTCCTCTGGACCTACTACGGTTACCCCAACTCCAACTATGAGGGGATGAACGTGGAGGTGATGCGGTACCGCAACGGTGAGATCATGGCCCGGGATGAAATAGCCCGGGGACAGCTGCCGGCGGTGGACTATGTGGCCGGCGTCCCCGATTCCGGGGTCCCCCACGCCATCGGTTTTGCCAACCGCAGCGGCAACTCCTTTGCACGCCCCTTTGTCAAGTATACCCCCACCTGGCCCCGTTCCTTCATGCCTGCCAACCAGGAGGTGCGCAACCAGGTGGCCAAGATGAAGCAGATCCCCGTTCCCGAACTCATCGAGGGGAAGAAACTCCTCTTCGTGGACGACTCCATTGTCCGGGGCACCCAGCTGCGGGAAACGGTGGAGTTCCTGTACGCCTCAGGGGCACAGGAGGTCCATATGCGTTCCGCCTGTCCCCCCATCATGTACAGCTGCAAGTATCTGAACTTCTCCCGGGGCAACTCCGACATGGACCTGCTGGCCCGGCGCACCATCCAGGAGCTGGAAGGAGACGAGGGGCAGCGCCACCTGGAGGAGTACGCAGACGGCACCACCAAGCGGGGCCGCTGCATGCTGAGTACCATCTGCAAAAAATTCGGTTTCACCTCTCTGGGCTACCAGTCCCTGGACGGCCTGCTGGAGGCCATCGGCCTGGACCGGAGCAAGGTGTGTACCTACTGCTGGAACGGCAAGGAATGAGAATCCCCTGACTTTTGGACTTCCCTGTTTTCCCCCGCGTCCGGGGGTTCATCACGACAATCTGGAGGTTTGGAAATGAAAAACTCCCACTCTGCGTCCTACGCCGCCGCCGGCGTGGATGTCACCGCCGGCTACCGGGCTGTGGAGCTGATGAAGGCCCATGTGGCCCGCACCGTCACCGACGGCGTCCTCAGCGGCATCGGCGGCTTCGGCGGACTGTTTGAACTGGATATGACCGGCCTGACCCGGCCGGTGCTGGTTTCCGGCACCGACGGTGTGGGCACCAAGCTGAAGCTGGCTTTCCTCATGGACAAGCATGACACCGTGGGCATCGACTGCGTGGCCATGTGTGTCAACGACGTCATCTGCTGCGGCGCCCGGCCTCTTATTTTCCTGGACTACGTGGCGGTGGGCAAGAACGTCCCTGAGCGGGTGGCCCAGATCGTCTCCGGTGTGGCCGAAGGCTGCGTTCAGGCGGGCTGCGCCCTCATCGGAGGCGAAACTGCCGAAATGCCCGGCTTCTATCCCGCCGACGAGTATGACCTGGCAGGCTTTACCGTGGGCGTGGTGGACAAGGCCCGCATTCTGGACAACACCCGGATGAAAGAAGGGGATGCCCTCATCGCCCTGCCCTCCTCCGGCGTCCACTCCAACGGCTTCTCCCTGGTGCGCAAGGTTTTTGAGGTGGAGAAGGGCGGCCTGGACCGCTACTGCGACGAGCTGGGCCGTACCCTGGGCGAGGCCCTGCTGGAGCCCACCCGCATCTATGTCAAGCCTGTCCTGGCCCTGCTGGAGCAGGCGGATGTTTCCGCCATCAGCCACATCACCGGCGGCGGCTTCTATGAGAATATTCCCCGGGCCCTGGCTCCCGGCTTTACCGCCCGCAGCGAAAAGGCCCGGGTCCAGACCCCTCCCCTTTTCGATCTGATCCGCAAGGCCGGGAACATCCCGGAGCGGGATATGTTCAACACCTTCAATATGGGCGTGGGCATGTGCGTCACCGTGGCTGCTGCCGATGCCGACAAGGCAGTGCGGGTCCTGCGGGAGCAGGGCGTGGACGCCTACATCTGCGGCGAAGTGGTCCGGGGCGAAGGCGGTGTGGAGCTGTGGTAAGGGTCGCGGTACTGGTGTCGGGAGGCGGCACCAATCTTCAGGCCATCATTGACGCCAAGGCTGCCGGCAAGATCCCCAGCGCCCAGCTGGCCCTGGTGGTGTCCAGCAAGTACGGCGTCAAGGCTCTGGACCGGGCCAAGGCGGCGGGGATCCCCTGCTGCGCGGTGCGCCGGGCGGGCTACGCCAGCGGGGAGGATTTTGACGACGCCCTCCTGGCCGTCCTGCAGGACCATCATATCGACTTTGTGGTGCTGGCGGGCTTTTTGTGCATCCTGGGCCCCAGGATCCTGGAGGCCTACCGGGACCGGATCATCAATGTACATCCCAGCCTGATCCCTGCCTTCTGCGGGGACGGCTTTTACGGGCTTCGGGTCCATCAGGCCGCTCTGGACCGGGGGGTCAAGGTCACCGGAGCCACCGTCCACCTGGTCAACGAGATCACCGACGGCGGACGCATCCTTCTCCAGAAGGCGGTGGATATCCGGGAGGACGACACCGCCGAGACCCTCCAGCGGCGGGTGATGGAGGAGGCGGAGTGGCAGATCCTGCCCCGGGCGCTGGAACTGTGCTGCCGGGAGCTGGCGGACCATGAGAACAAGGAGGAATAAACCGTGGAAAAAATGGACCTGATGGCCCTGCTTCGGGGGAACAGCTACCCCGGCCGGGGCATTGTCATCGGCAAGAGCGCCGACGGCGGCAGCGCCGTGATCGCCTACTTTATCATGGGCCGCAGCGAGAACAGCCGCAACCGCATCTTTGTGGAGACGGAGGACGGCATCCGCACCGAGGCCTACGACCCCTCCAAGGTCACCGATCCCTCCCTCATTATCTATCATCCCGTGCGGGAGCTGGAAAACCTGACCATCGTCACCAACGGCGACCAGACCGACACCATCTGCGACGTAATGGACTGCGGCGGCGAATTTGAGGAAGCCCTGCGGACCCGGACCTTTGAGCCGGACGGCCCCAACTGGACCCCCCGCATCTCCGGGCTGGTCACCTGGTACCACTGCCGCAAGGACTTTGAGATGCAGATGTCCATCCTCAAAAGCGCCGACGGCAACGGCGACTACGTCCAGCGTCAGTTCTTTGATTACCCTGGCCTGCCTGCCGGAGAAGGGCGCTTCCTCCACACCTACAAGTGCGACGGAAACCCCATCCCCTCCTTTGAGGGCGAGCCGGAGCGGGTGGCCCTGGAAGGGGACATCGACGCCTTTGCCGCCCGCCTGTGGGAGAGCCTCAATGCCGACAACAAGGTATCCCTTTTCGTCCGCTACATAGACCTTGCCACCGGCGAGGCCGATACCCGCATCATCAACAAGCATTGCTGAAGGCGGGAGCGGGCCTGACCCCTCCCCCTTCCCCTTGAAAGGAGTGTTCCCATGGCTACCCAACTGGAACTGAAATATGGCTGCAACCCCAATCAGAAGCCTTCCCGGATCTTTATGCAGGAGGGCCAGCTTCCCCTTGAGGTCCTTAACGGCCGTCCCGGCTACATCAACTTCCTGGACGCCCTCAACAGCTGGCAGCTGGTGAAGGAGCTGAAGGCGGCCACCGGCCTGCCCGCCGCCGCTTCCTTCAAGCATGTAAGCCCCGCCGGCGCCGCCGTGGGCCTGTCTCTCAGCGACACCCTGCGGAAGATCTATTTTACCGGCGACGGGGAGCTGTCCCCTCTGGCCTGCGCCTATGCCCGGGCCCGGGGCGCCGACCGCATGTCCTCCTTCGGGGACTGGATCGCCCTTTCCGACGTCTGCGATCTGCCCACCGCCCGTCTCATCCAGCATGAGGTGTCGGACGGCATCATTGCCCCCGGCTATGACGACGACGCTTTGGAGGTGCTCAAATCCAAGCGCAAGGGGGGCTACAACATCGTCAGGATCGACCCCGACTATGTTCCCGCTCCGGTGGAGCACAAGGATGTGTTTGGCATTACCTTTGAGCAGGGCCGCAACGAACTGAAGATCGATGCCGGGCTGCTGGAAAACGTGGTCACCGTCAACAAGGAGATCCCGGAAAGCGCCAAGATCGACCTGGTGCTGGCCCTCATTGCCCTGAACTACACCCAGTCCAACTCGGTCTGCTACGCCAAGGACGGCCAGGTCATCGGCGTGGGCGCCGGACAGCAGTCCCGGATCCACTGCACCCGCCTGGCGGGCAACAAGGCAGATATCTGGTGGCTGCGGCAGCATCCCAAGGTGCTGGCCCTGCCCTTCCGGGAGGACATCTCCCGCCCCAACCGGGACAACGCCATCGACGTCTATATCTCCGACCAGAGCGAAGATGTACTGGGAGAGGACGTCTGGGCCGAGACCTTCTCCACCCGGCCGGAGCCCCTGACCCCGGAGGAGAAGCGGGAGTGGCTGGAAAAGCTGGACGGGGTTTCCCTGGGCAGCGACGCCTTCTTCCCCTTTGGCGACAACATTGAGCGGGCCCGCCGCAGCGGCGTGCGGTATGTGGCCGAGCCGGGCGGCTCCATCCGGGACGATCAGGTCATTGCCACCTGCGACAAGTACGGCATGGCCATGGCCTTCACCGGCATCCGCCTGTTCCATCACTGAGAAAGACGCTCCCCGGGAGCAGGACGCTGGCCGCCCAAGGAGGCGGCAGACCGGCCCCGGGGAGGACAGTATGACTGTTTGACCGGGAGGAAACTCTGTATGAAGCTTCTGGTAGTAGGCGGAGGCGGCCGTGAACACGCCATCATCCGCAAACTGAAAGAAAACCCCACTGTTACCGAGATCCACGCCCTGCCGGGCAACGGCGGCATCGCTCAGGACGCTGTCTGCGCCCCCATTGCCGCCACCGATATCCCCGGTGTGGTGGCCTATGCCCGGGAGCATGCCATTGACTTTGCCGTGGTGGCTCCTGACGATCCCCTTTGCCTGGGCATGGTGGACGCCCTGGCCGAAGCGGGCATCCCCGCCTTTGGCCCGGACAAGAAGGCCGCCATCATCGAGGGCAGCAAGGTCTTTTCCAAGGACCTGATGAAAAAGTACGGCATCCCCACAGCGGATTACCGGGTTTTTGACGACCCGGCCAAGGCCCTGGCCTATGTGGAGGAAGAGGCTCCGGTGCCCCTGGTAGTCAAGGCCGACGGCCTGGCGCTGGGCAAGGGCGTTCTCATCTGCGCCACCCGGGAGGATGCCCGTCAGGCGATCCATGAGATCATGGAGGACAAGGTCTTCGGCCAAAGCGGCAGCCGGGTGGTCATTGAGGAGTTCCTCACCGGCCCGGAGGTGTCCGTCCTCAGCTTCACCGATGGGGAAACGGTAGTGCCCATGGTGTCCTCCATGGACCACAAGCGGGCCCTGGACGGCGACAAGGGCCTGAACACCGGAGGTATGGGCACGGTGGCCCCCAACCCCTATTACACCCCCCAGGTGGCCCGGGAATGCATGGAGACCATCTTCCTGCCCACCATCCGGGCCATGAAGGCCGAGGGCCGTCCCTTCCGGGGCTGCCTCTATTTCGGCCTGATGCTTACCCCCAAGGGCCCCCGGGTCATTGAGTATAACTGCCGCTTCGGCGACCCCGAGACCCAGGTGGTGCTTCCCCTGCTCAAGAGTGATCTCCTCACCATCATGGAAGCCACTGTCAAGGGCACCCTGGCCCAGACTCCGGTGGAGTGGAGCGACGGCAGTGCCTGCTGCGTCATCCTGGCCAGCGGCGGATACCCCCAGTCCTACCCCAAGGGGCTGCCCATTTCCGGGCTGGAAAAAGGCCAGATCCCCGGGTGTGACGCCACCGTCTACCACGCCGGCACCAAGGTCCGGGAGGACGGCGCCCTGGTTACTTCCGGCGGGCGGGTACTGGGCGTCACCGCCACCGCACCCACCCTGCGGGAGGCAGTGGACAAGGCCTATGCCGCCAGCGACCGGATCACCTTTGAAGGGGTCCACCGCCGCAGCGACATCGGCGCCCGGGCGCTGGCCGCCCTGGGCTGAAAGCAGGACGGAGCGCCCTGTTCCTGGCTTTTGCCGGCGGAGCGCCATTCCTGACACAACTCAGTAAGATTGGGAGAGAAACCATGTCTGTTTTCAGAATCTATGTGGAAAAACGTAAGCCCTACGACGTGGAAGCCATGGGCTTCCTGACGGAGATCCGGGATCTGCTGGGCATTACCGGAGTCACCGGCCTGCGCCTGCTCAACCGCTACGATGTGGAGGGCATGGACGAAGACCTGTTCCGCCGGTGTCTGCCCATTGTCTTTTCCGAGCCGCAGCTGGACGTGACCTGGGACACCCTGCCCCAGGGCGCCGATGCGGTTTTTGCCACCGAGTACCTGCCCGGCCAGTTTGACCAGCGGGCCGATTCCTGTGCCGAGTGCATCCAGCTGGTCTCCCAGGGGGAGCGCCCCCTGGTGCGCACCGCCCGGGTGTTCCTCCTTTCCGGCTCGGTTTCCCCCGAGGAGCTGGCCCGGATCAAAAAGTATTTCATCAACCCCGTGGAGAGCCGGGAGGCGGATCTGGCGGAGAAGTCCACCCTGGCGGTGGAATATCCCGTCCCCGATCATGTGGAGACCCTGGAGGGCTTTACCGCCCTGGACCGGGCGGGCCTGGAGGCCTTTGTGGCCCGGTACGGCCTGGCCATGGATGTGGATGACGCCGCTTTCTGCCAGGAGTATTTCCGCTCCGAGGGGCGCAACCCCACCATTACCGAGGTGCGGATGATCGACACCTATTGGTCGGACCACTGCCGCCATACCACCTTCGGCACCATTCTGGACCATGCGGAGATTGCTGACAGCGACGTCCGCCGGGCCTATGACCGGTATCTGGACCTGCGCCGGGAGCTGGGCCGGGAGGGCAAACCCATCACCCTGATGGATATGGCCACCATCGGCGCCCGGTACCTGAAGCACCAGGGCCTGCTGGAGAATCTGGACCAGTCGGAGGAAATCAACGCCTGCTCCATCCACATCACGGTGGACAACGGCGGCCGGGATGAGGACTGGCTGCTGATGTTCAAGAACGAGACCCACAACCACCCCACCGAGATCGAGCCCTTTGGTGGGGCCGCCACCTGCATCGGCGGCGCCATCCGGGATCCCCTCTCCGGGCGGAGTTATGTGTATCAGGCCATGCGTGTCACCGGCGCCGCAGATCCCCTGCGCCCGGTGGAGGACACCATGCCCGGCAAGCTTCCCCAGAGGAAGCTGGTGACCACCGCCGCCGCGGGCTACAGCTCCTACGGCAACCAGATCGGCCTTGCCACCGGCCAGGTGGATGAGCTGTACCATCCCGGCTATGCCGCCAAACGGATGGAGATCGGCGCGGTGGTGGGCGCGGCTCCCGCTGCCAACGTCCGCCGGGAGCGGCCCCAGCCCGGAGACGTCATTGTGCTGCTGGGCGGCCGTACCGGCCGTGACGGCTGCGGCGGCGCCACCGGTTCTTCCAAGGCCCACGGTCTCCAGAGCCTGGAGACCTGCGGCGCCGAGGTGCAGAAGGGCAACGCCCCTGTGGAACGGAAGCTTCAGCGGCTGTTCCGCAATCCCCAGGTCACCCGCCTGATCAAGCGGTGCAACGACTTTGGCGCCGGCGGCGTTTCGGTAGCCATCGGCGAGCTGGCGGACGGCCTGGCCATCGACCTGGACGCCGTGCCCAAAAAATATGACGGCCTGGACGGCACCGAGCTGGCCATCTCCGAGAGCCAGGAGCGGATGGCCGTGGTGCTGGATGCCGGGGATCTGGATACCTTCCTGGAAAAAGCCGGGGAGGAGAACCTGGAAGCCACTCTGGTGGCCCGGGTCACGGAGGAGCCCCGTCTGCGGATGACCTGGAAAGGCCGCACCATTGTGGATATTTCCCGGGAATTCCTCAACTCCAACGGTGCGGAAAAGCACGCCTCGGTGGCGGTGCCTGCCGCCCGGGTGGAGGACCGCTCTCCCGTCCGGGGCAGCACCCTGGAGGAGAAGTTCCGCAGCCTGATGACCGACCTGAACACCTGCTCCCGCAAGGGGCTTTGCGAGCGGTTTGACAGCACCATCGGCGCGGCTACGGTGCTGATGCCCTTTGGCGGCCGCACCCAGCTGACCCCCGCTCAGGCCATGGCCGCCAAGCTGCCGGTGGAGGGCGAGACCACCACCTGCTCCGGTATGGCCTGGGGCTTCAACCCCTTCCTTTCGGAGCAGAGCCCCTACCACGGCGCCTACCTGGCAGTGGTGGAGAGCGTTTCCCGGCTGGTAGCCTCCGGCTTCAGCCGCAAGGATACCTACCTTACCTTCCAGGAATACTTTGAGCGGCTGCGCACCCAGCCCCAGCGCTGGGGCAAGCCCTTTGCCGCCCTGCTGGGAGCTCTCAGCGCCCAACTGGACCTGGGGATCGCCGCCATCGGCGGCAAGGACAGCATGTCCGGCAGCTTTGAGGATCTGGATGTGCCCCCCACCCTGGTGTCCTTCGCCGTGGCTCCCGGCAAGACCGACCGGGTCCTTTCCCCCGAGTTCAAGAAAGCCGGCAGCCGTCTGGCCCTTCTTTCCGCCGACCCCTTTGATTCCAAAGCTTGCCTGGCCCTGCTGGACCAGGTGGAAGAGCTGATCCGGGAGGGCAAGGTACTGGCCGCCGCAGTCCCCGGCCATGGCGGCGTGGCCGAAGCCCTCTTCAAGATGGGAGCGGGCAACCGCCTGGGCGTGGAAATCGATCCTTCCTTTGATGAGAAGAAGCTCTTTGGCTGGCAGTACGGCAGCTTTGTGCTGGAGCTGGCCGACGGCGCCGACGCAGGCGTCCTCCTGGGCCGCACCACCGATGCCTATACCTTCTCCGCCGGCGGCGAGACGGTGGATCTGGCGGGTGTACGGGAAGCCTGGGAGAGCAAGCTGGAACCGGTTCTTCCCTATCGCTCGGCCCCCGGCAGCCAGACCGCTCCGGTGGAAACCGTGACCTTTGCCGCCGCCAGCCGCAAGGCCCCCAAGGTGGGGATTGCCCGGCCCAAGGCCCTGATCCCCGTCTTCCCCGGCACCAACTGCGAGTATGACACCGCCCGGGCGCTGCGCCGGGCAGGAGCCGACCCGGAGATCATGGTGCTGCGCAACCTGACTCCCGGCGATGTGGCGGAAAGTATCCGCCGGATGGAGCAGCTGATGGGTCAGAGCCAGATCGTGGTCATTCCCGGCGGCTTTTCCGGCGGCGACGAGCCGGACGGCTCCGGCAAGTTCATCACCGCATTTTTCCGCAATCCCCGGATCACCCAGGCGGTCCATACCCTGCTGGACAGCCGTGACGGCCTGATGCTGGGCATCTGCAACGGCTTCCAGGCCCTCATCAAGCTGGGCCTGGTGCCCTATGGCCGGATCATTGACACCGACCAAAGCTGCCCCACCCTCACGTTCAACACCATCGGCCGCCACCAGAGTATGCTGGTGCGCACCCGGGTGGCCTCCAACCTCAGCCCCTGGCTGTCCCGGTGCTCTGCCGGAGACGTCCACACGGTGGCGATTTCCCACGGAGAGGGCCGCTTTGTGGCTCCTCAGGAACTGATCGCCCAGCTGGCTGCCGCCGGTCAGGTAGCAACCCAGTATGTGGATCTGGAAGGCAATCCCACCATGGATCTGCGGCATAATCCCAACGGCTCCCTGTGGGCCATTGAGGGCATCACCTCTCCCGACGGCCGCGTCCTGGGCAAAATGGGCCACAGCGAGCGCAGCGGCAACGATCTGTACAAAAATGTGGAGGG
>CASEAH010000015.1 GCA_949285935.1 uncultured Oscillospiraceae bacterium
AATCAATATCAAACAGATCGTGGCGGATGCCATGCTGGATCTGTGCAGGACAAAGGAACTGAAAGCGATTACGATCAAAGACATCCGGGAAAAGACCGGGGTCAGCAGACAGGGATTTTACAATCATTTCAAGGATAAGGAGGATCTGATCCACTGGATCTATTATGACCGCGTGCTGACAAATTTTCATAATACAGACTCGGAAAAGGGATATTATGAAAATCTGAAGGATTATTTCCTGCGGGCGGAGAAATATCATTTTTTCATGAAACCCGCTGTTATGATGTGCGGGCAGAACTGCCTGAAAAACTATATGCTGGAACATCCCTTTGAATGGGATCTTCAGTATCATGAAAAGTGGTATGAGAGAAAAGCCGGTGATGGAAGAGCTCCGTTTCTTTACAAAGTATCATTCCATGGCCTCGGCAGGCATGACTATTGAATGGATTAAAGAAGATATGCCGGTCTCGCCGGAGATCATGGCAAAACGGATTACCAATCTGAGAAGGATTGGACTGGGAGAATTGTTGAAAGATACGGAGGACAAGGAAGAACATCCTTATGGAACTGCATAAAGGAGCGGCTCGTATGAAAAGAAATTTTCTTAACATACGGGCCGTTTTCATTTTTTTCGGTGAGAGCGGCTGCTACGTTCCCAGCTTCCACCGGGCCGTTTCTTTCTGAAGTTCCACCATACGGCGGTAAAGACCGCCCTGTTCCATCAGTTCTTCCGGAGTGCCCTGCTGTGCCACATGCCCGTTTTCCAGCACAACGATGTGGTCTGCCCCGGCGACAGTGCGCATCCTGTGGGCGATGACCAGCACTGTCTTGCCCTGAAGCAGGCGGGAGAGAGCTTCCTGAACAGCACTTTCGTTCTCTACATCCAGGCTGGCAGTCGCCTCGTCAAGGAGAATGACAGGTGCATCCTTCAAAAGAGCGCGGGCGATGGAGATCCTCTGCCGCTCGCCGCCGGAGAGGGTGGAGCCGTTTTCTCCGATCATGGTCTGATAGCCTTTCGGGAGCTTTTGTATAAATTCATCGCACCGGGCGGCTTTGGCTGCTGCGATGACTTCCTCATCCGTGGCTCCCCGGCGGCCAAGGCGTATATTTTCCATAACCGTATCCCGAAATAGAACAACGTCCTGAAATACCATGGAATAATATTTTAACAGTGTTTCCGGATCCACACCGGATACATCCACCCCTCCAAGGGTGACTTTCCCTCCGGTAACGTCCCAAAAACGGGCGGCCAGTTTGCATGCAGTGGATTTCCCGCCTCCGGAGGGACCGATGAGAGCGGTAACTTCTCCCTGTCTGGCGGTGAAGCTTACATCCTCCAGCACGCCGTCCCCTTCCCGGTAGGCAAAGGAAACATGGTCAAATGTGATATCGCAGTTCTTTGGAGCAAACTCTTTTGAGCCTTCCTGTACCGGCTGTTCCAGAATGGAACGCATCCGTTCAATCTGCAGTTTGGTATTGAAGGTGGCGGCGATATTCTGAAGTGCCAGCCCCAGCGGATCGTAAAGTCTTGCGGCGGCAAAGAGGAATCCCAGAAAATAGAGGAAAGAGATCTCCCCGGCTGCCAGAAGCGCTCCTCCGGTCAGGATGGTAGTCGCCAGACCCAGACGCATGAAAGCCTGTGCGGAGCAAACAAACACGCCGGTTGCCAGCTCTGAGTGGATGGAGCCTTTCTCCATGACGGCCAGCTTTTCCTCCAGTTTCCCCATGTAGGCTTCCTCCCGGCAGCAGGCTTTGATATCACGTATGGTTTCCAGTCCTTCCTGAATGTAGTCGGCTGCCGCCCTCTTGTTTAATATATTTTTAGTACCGAAGGAATCCTGGATCTTCTTGCTCCCTGCTGTGAGCAGGACTGCCACCGGCACCACCCACAATACGGCAAGCGCCATTCTCCAGTCGCAAAGGAACATGGCAATGCCGATCACCAGTGTGGAGAAAACAGAAGCAAACAGCTGGGGCACATAGTGGGAAAACATCTGATCCAGACTGGAGCAGTCCGCGATCATGGTGGATGTCAGGTCGCTCAGATCCCGGTTCCCGAAAAAGCTTAAGGGAAGGCGGCGCAGAGTTTCCGCAAGGCTTACCCGCCTGTTGGCACTCTCCTTATAGGTTGCCAGATACAGGGAAGCGTACTGGAACCAGTGGAGAATGAACAGAAGGATCAGGACAGCCGCTCCAAAGCCTGTATAGATCCAGAATCCATCCACAGGATTGTTTCCGTTTTCCATGGAATCCAAGAGATGCTGCACTGTAAACAGGACGGCGCCTACCGGAAGCATCAGGCTTAAGTTGCACACAAAGCACCATATCACGGCTTTTACCAGATCTTTTGCTCCTTTTTCGCTGAGAGCAAATATGTGCTGTAATTTCTTTGTCATACCGCTTCCTCCTTTCTGCTTTTCCGCCCTGTTTTCTGGGCATATAGGTATCCCCCTGCGGGATTTCCAACTCTCCACCGGCCGCTGCGCCGGTATTCTTCCCACATGGCGGCATAAACGCCATGTTGTGCAAGCAGGCTTGCATGGCTGCCCTGTTCGGTGATCTTTCCGCTGCTTAAGACGATGATGGAATCCGCGTCCTGTACGGTAGACAGCCTGTGGGCGATCATCAGCACGGTTTTGTTCTTTGTCAGCAATTCAAAGGCCTTCTGGATCTGATGCTCATTTTCCGGGTCGGCAAAAGCAGTGGCTTCATCCAGCACTACGATGGGAGCGTCTTTCAAAATGGCCCGCGCCAGAGCGATTCTCTGCTGCTCGCCGCCGGACAGATAAACGCCTTTTGTTCCCACCACAGTATCCAGCCCCTGCGGCAGCTTTCTCAGAATGTCGTCGCACTGGGCGGCATGGGCGGCAGCCATGACCTCTTCTCTGGAAGCAGACGGTCTGGCAGCCCGGATATTTTCCATAAGGCTTTCTTTAAACAGCCGGGTATCCTGAAAGACAAAAGCCACCTGTTTCATCAGATCTTCTGAGTTCATCTCCCGGACATTGATTCCGCCGATCAAGACGGTTCCACTGTCGGTATCCCAGAAGCGGGGAATCAGGCTTGCGGCTGTGGTCTTGCCGCCGCCGGACGGTCCCACCAGCGCCACTACCTGGCCGGGGCGGACAGTGAAGGATACATTGTCCAGAGCCGGGCGGTCTGCGCCGGGATAGGCAAAGGTCACATGGTCAAAGGATACGGCGGCGTCCGCCGGGCGTTTCTGAATTTTTGCTGTTTCCATAGGTTCCTGGCCGAGGATTTCATCCAGCCGTCCCACAGCTTCGTCCGCTTCCATGACGGCTTCGCTCATGTACATGATCCGGTTGATCATCTGTCCGCAGGCGGGAGCGAACAGGGCGTAGAAGATAAAATTTACCAGTACGGTCCTGACATTTCCGCCGGAGGTCAGCAGCAGAGCCGCCGGGATCAGCAGGGCGAATGCGCCGTTGATAAAAGTCAGAAAACAGGTCTGCCCGACGCGGCAGCTCATGGCATACTGACTGGCCAGATCACTGTAATCCTTTATGGCGGCGTAAAAGGCCTTGAAGGAGTAGACCGTCTGCTGGAACATCTTTACAACCGGGATGCCCCGCACATATTCCACCGCCTCACCGCTCATGCGTTCAATTTCCTTCTGATATCGATGGAAGAACCCTGCATTTTTCCCGCCCATCATCAGACACATGGAAAGAAGGGCAAGAACCATGGTGAGCAGGCACAAAAGCCCCATTTTCCAGTCAAAGAGGAACAGCATGACAACAGCGGCGATCGGCGTCACCACGGTTCCTGCCAGGTCAGGGAGCTTATGTGCCAGCAGATCCTCGGTGAGACCTGCGTTGTCATCGATCAGTTTTCGCAGACGTCCGGACTGGTTTCCGGTGAAAAAGCCCAGAGGCAGCTTCAGCACATGGGACATGGCTGCATGCCGGATATTCCGTGCCGTGCGGAAAGCAGCGATATGAGTGGACATCAGCGCCGCAAAATACAAAAGGATACTGCCGATTGCAGTCCATACCGCAGTCCA
>CASEAH010000016.1 GCA_949285935.1 uncultured Oscillospiraceae bacterium
CCCATAGCCAGGCCGATGACCACGGGATTGCGCAGGCGGAGCCAGCGGATGAGGAGGGGGGCCACCACGACTCCGGGCAATCCGGTAAGCATCACCGATACCACAGTAATGGCAGGGATGCCGCCCAGGGTTTCGGAAAGCTCCAGAGCGATGGGCGTGGTGACGGATTTGGGAACCAGGGAGAGGGTGATGGTCTGGTCGATCCCAAAGAGGCGGCACAGAAGAAGCACGCTGATGATGGAAGTGGCGGCTCCCGTCAGGCACCCTGCCAGAACCGGCAGCAGGTTGGCTTTGAGCATTTCCAGATTCCGGTAGATGGATACAGCCAGAACCGCGGTAGCCAGGGGGAGCAGAAGGGAAATCAGGTCGGCCCCCGCAAAATAAGCGTCCAAAGGAATCCCGGTGATAAGCAGAAAGCCGATCACCAGACCGGAACCCAAAATCAGAGGGTTCCCCAGCGGACCCCCTATGCGGCGGGCCAGCCATGCCCCGGCGGAATAACCCGCCAGGGTCAGAGCGATGCCGAAGAACGGATTATACAGCAGCTCAGTCATGACGAACCCCTCCTTTGGAGGCGAAGCGTTCCTGGAGCCGGATCACCAGAGTAGCGGCGCCGGCGGCTGCCAGAAAGGTGAAAACGGTACAGAGCACGCAGATAATGAGAAGGGGGAAAAGGATGTCACGTACGGTCTCCAGGGATTTGAGGATGGCCACGGTGGCAGGAACAAAAAGCAGGGCCATAGTGCGCAGGAAGAAATCGGCGGTTTCCTCCACTGCCGGAACCCTCAGGACCCGGAGAACAAAAAGCAGGAGCAAAAGCAGCATGGCTGCTACGCTGGCGGGAAAGGGGAAGGGCAGCAGGACCGAAAGCCCCTCTCCTGCCAGGCAAACGCCAAACAGGATGGCCAGTTGCAGACAAATTTTCATAACAGAAGAACCTCTTTTCAGACTGGTGCGGAATGTTCCAATTATAGCACAAGTCCCGGGATTTTTGTGATATAATGTCCCAAGGAATCCTTCCACAAAATAGAGGAAATCCTGTCCAATCCGTACAATTTTGTTCCAACATCGGATCCCTGGGAGAAAACAGAGCCGAAGAAAAGGAGCGTGCCTATGGAACAGAATCTCAAAAGCAGTGTGGCGCTGGTCTCCTGTCCCGACTATGCCCCTGATCGGGTGGAGGCGGCTGTGGAGGAAGGTCTGGCGCTGCTGGGGCAGAACATCCTGCCGGAGTTGGCGGGACGGAATGTCCTGCTTAAGCCCAACTTCCTTCGCCACGCTTCTGCGGAAAGAGCCATTACCACGCATCCGGCAGTATTCCGGGGTGTGGCGCGGGCTTTGCAGAAACGGGGCTGCACCCATATTTTTTACGGGGATTCTCCCGGTAACCCTGTAACAGACACCCCTGCCCGGGTGGCGGAAGCCTGTGGGATTGCACAGGCGGCTGGGGAACTGGGAATTTCCCAGGCCGATTTTGAACATGGCAGGGAGACGGAGTTCCCCCGGGGCCACACCTGCCGCCGGTTTGTCCTGTGCCCGGGAGCGGCGGATGCCGAACTCATCATTAACCTCCCTAAAATGAAGACCCATGCGCTTCAGCGGGTCACCGGCGCGGTCAAGAACCTGTACGGCTGTGTTTATGGCCTGGAAAAAGGGTTGGGTCACGCCCGATATTCCGACGCTGCGTCCTTTGCGGGAATGCTGGCGGATCTTCATTTGCTGCTCAAGCCCCGGCTCCATATCATGGACGGCATTGTAGCCATGGAGGGGAACGGGCCGGCGGCCGGCAAGCCGGTAAAAATGGGTGTACTGCTCTTTTCCGCCGATCCGGCGGCGCTGGACAGCGTGATGTGCGCCCTGATGAATCTGGACCCTGCGCTGGTGCCTACCAGCCGGGCCTGTGAAGCGGCAGGAGTGGGGCGGTGGAAACCGGAGGAGATCCGAGTCCTGACTCCCTTGGGGGAGATGACTCCCGGAGAAGCGGCGGAGCGGTGGGGGAAAAAAGATTTTGACGTTTGCCGGGACCCGATCCAGCCCGACCGTGGCGGAACCGGCCGCCGTCTTTTGCGGATGATCCAGAAAAAGCCCTATATCCGCCGGGAATTGTGTGTGGGCTGCGGCGTCTGTGTTCAAAGCTGTCCGGTACCCGGCAAGGCGCTGGTGCCGGGATCAAGGCCCGGCCAGCCGCCCCATTACCGGTACGACCGGTGCATCCGGTGTTACTGCTGCCAGGAGATGTGCCCCCGGGAAGCCATTGCCGTGCGCACCCCCTGGGTGGCCCGGCTTCTGCTGCGGAAGGAAAAGCAGGGACGCTTCTCAGCTGAAGGCGAAAACCGGCAAGAAGCGAAAAAGTGAAGCGGCGCCCCTCAGTTTTAGATAATGCGGTATCATTTACGCCTGTTTGCCCGGATGGTTTCATCTTTGGGGTTTTATGGATTTTTGGCACAAAAGCCCGCCGCTCCGGCGGGCTTTTATTTGCTTTGGCAAAGGTGCAGCCTTTGGCATGGCCCAGACGGTGCGATATAAGATTCCCCCTGCGTCTGACCGCAGAAAATGCTGGGGTGCTGCTGGAACCATGAAATTTGGAACTTTTCCTGAAAATATGGCGGAAGACGGAGATTGGCACAGGGATGCTGCCGGTTATCCATCAGGGAGCGCCGGCGGCAGGGAGCGTGCTGCAAATGCCCTGCCTCTGCCAAAAAGTGGGTATTGCTGAGCGCCGGACAGCTTTCCGCCTCGGGTCCGCAGCCGGGTGGCGGGAAAATCAACACCTTTTGCATTTGCGCATCAGGGCTGCAGAAAAAGGGCACAAACAAGAAATTAGCGCTCTAACATATAGAGTGCTAATTTTTACGATTTATACATATTTTATGCCTTGTTTTGTAACAAGCCCCTCCTATAATAGGAACCGTCGAAAGGATCAAAAACCCCGACAGAATCCATACAATATCGGTCTTGGCCCACCTGATGGCCGGGGCCCCAAAATAGTGAAGGAGGAATTTGTATGTTTGAACTGATGCCCTTTGGACGGAAAGAAAGAGGCCTGAGCGATTACTTCGACCAGATGGAGAAGAACTTTTTCGGCAGCCTGGATGCGGGCTTTTCCGCCATCCGTACCGACGTGCTGGATCAGGGCGACAAATACCTGCTTCGTGCCGAGCTGCCCGGCTTTGAGAAGAAGGATATCCACATCGACCTGGACGGCGACCGCCTGGTGATCAGCGCCGAGCACAACGCCGAAAAGGAGGAAAAGGAGAAGGATTCCTTTGTCCGCAGAGAGCGCACCTATGGTTCCTTTATGCGCAGCTTTGATGTGTCCGGCATCCGCGTGGCGGATATCAAGGCAAACTACACCAACGGGCTGCTGGAGCTGGAGCTTCCCAAGGCGGAAGCGCAGGCCCCCACTGCCCGCCGCATTGAGATCCAGTGAACCGATCCATACGGAGATGCAGTCGTCTGCCGGGAACAAGGAGCGATCCTCCTGTTGCCTGTCTCATGCAAAAGCCTTCCGCGCCATGGCGCGGAAGGCTTTTGCATATATAAAACCAAATATGTTCAGATGGGCTTCCCGTCAATGAGGACGGTTTCTGCAACGGAAGCTACATCGAAGCAGGAGCCGGTCATAATGACAATATCGGCGTCTTTGCCCACCTCCAGAGAACCTACCCGGTCCGCCGCGCCGATGTGCCGGGCAGGATTGATGGTGATAGCCCGGAGAGCGTCGAATTCATCCATACCGCTCTTGACGGCCAGGGCGGCACAGAGGGGAAGGTAGGACTGGGGGATGACCGGGGAATCGGTGATGATGGACACCTGGCAGCCGGCTTTGGCCAAAATGCCGGCAGTGGCAAAGGTCATGTTCCTCAATTCAAACTTGGAGGCGTGGGTAAGGGCAGGCCCTACCGCCAGAAGGACATTTTCTTCCGCAAGTTCCTCGGCAATGAGATGGCCTTCGGTAACATGCTCCAGGGTGATGCGCACGCCAAACTCCCGCGCGATCCGCAGAGCGGTAAAAATGTCGTCCGCCTGGTGAGCATGGGCCTTCAGAGGGATTTCTCCCCGAAGGACGGGCAGCAGAGCGTCCAGCTTCATATCAAAGGGCGGACGCTTGGAAAGGTCATCACCGGCTGCTTCCAGCTTTGCCTGGTACTCCCGGGCGCGGAAGAGGGCCTCGCGCAGTTTGGCAGCGGTGGACATCCGGGAGGAATTTCCCTTGTCCTTGTAAGTCCGCTTGGGGTTTTCGCCAAAGGCGCACTTCATGGCGGCGTTGGCCTGGACGATCATCCTGTCCACCCGGCGGCCCACTGTTTTGATGGTAGCAAACTGTCCGCCCAGCACATTGGCCGAGCCGGGGCCGGTGCAGACGGTGGTGATGCCTGCCTCAGCCGCCTGGCGAAAGGCGGGGTCCATGGGCTGGATGCCGTCAATGGCCCGGAGCTGGGGGCTGAAAATGTCGTTGAATTCGCTGTAATCGCATCCCTCGAAGCCGATGCCGCTGCCGTCCAGACCAATGTGGCAGTGAGCCTCCACAAAACCGGGGTACACCTGCCGGCCGGCGGCATCGATGACCTGGCAGCCTTCGGGAATGGCCAGGTCAGGGCCGATGGCGGCAATTTTTCCGTCCTTTACCAGAATATCCCCCTGCCAGGGCTCCCGGCGGACCGCGTCGTGGATGGTGCTGTTTTTGATGCAGATCATGTCAAAACGCTCCTTTGCAGAACGCCGGACACCTGAGGCGCCCAGCGTTTTTAGTTTGATATGGAAAAGTATAAAACCCGTGAAAACGACTCACCGCGGGATATAGGCTTCAATGATCTCCCGGACAGCTTCTTCATTTTCAATCATGGTAAGGATATAATAATCTCCCCGCTGGAAGATGGAGCCGTTTTCGGCCAGTTCATAGGAATTGTAGATATCGTAGTTGCGGAACAGGCTCATACGGGAAAGCTTGATGGTCTGGAGTGCCTCCCGCACCTCTTCCTCCTTGCCGGGGCGGGGGCTGAGCATGATGACATCGGCAATGCCGAAGCGTCCGTCGGTATAGCGCCCGGCGCAGGAATCGTAAATGGAAGGGTCGATGCCGAAGTCATTTTCCAGACGCTGGGGGGTGGCTTCCTCCACGCCCATAATGTCTACATCAAAATAGATTTCGGCCAGAGCCTGCTGAGGCGCGTCGGCGCTGGCTTCTTCCCCGCCGGATTCCAACTCATCGGCTGTGGGGAGAGAATACCGGGGCGCAAAACCCTGAAGGGCAAAAATAATGGTAACAATGATGCAGGCCATAATCAGAAGAAATTTTTGCAAGGCGCGCCCCCCTTCCCTTAAAATCACCGCCCTGTACAGGGCGGCGGTACATACACAATTTTACCCGCAAAGGCGGCGGGTGTCAAGGAACGGAAAAGTTATTCAGACTTTGTTTAAGATTTATTTACCCCTTGGCCCCACAAGGGCAAAGGGATTTGTTTGCAAAAAGGGCAACTTGTGCTAAAATGAGAAAAGCAATGATCCAGGGGGCCGGGGGAGGCGGGAATGCCTGCCGGGCCGCTGTGAAAAGAATCGGCAACGGAGGAATACCAACGTGGAACTTTTTGGAAGAACTTATGCGGCAACAGAAATTCTGTATTGGTGTGTTACGGCCATTTGTCTGGGCACACTGGCCTTTCTGCTGATCCGGGCTTATATTACCTATTTCAAAAGCGGGATAACCAAAAATACCGTTCACCGCACACTGCGGAAGATGGGCGCCCTTCGGGGATGGAAGGTCCTCCGGGATGTGTCCGTCTCTTTTGAAGGAGAATCCGCCCGGCTGGACCATGTGGTGGTGTCGCCCTGGGGAGTGTTCCTTTTTAAGGATATCCACGAAAAAGGATTTTACTACGGCAATCTGGGAGATTCCCGCTGGACCTGCACCGACGGCGAGGAGGAAAAGGCCGTCAACCGCAGGACGGTGCCCAATCCCTGCGTAGAATGTGAGAAGGCCGAGGCACTTCTCCGCCGGATCTTTGCCCGGGAGGAAATCTACAAAATGCAGGTGGCATGGTTTGTTCCCGCTACAGGCAAGCATGTCCACAGCTACATCTCCGGAGGCGCGGGGACAGTGGTCACCCTGAGCGAACTCCGGGAATTGCTTGCCGGAAGCCGGTATGAAAAGGACAACGGAGTGGATATTCCCAGGATTTCCACCCTTTTTCAAAGCTGATGGAAGAGCAGGAAATCCTCCGTCAGCGCACCTGCCGCGTTCTGGAGGCGGCCACCGCTGCGGCGTCACCCCATGGAGTCCCATCCCTGGGAATCTGCCCCCTGCCGGAGCGGGAGAAGCTGATCCCCTGCCGGGCTCTGGGGCGGGTACCGGAGCGGGGGTCGGTAGTGGTGCTGCTGCTGCCTTACTGCACCGGAGACCATCCCGGACGCAATGTGGCCCGGTATGCGGTCTGCGATGATTATCACGCTGTGGCGGGGGAAATACTGGAGGATGTGTGCGCTGCCCTCCGGCGGGAATTTCCCCAAGGGATTTTTTTGCCCTTTGTGGACAGCTCCCCTCTCCCGGAGGTAGAGGCTGCCTGCCGGGCCGGACTGGGACACCGGGGCCGCAACGGTCAGCTGATCGCTCCCGTATGGGGGAGCCGGGTCTTTATCTGTGAAGTGATTACAGATCTGGAACTGCTGCCCCGGAGCGCATCTCCGGAGACGGGCTGCGGCGAGTGCCGGCGATGCGTGGACGCCTGCCCCACGGGAGCCCTTACCGGGCAGGGGCTGGACAGAAACCGCTGCCGGTCCTTTATTACCCAGAAAAAAGGGGAGCTGGACCGTTGGGAAGCGGCGCAGGTAACAGCCGGGGGGCTGGTATGGGGATGCGATATTTGTACCGACGCATGCCCTTGGAACCGTGATCTTCCCCTGACCCCGGTCCTGCGGCTGCGGCAGAACCTGACCCCTGTGGTGACGGAAGAGAAACTGGACAGACTTCTGGAACAAAAAAGCTACGGCTGGCGGGGACGCCGTGTACTGGAGCGGAACCTGGCCCTGACGGGAAATGCCGCCCCGCAAGGGGAGAAGCCCGCCGGAAGCGAGTAAGAGAAATGGAGAGAGACCCGTATGATGGAAATATTGCGTAGGGAACAATACCGGGAATATGAGGATTTTGTGTCCCGCCATCCCAGGGGAGAGTTTACCCAATCGGTCCATTGGCAGCAGGTGAAGAGCAACTGGCAGTTTGAAGCGGTGGTTTCCCGGAATGGGGAAGGAAAGATCGTGGGAGCCTGCGGGGTGCTGATCCAGAAAGTGCCGCTGCTGGGGACGGCGTTTATGTACAGCCCGCGGGGCCCGGTCTGTGACCTGAAGGATCTGGCGGTCCTTCGGGAATTGAAGGCGGGGGTGGACGTTCTGGCCGGGATCCACAATGCCCATACCTTCAAAATTGATCCCGACGTACCCGCCGACGACACCTTCTTCATCAAGGTGATGGAGGACATGGGTTTCAAGCGTTTTTACGGCCCCGACGGCTTTGAAACCATCCAGGCCCGGTTCAATTACCGGCTGCCCCTGGCGGGACGTACCGAGGAGGAGGTCTTTATGGGGCTGACCCAAAAGACCCGGTACAACGTCCGGCTGGCCATGAAAAAAGGCGTGGAAGTCCGGCCGGTGGGGAAGGAGTATCTGGATGATTTTATGCGCATCTATGAGACTACCGGGCGCCGGGACGGCTTCAATACCCGTCCCCAAAGCTACTTTGAGCGGATGCTGGATGCTCTGGGGGTCCATGTAAGGCTGTATATGGGCTTCTACCAGGGAGAGCCGGTCTGCGGCGCCATTACCACCAATTACGCCGGAAAAACCTGCTATGTTTACGGCGCGTCGGACAACGCCCACCGAAACGTCATGCCCAATTATCTGATGCAGTGGGAAATGATCCGGTGGGCCATTGAGACGGGCTGCACGGTGTATGATTTTCAGGGGATCTCGGGAGACCTGGAAAACGAAAACGGCCATATGTACGGCCTGTACCGCTTCAAACGGGGGTTTGGCGGCCGGGTGGACGAACTGGCGGGAGAGTTCGATTACCATTACAAGCCGGCGGTTACCGCGCTGATCGGCGTGGGTATGCGGCTCAACGGAACCCTGAGGACATTAAAGCGCAGACTGAAAGGCGGCTGATGAAAATGGACACAAAAACAGTTTTTTCCGCTCGTCGGGGGATCTTTTATCCGGCGGCCACGGGGGTCTGCGGGGCGGCGCTGGTCTTCAGCCTCTGGGCCTGGCTGGCCCAGAACTGGATATTGGGAGGCTTTGTGGCGTGCGCGCTGGGGGTGATCTTCCTGGTGTCGGCGGGCCAGATGTTTTGTACCCGTTACACCCTGGGAGAAGAATCCCTGGAGGTGCGCAGCGGCTTGTCCGTCATCCGGGTGCTTTTTGATGAGATGGACCAGGTGGGAGAAAACAAGATTTCGACGGTGGACGGATACGTCCCCATGGCACTGGACAAAAATCCCCTCTACATCTATTTTTCCCAGCGGGGGAAGTACTACCGTCTGGAGATCTCGCCCCTGGACCGGGAGGAATTCCGGAAGGAACTGGTGCGGCGGGCGCCGCATCTGGCCTGACAAAACTCCGGAGAAAAAACGGAAAACAGCAAGGTGGTGACAGCTATGGCGGGAACGCCGCTTTTTGATGCGCTGGGAGAGATCCGCCGGCGCGATCCTGCGCCCTTCCACATGCCGGGACACAAGGGCCGGCTGCCCTTCCCTCTGGCGGAAGCCGCGCCCTACGACATCACGGAAATCCGGGGGGCAGACTCCCTGTATGAATGCGACGGCCCCCTCCGTACCCTGGAGCTGCGGCTGGCCGGAGCCTATGGATCGGGAGATGCGCTGCTGTCCGCGGGAGGCAGTACGCTGTGCATCCAGACCATGCTGTACATGGCCCGGCAATATGGACGCACCATCATTGCCGCCCGCACCATCCACCGCAGCGCCGTAGCGGCTATGGGGCTGCTGGGTCTGGAGCCGGTGTGGGTGGAGTGCCCTGTCGCAGACGGCTCGGAGGGAGGAATCCCCGGGATTGCCCTCCCGCCCCGGCCCGAGGACATTGAAACCGCCCTGGAGGAGCATCCCGACGCCGTGGCGGTTTACGTCACCAGCCCCGATTACTTCGGCCAGATGGCGGATATTGGCGAGATCAGCTATTTGTGCCACCGCCATCGGAAGATGCTGCTGGTGGACAATGCCCACGGCGCGCACCTCAACCGCTTTCCTGTGGCGCTGCATCCCATTGCCCTGGGGGCGGACCTGTGCGCCGATTCCCTCCACAAGACCCTGCCGGCCCTTACCGGCGCGGCGGCCCTCCACCTGGCCAACGGCGACCTGTACGGAGACGCCAAATACGCCATGTCTCTTTTTGGCAGCACCAGTCCCAGCTATCTGATCATGCTGTCGGCGGATATGGCCCTGCCGGAAATGGAAAGCGGGAGCCCGGCCTATATTGAACTGGGAAACCGGGTGGAGCGCCTGAAAACCGCGGCGGAGGCCCGGGGCTTCCGGGTGGCCCGCAGCTGGATCTGCGACCCGGTGCGCATCGCCCTGGACTTTACCGCGGCGGAATATACCCGGCAAAGCTTTGGGCGGTATCTGGATGAGCAGGGGGTGGAGCCGGAATACCTGGGAGAAAATGTCTGTGTCTTTATGCTGACCCCCTGGAACACGCCGGAGCAGCTGATGACGCTGGAAAGGGCTCTGGGGCAGGCGCCCCGGGGCCGGTCGGCCATCCCCTACCAGGCGCCCCTGCCGCCGCCCCTGCCCCGGCAGATCCTTACCATTTCCGAGGCCATGGCACGGCCCGCCCGGCTGGTGCCGCTGGAAGAAGCCTATGAGCGGGTCGCCGCCCGGCTGGTGAGCCGATGCCCTCCGGGGATGCCCCTGCTGGTACCGGGGGAAGAAATTACCGCACCGGTGCTTCAGTTGCTAAAAACCAGTGGCATCCAGGAGATTTTTGTGGTAAAATAACAATAAGGACAGTCCCGGCGCCTTGGGTCGCCCCGACTTTCCCAAAGACGGCGCCGCCCGGCATCCCGGGCCAGACCGTATGAAGGAGGCTGACTTCTATGAAACTGATTCTTGCAATCGTATCCAACGATGACAGCGCAGGCGTCTCCAGCGCACTGACCAAACAGCGCTTCTCGGTTACCCGGCTGGCCACCACCGGCGGATTCCTGATGTCCGGCAACACCACTTTGCTGGTGGGCACCGAGGATGAGAAAGTGGATACCGCCATTTCCATTATTTCCGAGAACAGCCGCAAGCGGACCAAGATGGTTCCTTCCACCGCGTCCTTCAGCGCCGGCATGTACGCCGGTATGCCTGTGGAAGTGGCAGTCGGCGGAGCCACCATCTTTGTCATGAACGTTGAACGCTTTGAAAAGGTTTGATGAACAGCTGCTGCGGGTCCGGATGCCCTCCGCCCTCAGCGGAATGCTGGCGGAGGGCCGGCTGGTGCACAGTCTGAACATTGAGGGCGAGGCGGGAACCGGCAGGACCCTCCTCGCCCTTGCCCTTGCAGGGGCGATTCTGTGTCAGCGGCAGCAGGGGCCCATGTGCGGGGAATGCCTCCAGTGCCGCAAGGTGATGGCAGGCGCCCACAGCGATATAATCCTGGCTGACGGAAGCGGGGAAAGCTTCCGCAAAAAAAACATCCGCGCCCTGCGGGTCGAAGCTTACCGCAAGCCCAGCGAAGGAAGGGCCAAGGTCTATATTCTTACCGACGCCCAGAACCTTGACCGGGAGGTCCAGAACGTTCTGCTGAAGATCATGGAGGAGCCCCCGGAGGACACGTTTTTTATTTTTACCTGTGATAACCGATACCGCCTCCTGCCCACCATCCTTTCCCGGATGGTGACGGTAAGTACCCGGGCGCCGGGGCGGGAAGAAGTCCTGACAGCTCTGGAGCGGGAATTCCCCGGCAAAGGAGAGGAAGAACGGGCTCGGGCGGTGACGCTGGCGGGCGGGAGCCCGGGAGTGGCCCGGGAGATCCTTACGGATCCTGCTGCCGCCAGAAAATATGCCGCTGCCGCCGCGACGCTGGAAGCTTTGGCCGCCCGGGATGCCTGCGGCGTCATGACCGCCCTGGCCCCCTGGGAGAAAAAGCGGGAGGAATATGCCTCCTTGCTGGAAATTGTGGAGCGGCTGGTAATGGACCCGCAGATGAACCGGCAATTTTCTCTGGGGACAGCCCGGGGGATCCGGCTGCGGGAGGAACTGGACCGGCTGCGGGAGCTGTGCGGCGCCAACGGGTATCCGCCGCTGCTTTCGGCGCTGCTGGCCGAAAAGGGCAGGCGTCTGTAAATATGCGTGATACGGCTGGCTCCCGGAAGATGGGAGGAAAGCCGAATCTATAGATTGGGAGGAACCATGGCAGAGGTAATCGGAGTCAGATTCAAGGAAGTGGGGAAGATCTATTACTTTGACCCCACCGATATTCAGACCCGCCTGGGCCAGCGGGTGATCGTGGAAACGGCCCGGGGGGTGGAATGCGGCATCGTGGCCATCCCCAACCGGGAGGTGGAGGACGACGAGGTGGTCAAGCCCCTGAAAAAGGTTATTCGGGCGGCCACGGAGGAGGACTTGCGCCGCATCGAGGAAAACCACAAAAAAGAGCGGAAAGCGTTCCGGATCTGCCAGGAAAAAATTGCTTCCAACAAGCTGGACATGAAGCTGGTGGATGTGGAATATACCTTTGACAACAATAAGATCCTCTTTTATTTCACAGCCGAGGGACGGGTGGATTTCCGGGAGCTGGTGAAGGATCTGGCGTCGGTATTCCGCACCCGGATCGAGCTGCGGCAGATCGGCGTCCGGGATGAAGCGAAAATGCTGGGCGGCCTTGGTATCTGCGGCCAGCCCTTCTGCTGCTCCACTTTTTTGGGAGAATTTCAGCCGGTTTCCATCAAAATGGCAAAGGAACAGGGGCTTTCCCTGAATCCCACCAAAATTTCCGGAACCTGCGGGCGGCTGATGTGCTGCCTGAAGTATGAGCAGGCGGCCTATGAGGACCTGATCCGTACCACGCCGCGGCAAGGGGCTTTGGTAGCCACACCTGATGGCCCCGGAGTGGTGACGGAAGTGAGCCTTCTGACCGGGATGCTGAAAGTTCGCCTGGAAAAGAACCAGGACGGAGGGGTCACAGTCTTTGATAAGAAGGATGTGACCGTTCTCCGGGACGGACGCGCCAAGGGAGAAGCAAAAGGGGAGGACAAGGGGGACAAGCCCCGGGAATCCAAGCCGCTCCAGGAGGTTCCCCGGGAGCCTTCCGAGGAGGGAGAAGACCGGGGACAGGCACGAAAAGGGAGCAAGGACCAAGGAAAAACAGAGGGCCCCAAGGGCGGCAGGAGCCGCAGGGAGGGCCGCCGCGGTCCCCGGGGAGAGGGTAAAAAGCCTCTGACCACGGACCAGCCTGGGGCAGGTCCGGAGCCTGCGGGAGAGCCGGAGGAAGGTTCCGGGTAAAAATATTGAAAAAAGGTTGCATTTTCAGGATTCTATGATAAAATAACCTTGAATTCCAATCATAGGGAGGATTATGGATATGGCATACGTTATTAGCGATGAGTGCATCAGCTGCGGTTCCTGCGCGGCCGGCTGCCCTGTGGAGGCGATTTCTGAGGGCGCTTCCCATTACGAGATCAACCCCGATACCTGCATCAGCTGCGGCGCCTGCGCCGACACCTGCCCCGTGAGCGCTATCTCTGAGGGCTGAGATCCAACAGATCAATAAGCAAAAAAAGAACCGCCTTGGGCGGTTCTTTTTTTGTTGTGCCTCAGGCACTGCGCAGCTCTGGGACGCAGCTTTAAAAGGTACGGAATATTTCATGGCGTCCAAAACAGAGATACGGGGAAGGCGCATTTGCGGGAAGAAAGTTCCCGCATGGGAGCGACAAAAAATCTTGCCTGAGCGTTTGTCAGGTTTGCGGTCCCGGTGGGGAAGGCGGTACGCTCCGGCAAGCGGAACGATTCCCCAATGGGAGGCTGAAGCCTCAAGTCAGTGATTGTCAAGCCCCTTCATGGAGAGACTGATGCGCTTGCGTTTGAGATCTACCTCCAGGACCCGCACTTTTACAATATCGCCTACCTTGACTACCTGACCGGGATGCCGGACAAACCGGTCGGAAAGCTGGGAAATATGGACCAGTCCATCCTCGTGGACACCGATATCCACAAAGGCCCCGAAATCCAGCACGTTGCGGACCGTACCGGTGAGGATCATATCCGGCTTCAGGTCCTTCATTTCCATAACGTCGGTGCGGAGCATGGGGGCGGGAAGCTGATCGCGGGGATCCCGGCCGGGCTTGAGCAGTTCCTCCACAATATCCCGGAGCGTGGGCTCCCCAACCCCCACGGTCTGGGCTGCCTGCGTCCAGCCCATTTCCTCCACCCGGGCGGGCAGTCGGGAAAGGGCCTCGGTACCGATATCAGCCGGAGTATAGCCGCACAGGTCCAGCAGGGCCTTGGCAGCGGCGTAGCTTTCCGGGTGGACAGCGGTGGCGTCCAGCTTATCGGCAGCTTCCGGAATGCGCAAAAAGCCGGCGCATTGCTCGTAGGCTTTTTTGCCCAGTTTGGGGACCTTCAGCAGTTGATGCCGGGCGGTAAAGCCGCCGGTTTCCTCACGGTAAGCCACAATGTTTTTGGCAACGGCGGAATTGATCCCCGCCACATGCCCCAGCAGCGAGTGGGATGCTGTGTTGAGGTCTACTCCCACGGAATTGACGCAGCTTTCCACAACCCCTCCCAGGGCGCTGTCCAGACGGTTTTGAGGCATATCGTGCTGGTATTGTCCGATCCCGATGGCCTTGGGATCGATTTTGACCAGCTCCGCCAGAGGGTCCTGAAGCCGCCGGGCAATGGAAACGGCGCTGCGGAGAGAAACATCAAACTGTGGGAATTCCTCACTGGCAAGCTTGGAGGCGGAATAGACAGAAGCGCCCGCCTCGCTGACCACCATGTAGGAGAGATCCCCGCCCAACTCCCGGATCAGCTCCGCCACAAACTGCTCCGACTCCCGGGAGGCGGTGCCGTTACCGATGGAAATGACCGATACCCCATGTTTGCGGATCAGCCGGGTCAGCACAGCCTTGGCTTCTTCCGTTTTTTTCTGGGGCGGGGTGGGGTAGACCACCGTGGTGTCCAAAACCTTGCCGGTACCGTCCACCACGGCGATTTTGCAGCCGGTGCGGTAAGCAGGGTCCAGGCCCAGGACCACCCGGTTCCGGACAGGGGGTTGCATCAGCAGATGATGCAGGTTTTCGGCAAATACTTTGATGGCCTGCTCGGAAGCCTGCTCAAAAAGGGTGGAGAAGGTTTCCCGCTCCAGCGACGGGAAAAGAAGGCGGCGGTATCCATCCTGAGCCGCTTCCATCACCGCCCGTGCGCAGGCGTTGTTGGCTTTGATCACCCCGCGGCGGATTACCTCCAGAGCGGCGCTTTCCTCCAGCTCCAGGCCAGATTTCAGGATTCCTTCTTTTTCTCCCCGGGCAATGGCCAGTACCCGATGAGGAGCAATTTTGGAAACCGGCTCGGCAAAATCATAATACATGGCATAGGTGGTGTTTTCCTCATCGTCTCCCGAGGCGGTGATCATTCCCCGGGCGGCAATAAGCCGCTTGAGATTCCCCCGGATGCCGGGATCGTCGGAAATCCCTTCGGCCAGGATATCCATGGCTCCCTGCAGCGCTTCCTCCGGGGAAGAAACACCTTTTTCCGCGTTCACATAGGATGCAGCCAGGGTCAGGGGCTCCGCCAGGGTGTTCTGAGCCAGAATGGCCTGCGCCAACGGCTCCAGCCCCTTTTCCTTAGCCATACCGGCCCGGGTCTTTCGCTTTTGCTTATAGGGGCGGTACAGGTCCTCTACCGCCGCCAGAGTCTGGGCGGCTTCCAGGGCTGCCTCCAGCTCCGGGGTCAGCTTTCCCTGCTCGTCGATGGCAGTACGAACCTCTCCTTTGCGTTTTTCCAGATTGCGCAGATAAGCAAGACGATCATTCAGATCCCGGAGAACGGAATCGTCCAAAGAACCGGTGGCTTCCTTGCGGTAGCGGGCGATAAAAGGGATGGTATTGCCCTGGTCAATGAGTTCTACAGCAGCTTGTACCTGACCGGGGCGCAAATGCAGCTCCTGGGCCAGAAGGTGAATCATATCCATCAGCATGGCAGCTCCTTTTTGCCGCAGGTGCGGCGGACTGTGTCCTATGATAACATAAATGCCACTGTCCTGCCAGAGGCAGCGCGCCGGAAAGCACAATATGGATATACATGAATAAATGTATATTTATTTACAAAGAAAATTCATTTTTGTGCAATTTATACAGGATAAACTCAGAATATTTCGCATTTATCTCCTGAAAAACAGGCAAAAAGGGGTTTACAAACGTGAATAATCAATGTATGATAATACACATAAACACCAGCAACAATCCGCTGGAAAATCGCAAATGAGGAGAACTTGTTATGAAAAAGTTTTTGAGCATGATGATTGCGGCCCTGATGGTCGCGTCCCTGGCTGCCTGCGGCAGCACCCCCGCATCTTCCCCCGCTTCCGAATCTTCTGAGGCTTCCCAGTCCTCCGAGGCTTCCGAATCCTCTGAGGTCGCCGGCGATATCGCCACCGCTCAGGAAGGCAAACTGGTGGTAGGTACTTCCGCTGACTTCGCCCCCTATGAGTTCCATGTTCTCAAGGACGGCAAAGACCAGATCGTTGGCTTTGACATGGCGTTGGCTCAGGCTATTGCCGATGATCTGGGACTGGAACTGGTCATTAAGGATATGTCCTTTGATTCCATCCTCATCGAGCTGGAAGCCGGCACCATCGATCTGGGCATCGCAGGCTTCTCTCCTGATCCGGAGCGCGCCGAGTCTGTGGACTTTTCCGATTATTACTACATGGGCGGCCAGTGCCTGATGATCCGGAAAGCCGACGCGGAGAAATACACCAGCTTTGATTCCCTTAAGGGCCTTGCTGTAGGCGCCCAGACCGGTTCCATTCAGGAAGACCTGGCCAAAGCGAATGCCCCTGAATCCAACCTGGTTTCTCTGGCCACTATTCCCAATGTTATCATGGAACTGAAAACCGGCAAGATTGAAGCGGCCTTTATGGAAACCGTAGTAGCGGAAGGCTACCTCAATACCCAGGATGACCTGATGATCGCGCTGGATGTCCCCTATGATGTGGAAGGCTCCGCTGTGGCCATCAAGAAGGGCAACGATGCTCTTACCGCCGCCGTCAACGCCACCATCAAGAAGGTGCTGGAGAACGGCGATATGGACAAATTCATTCAGGAAGCCAACGCTCTGGCGGAAGAAGCCGTTTCCTGATATCCGGTACAACCAAACGTTTTAGTTTTCATCCTCCTCTGCCCCTTTCGGGCGGGGGAGGATGCGGCCATCTTTCCGTAAGGAGTGACGATATGGATCTGAATTTTGCCCGTATGGCCAAATACAGCCTGTATTTTCAGCAGGGGGTCATTTATACCATCCTGTTGAGTTTGGGCACGGTGCTGTTTGGCTTTATCCTCGCCCTGATCCTGGCGCTGATGCGCATCGCCAAGCCGGGCAGAAGTGTCACCAGCAGAGTGGTGGTAAAGGGGATGCATCTGATTTCCGGAGCCTACATCGAAGTGGTCCGGGGCACTCCCATGCTGGTGCAGCTTTCCTTTATTTTTTATGTAGTATATGCCTACTTCCTGACCGCTCCTCAGTTTACCCTTTTCGGCTTTATTGAGGGAGCCCGCTTTGTTCCCGGTATTGTGGCCCTCTCCCTCAACAGCGGCGCCTATGTGGCCGAGGTGATCCGGGCAGGCATCCAGGGAATTGATTATGGTCAGACTGAGGCAGCCCGTTCCCTGGGCCTCAGTTCCTTCCAGAATATGCGGTATATCGTGCTTCCCCAGGCCATTAAAAACATCCTCCCCGCCATCGGCAACGAGTTTGTTACAATCATCAAGGAATCCTCCATCTGTTCGGTGTTGGGAATGCAGGAGATTATGTTCAACACCAAGCTGGTACAGGGCGCTACCTTCAGCCCTACCGAACCGCTCATCATTGCGGCTATCCTGTATTTCTGCCTGACTTTCCCCACATCCAAGCTGATCCAGTACTTTGAAAGGAGGATGAGCCGTGGCGACGTACGATAAGCTGATTCAGGTAAAAAATCTGACAAAAACCTTTGCTGGCAACAAGATCCACGCCTTGAACGATGTTACCATCGACATCAGCAAGGGTGACGTTCTGGTGGTGGTGGGACCTTCCGGGTCGGGAAAGAGCACCTTTTTGCGGTCGCTGAATCTGCTGGAGCTGCCCACCTCCGGACAGGTGATCTTTGAAGGGGTGGACATCACCGGCAAAAAAGTGGATTTGAACCTTCACCGGCAGAAAATGGGGATGGTGTTCCAGCACTTTAATCTGTTTCCCCATCTGACCATTCTGGAAAACCTGGTCCTGGCGCCTATGAAGGTGAAAAAAATGTCCCGGGCAGACAGCGAGGCCATGGCCATGGAACTGCTGAAAAAGGTAGGTCTGGAAGATCGTGCCCAGGCCTATCCCATCCAGCTTTCCGGCGGCCAAAAGCAGCGGATTGCCATTGTTCGGGCCCTTTGCATGCAGCCTGACGTCATGCTGTTTGACGAGCCTACCTCGGCCCTGGATCCCGAGATGGTGGGCGAGGTGCTGGAGGTCATGAAGTCTCTGGCGGCCGACGGTATGACCATGGTGGTAGTCACCCACGAAATGGGCTTCGCCCGCGAGGTGGGGACCCGGGTGGTCTTTATGGCCGACGGAAAAATTGTGGAAGAGGCTCCTCCGGAGGAATTCTTCCATAATCCCAAAAGCGACCGGCTTAAGGATTTTCTGGCCAAGGTGCTTTGATTTTCCATGCAGTTTTCAAAGAAGCTGCTGCTTTTCCAATGTGCTGCGGCAGTTTGAACTTGAAGTGTGCAGAAATGTAAAACCGGCGCCCTTGATGAGCACATAAGCTCACGGGGCGCCGGTTTTTTGCGCTGTATTTCAGCAAGTTTTTTGCGGGGAAGAAAGCCCTGGAAGGCGTGCCGTCCCGGGAAAAGCCGGACAAAACGCTCCGTTACCGGAAACAGGCCCAAAGGCAACGGTCTTTTGAGGGCCCAAAATACCGTGAATGACCCTGGATGCTCACCATGCGCCGGACAAAATTTCCCGTCAAAACCCACGGGCCCCTCCCACGCCTGGATTGCTGCAAAGTGCAGGAATCGGCAGCGGTTCAGTCCAGCCGCATGGCGATGCACTCGATTTCAATAAGACCATCCTTGGGGGTTTTGGAGATCTCCACGCAGGTGCGCACCGGATATTGCCCGTCAGGGAAATAAGGCTTGTAAGCGGCGTTGATGGCGGCAAAGTCATCCATGTTTTTAATGAACATATTGGTTTTGACGATGTTGCGGGTGGTCATGCCGTTCTCTTCCAGAACCCGGACAATGTTGTCCATGGCCAGCCGAGTCTGAGCCTCTACGCCCTCCACCGGGCAGTCGGTGGCAGGGTCTACTCCCAAAGTGCCGGCAATAAAGAGAAAATCTCCCACTGCAACCGCCTGAGAGTAGGGACCGGTAGGACGGGGAGCGCCGTTGGTAACGGTAATTTTCTTTTCCATAAATAAAATCCTCCCTGTATGCTGTTTGATTACAGTATAGCAGGCGGCAAAAAGAAAAAACAGAGCCAGAGCGGATAAAACCCGAAGAGAAACGCCGCCAGGTTGGAAATGTGAACACTAACCATTGATGAATTTCAGCAAAAATATCGCCCCATCAAAGGCAAATGACCCTTGACAATTTACAAACTTAGCATGGGAGTTGCAAAAAATATAAATATTATAGCTGATGAGGATAATTTTTTGATTGCAAATTACAATGAAATGATATTGCGACCATTGAAATAGAAAAGGTAAACTTAAATACACTCATTTTTTATATTTGACACTTTAAAGAATTAAAATAAATTATTGAGGAGGGAAAGCGATGCCGCGACGAACTGAAATAGAATCTATGGGACCGACCCAAACCAACCTGTCCTCCGAAAAACTCCTCAGTTTGATGGAGGTCATGTCCGGCCTGAGTGAGCCTGCCCGCCTTCAGGATCTTTCCAGGGAGCTGCAGATGAATTCCAGTACCGTGTTGCGCTTCCTGGCCGCCTTGCAGCGGAAGGGATATGCCGCCCGGGATATCGATACCGGCCGGTACTATCTCACTTTTAAGCTTTGCGGGATGGCCCAGAGCATCAGCGCCAACATGAGCATCCGCAATATTTCCCTGCCTTTCCTCCGCAGTGTGTCCCGGATGTTTGGGGAATCGGCCAACCTTTCCATTGAATATGACATGTCGGTCATGTATGTGGAGGTGGTAAACGGGCCCAGCAAAACGCTGGTTTCCACCCAGCGCATCGGCAACATCGCCCCCATGCACTGCACCGCCGTGGGCAAGCTGCTGCTGCAGAATTATACTCCCACCCAGATGGAGCAGATGATCGCCGTCAAGGGGCTTGCCCGCTATACCTCCGCGACCCTCACCACAGCCCAGGGGCTGATGGCGGCTGTAGAAGAGGCGCGCCGTTTGGGCTACGCCTATGACAATGAAGAGTGTGAGCCCGGAGTGCGGTGTGTAGCGGCCCCGGTGCGGGACTATACCGGCCAGGTGGTGGCGGGGATCAGCGTCAGCGGCCCCACGGCGCGGATGACGGATGCCCACATCGGAGCCAACCTTCCAGCCTTTTTGGAGACGGCGGAAGAGATTTCCCACCGGCTGGGATGGAGAGGAGCGGAACAGGAGCAAACCCAGTAAAACGGCTTGTCAAGGGCTGTATTTAATAGTTAAAATTGGGGTTGGCCAAAATTTATAGCCCGTCAGAAGCTTTTTGTGAACAAGGGAGAATCTTGAAAATGCCCCTTGAAACCCGTCCTGGAAAATAGTATGATATAGCTGGGAAATTAAAATTCCTTTTTAATTATTAAAAAACGAACAGGAGGACATGTTCATGAAAATGAAAGCCGCTCAGGCCATGGTTGAAATCATGGTCAAAGAAGGCATCACCACCGCTTTCGGTATCCCCGGCGCTGGTATCAACCCCGTTTACCAGTTCCTGGACAAGGCTCCCATCGAGCATTTCACCATGCGTCATGAGGAAGCCTGCGTCCATGCTGCCGACGGCTATCAGCGCGCCAAGCATGAGCCCGCTCTGGCCATCTGCTCTCAGGGCCCCGGCGCCACCAACTTCATCACCGGTCTGTACACCGCCTTTATCGATTCCATGCCCGTATTCTGCGTAGTGGGCCAGGCCAACACCCATCAGCTGCACCAGGAGCCCTTCCAGTGCGTAGACATGGTGGACATGGCCAAGACCGTCTGCAAGAAGGTCTTCCGTCCCATGAAGCCCGAAGACGTGCCCGGAATGCTCAACGAGGCCTTTTATCTGATGCGGGAAGGCCGTCCCGGCCCTGTCCTCATCGACTTCCCCCTCAACGTGCAGAACGCTGAGCTGGACTTCGATATCGACAGCTATGTTCCCCGTGAGATCCCCGTTGTGAAGCCTGACCTGGCCAAGATCAAAGAGGCTGTCAAGATGCTCAGCGGGAGCAAGGCTCCCGTCATTATCATGGGCGGCGGCTGCTTCATCAGCGAGTGCACCAAGGAAGTTGTGGAACTGGCCGAGATGCTCCAGATCCCCGTCATCACTACTTACCAGGCCAAGGGCGGCATCCCTGAGGATCATCCCCTCAACGCCGGCCACTGCGGCATCCAGGTCGGTCAGCCCATCGGCAACCGCGTCATGCTGGAGTCCGATATGGTTCTGGGTATCGGCAACCGCTTCAGCGACCGTCATACCGGCGACCTGAAGACCTACACCGAGGGCCGCAAGTTCATCCATATCAACATCGCTCCCGCTCAGATCGGTCTGGTCTTTGAGCCTGACCTGGGCATCGTTTCCGACGCTAAGCTGGCTGTGGAAGCCCTTATCGCCGAAGTGAAGGCTCAGGGCCTCAAGCCCATCAACCCCGAGCGTGCTGCTGCTCTGCCCGCCCTGCGCAAGGAGCTGGCCCGTAAGACCGACTACGATTGCAGCCCCATGATGCCTCACCGCGTCTTCCAGGAAGTCAACGAGGCGTTTGACGACGAGACCTACTTCACTGCCGGCTGCGGCATCACC
>CASEAH010000017.1 GCA_949285935.1 uncultured Oscillospiraceae bacterium
TTTTCCCTGTAAGGAAAAGCGAGTCGGTGTTTATTACGATGAGGTCCCACCTGTTCCCATTCCGAACACAGTAGTTAAGCTCATCTGTGCCGAAGATACTTGGCGGGAAGCTGCCTGGGAAAATAGGTCTTCGCCGACACCAAAGTGGTCGCCTCAATAGGGG
Organism: uncultured Oscillospiraceae bacterium; assembly: GCA_949285935.1. GTDB lineage: Bacteria > Bacillota > Clostridia > Oscillospirales > Ruminococcaceae > Angelakisella. The sequence continues at coordinate 164 of CASEAH010000017.1, forward strand.
CGGCCCTTTTTTATTGTGCAACTTGAAAAAGGGCATCATCCAAGGTTAACATATGACTGAGCTATGGGAGAATATGTGTGTCGCAGCGGATGGTCTGCATCCGCTGCAGCAAGTGTCGGCAAAAATCTAAGTACCCAGTGATCAATCTGCCTGAAGATGGCGGACAGAGATTGGAGACAGTAGACAGGAGAAAGGCTCCTTATGCTGCGGCAACAAAATTTGTTTACCCCTTGCAATAGAAGGAAAGAGAAGCTATAATAATCCAGGAACGACAGTTTTGTCCGGTTGAGGCTTCAACTTGAGGCAGGCTGCCGTCACAGAAAACAGGGGAGCTCGCTGTGCGCGGGCTGAGAGGAAGCCGCAAGGCTTCGACCCTCAACCTGATTTGGGTAATGCCAACGTAGGGAGTTCATACAGAGACGTCTGCATGGGATGCGCTACGTGGCGCATCCCATTTTGTTTTGCTCCCAGGAACAAAAGGAGAATGTGTCATGAAAAAAAGCGAAATCAGAAAATTGGTATTGGCAGGAATCCTGATTGCTGTGGGAGTCGTTTGTTCCCCCCTCAGCTTCCCCGTGGGTGCCTCCAAATGCTTTCCGGTACAGCATATGGTCAACGTGCTGGCCGCGGTTTTCCTGGGACCCTGGTATGGCGTAGGGATGGCTTTCGTCACCAGCCTGCTTCGGGTAAGCCTGGGAACCGGCACCCTGCTGGCTTTTCCCGGCAGCATGTGTGGGGCTTTGCTGTGCGGCCTGGTATACCGTTATACCGGCAAACTGGCCCTCACCTATGTGGGCGAGGTTTTCGGGACTGCAGTGGTAGGCGGTTTGATGGCCTATCCTGTGGCCACCCTGATCCTTGGCAAGGAAGCCGCCCTTTTTGCTTACGTGATCCCCTTTGGCGTCAGCACTTTGGGAGGAACCATTATCGCGGCGGTTTTTGTGGCAGCGCTGCGGCGCACCAAGGCTCTGGAAGGGCTTCAGAGCAGCCACAACTGAACGCCGGACACTGAAAAAGGAAAATTCAGGCGCTGGGCAGAACTGGCAGGCCCTGAGACAAGCCCCATGGATGTGGGGCAGGAATTTCAGAGGTTTTGGCCGGCAATTTTTCCCCCAACAGAGAAAAAAGCTGCACGGCGCCTGAAAGGTTATGATTTGTAAGATAGGTCAGGCGGATTTTAAAATCGGCCGCCTGATCTCAGAACAGCATGACAGACAGGAGGCAATCTATGCAGACTTACACCACACAAATGGATGCGGCCCGCAAGGGGATCGTTACCCCGGAACTGGAAACGGTGGCCCGGAAAGAAAGAATGCCGGTGGAGCGGCTGATGGAACTGGTGGCGGCAGGCCGGGCGGTCATCTGCGCCAACAAACGCCACCGCTGCCTGGACCCTCAGGGAGTAGGCAGCATGCTGCGCACCAAGGTCAATGTAAACCTGGGAGTCTCCCGGGACTGCAAAGACTACGATATTGAGATGCAGAAGGTCCTCAGCGCCGTGGAACTGGGTGCCGACGCTATTATGGATCTTTCCAGCCATGGAAATACCCAGCCCTTCCGGCGCAAGCTGGTGGAGGAATGTCCGGTGATGATCGGCACAGTGCCGGTTTACGACAGCGTGATCCACTACCAGCGGGATCTGGCCACCCTTACCGCCAAAGATTTTGTGGATGTGGTGCGGCTCCATGCCGAGGATGGGGTGGATTTTGTAACCCTCCACTGCGGCATCACCCGCAAGACCATCGAGCAGATCCGCCGTCACAAGCGGAAGATGAACATTGTCAGCCGGGGCGGCAGCCTGGTATTTGCATGGATGAGCATGACCGGGGAGGAGAACCCCTTTTACCAGTATTATGATGAGATCCTGGAGATCTGCCGGGAGCATGATGTCACCATCTCGCTGGGAGACGCCTGTCGTCCCGGATGTTTGGCTGACGCCACCGATGTCTGCCAGATCGAGGAACTGGTGCGGCTGGGCGAACTGACCAAACGGGCCTGGGAGCGGGATGTCCAGGTGATGGTGGAAGGCCCCGGACATGTGCCTCTGGACCAGGTAGCCGCCAATATGAAGGTGCAGGAAAGCATCTGCATGGGTGCGCCTTTTTATGTGCTGGGCCCCCTGGTAACCGATATCGCCCCCGGATACGACCATATCACCGGTGCCATCGGCGGCGCAGTGGCTGCCATGAACGGTGCGGCCTTCCTCTGCTATGTGACTCCGGCGGAGCATCTGGCCCTGCCCAATGTGGAAGATGTGCGGCAGGGGATCATCGCCTCCAAAATTGCGGCCCATGCAGCGGACATTGCCAAAGGGATCCCCGGAGCCCGGGAGCAGGACGACCGGATGGCGGAAGCCCGGCGGAAGCTGGACTGGGAAGAGCAGTTTGCCTGTGCGCTGGATCCCAAAACCGCCAAAGCCATCCGGGACGCACGGCTGCCCGAGGACGATCACAGCGACACCTGCAGCATGTGCGGCAAATTCTGTGCGGTGCGCAGTATGAACAAGGCCCTGGCAGGGGAGTACATCGATATCCTGTAATGTGGGACAACCCGGCCCCGGGCACCGGAAAACTTTTGGCCCTTCATTTACCGGACCAGCATTGACCATTCCAAAAAGGATCGTGACGCTGCCCGGGTCCGGAAGGACAGCGGGAGCGGAAGCCCCGGAAAAGCTCAGCGAAACAGCCAGAAGGCGGCTCTTTGTGATGGAGAGAGGCCCGGAGGGCTTCCGGGCGCCTCCGCTTTCCGGCGGACAGACGGATTCTGCAGCTTGGGAAAAGGGTCCCTGCCCTGCCGGTGCCCCGGGAAAGTGCAAATCGGCCAAACAAGACCAACCATGAATGGCTGGAGAGGCATGAGGGTCAGCAGTACGCGGAGAACCAAGCGGCTTTCTCAAAAGCTTTCGCTGCGGTTACCGGGCTTTTTGCCCAAATTTTGGAGAAGTTTTTGTGGATGTATCTGAGGCAGCCCTATATGGACGCTTTGGGAGAATCAAAAAGTTGAGGCCAGTGGGGGAAGCCCCTGCCTGGGCTCAGGTTTTCAGACTTATTGCGTTGCGCCCCCGGAAAGTAAGGAGAAAAAGAAATGCTGGCAAACTATCTGCAACAGCTGAAGGACCAGGCCCCTCTGGTCCACTGCATCACCAATCCCGTGACCATGAACGACTGTGCCAATCTGCTGCTGGCCTGTGGGGCCAGCCCCATTATGGCGCAGGATGAGCATGAGACGGCGGAGATTGCCGCCCGGGCGGGGGCATTGGTCATCAATCTGGGAGTGCCGGATCCCGCCCGGCTGCGGGCATCCCTGCTGGCAGTGCGGGCCGCCGGTGAAAAAGGAATTCCCGTGGTGCTGGATCCGGTGGGGGTAGGCGTTTCTCCTTACCGGATGGCGGCGGCCCGGGAATTGCTGGCCACAGGTGGGATCACCCTCATCCGGGGCAATCTGGCGGAGGTTTGTGCCTTGGTCCAAAGCCGGGCAGCGGCCCGGGGGGTGGATTCCCTGGAAAAACTGGAACCGGAAGGCCGCCGGCAGGTGGCGGAAGTTCTCTCCCGGGAAACGGGAGCGGCGGTGCTGCTGACCGGACCTGCCGATGTGGCGGCCCTGGAGGGGCGGACACTGACCATATGGGGCGGCGATCCCTGGATGGGCCGGATCACCGGCTGCGGCTGCATGCTGACAGCCTTGTGCGGCGCCTTCCTGGGGGCGGGGATCCCGCCGGTGGAGGCGGCCGCTTCCGCCTCGGCCATGATGGCCCTCTGCGGCCGGAAGGCGGCGGACCAGGCCCGGAAACAGGGGCTGGGGACAGGGAGCATGAGGACTTTTTTATTGGATGCGGCGTGTCTGATCACCCCGGAAGAGCTGGAAAAGGAGTCAAGATATGAAGATCACGGCTGAGAATATGCAAATGTATCTGGTAACGGACCGGAGCTGGCTGAAACCGGGTGAAACCCTGGCGGAGCAGGTGGAAACTGCCCTGGCGGCCGGAGCCACCTGCGTACAGCTGCGGGAAAAGCATACCCCCCGGGAGGAAGTTTTGGCTCTGGCCCGGGAACTCAAGCCGGTTTGCGCCCGGTATGGGGTGCCTTTCCTCATCAATGACGATCTGGAGATAGCCCGGGAGGTGGATGCCGACGGCGTCCATGTGGGCCAGGAGGACGCTGCCTGCCGGGAAGCCCGGCGGGTGCTGGGTTCCGACAAGATCATAGGGGTCAGCTGCCACACCCTGCAGGAGGCGCTGCAGGCGGTGGAGGATGGGGCGGATTATCTGGGGCTGGGGGCGGTATTCGCCACCGGCACCAAGGGAGACGCTACCGCCATGGACCATGAGGAGCTGCGCAGGATCTGTGCCGGGGTGTCCCTGCCCAAAGTAGCCATTGGCGGCATCAGCGAGAAGAATATTCTGGATCTTGCCGGCACCGGGGTGGACGGCGTAGCGGTGATTTCTGCCGTTTTTGCCTGTGAAGACAAGGCCGGGGCGGTGCGCCGTCTCCGGGAGCTGGCCGGGAGGCTGAAGGCATGAGGGTACAGTACGGGATTTTTGATCTGGATGGAACGCTGCTGGACTCCATGTATATCTGGGAGCACGCGGCAGACCGCTTCCTGGCCGCCCACGGTCGGCAGGCGCCTGAGGATCTTTTGGAGATCCTCAAACCCATGAGCCTGACGGAAACGGCGGAGTATCTGAACCAAACCTTTGGCCTGAATCAGACCACCCGGGAAACCATGGAGGAAATCAAGGCGGATGTGGCGGAGGAATATGACCTGCGGGCCCCGCTGAAGCCGGGGGTGGAAGCCTTTCTCCGGGAACTGCGGCGGCGGGGCGCCCGGCTGTGTGTGGCCACTGCCAGCGAGGAAGAGCATGTGGAAGCTGCTCTCCGCCGGGTGGGAATCCGCCGGTATTTTGAAGGGATCGTCACCTGTACCGGCGTGGGAGAAGGAAAGACCGGCCCCCGGGTTTTTCTGGAGGCGGCCCGTTTGATTGGAGCCCCGGAGCCGGGGGCGGCGGTGGTTTTTGAGGACGCGGCCCATGCGGCTGCCACCGCCAAACGGGCAGGTTTCCAGGTGGTGGCGGTGGAAGATCCCTCCGCCGCAGCGGACCGGGACGAGCTGCGGCGGGTGTGTGATCTGTATTTGCCAAGCTTTTTGGAATGGGAGTGGGAAGAATGAAGAAAGTATTGACCATTGCGGGCAGCGACTGCAGCGGCGGCGCGGGGATCCAGGCGGACCTCAAGACCATGACCGCCCACCGGGTATATGGCATGAGCGCCATTACCGCCCTCACCGCCCAGAACACCACCGGGGTTTACGGGATCCAGGAGAGCACGCCCCAGTTTCTGGAGCAGCAGCTGGACTGCGTTTTTACCGATATTTTTCCCGATGCGGTAAAGATCGGGATGGTAAGCAGCGCGGGACTGATCCAGGTGATCGCCCAAAAGCTCCGCTTTTATCAGGCACGGCATATTGTGGTGGATCCGGTGATGGTGGCCACCAGCGGCAGCCGTCTTCTTCGGGATGACGCAGCCCGGGCCCTCACCGAGGAGCTGATCCCGCTGGCAGAAGTGATCACTCCCAACCTGAGCGAAACGGAGGCCCTTTCAGGGCTGACGGTGACCACGCCGGAAGAAATGCTGGCGGCGGCGGAACAGCTGGGGCGGCGGTTTGGCGTGGCGGTACTGGTCAAGGGAGGACATCTTACCGATACGGCGGCAGACCTGCTGTGGCAGGAGGGAAAGACCCGGTGGTTTGAAACGGCCCGGATCGACAATCCCAACACCCATGGCACCGGCTGCACCCTGTCCAGCGCCATTGCCTGCAATCTCGCCAAAGGCCACAGTCTGGAGGATGCCGTGCGCCTGGCAAAAGAATATCTTACCGGTGCCCTCCGGGACGGTCTGGATCTGGGAAAGGGAAGAGGCCCTTTGAACCACTGCTACCGGCTGTGAATCTGAGATGCTTTCCCTGAATGGAAAGGCCGGATGCAGCTGAAGCGGATTTCCGACATTTTCTCCGCAAGAGGATTCCTGCCGAAGGCCTCCTGCTGCCCAAAAAGGGGGCTCCCTGCGGCAAGCCCATGGAGGAAGCAAAAAGAAAAAGAGGCTGCTGCAAAATAGTCCCGCTGAAAGATCATGCAAAAAACGGTCCCCAAAAGAAGCTGAACCGCTTCCTTTGAGGGCCGTTTTTTATGGTTTGTCTCTTATTGTCTGTGCAGATCGACCTGCATTTTGATTTTGCAGCAGTCCCATCATACTTTATTGGGACGGGCAAGGAAACTTCTTTGCCGACTGCGGCAAAAATGCAAAACGTGGCCGCACAGGTTCAGGGAACCGTCTCCATAATGTGCAGGGCCTCTTTTTCAGAGATCGGGCCTGAAAGGATATAGGTGTACTCGTTGTCAAACATGATAATCAGTACGTTGTGGAAGGTTTGCTTGATGGACACATAGGCCTGACGGGGGCCGATCTGAGTCTCGTAAAAGATGCAATCCTCCGTGTCAAAGGCAGTGCTGCCTCCGGTAGGCATACAGCTGTAATGGACCAGGGTCCCATCCTCTCCTTCAAAGGTTGCCGACAGGAACCACTCCTCCGCCTGGAGGTCGGAAACCGTGTAGCCCTTGGGCAGCTCCCGGGGGAGCAGGCGCTGGGTGTCCTCGGGGATACCCTGGGCTCCCACATCCCCCTCAAAGGTAATGGAGGTATACTCGCTGGTCATTTTCATAAAATACTGGGCCAGCGGCTGACGGACAGCCTCCACCTGGGTCACGGTGACCCCCAGGCCCAGACACACTGCCAGCAGGACCGAAGCAGCCCGGAGCAGGTGCTTCTTTTTGCCGCCCCGCTGCTGCGCCAGCATCCGGGCCATTTCCTGCTGGTACCGGGGAGAAAACACATGCTCCTCCTCCTGGTCGGAAGGAGTGAGCAGGTCCGCAAGATCGGCCGCTTGACTTTCCGCGGCCTCCAGAAACGCCTTGTCCAGCACCTCACAACCAAACAAGGGTTCATTCATGGGACTCTCCTCCTTTCTTCAAGCGTTTAAGCAGCAGGCGCTTTCCCTGGAAGATCCTGGACGCCACAGCGGCCTCGGTCATGTCCAATAGCTGGGCGATCTCCTTGTTGCGATAGCCGTGGAAGTACCGCAGCATCAGCACATCGGAGTACCGGGGGTCCAGCTGCCGGAAGGCTTCCTGGAGCTCCTGGCAGCTTTGCTGGGAGATGACCAGATCCTCAGGGGAATCCTCCTGCCTGGATGACGGAGAATATTCCAGATCATCCAGATACACCACGCTCTCCCGCCTGCGTTTGCGGTAGAGATCGATGGCAGTGTTCCTGACCAATATAACGATAAAAGATTTGGTTTTATTGGAGGTAATTCCCTCCAACCTGGAAAATTCTTTTAAAATTTTTAAAAAAGTTTGCTGCACGGCGTCTTCGGCCAGACCTTCGTCCCGGAGGATGGCGTAAGCGATACGGTACATGGCGGACTGATAAGTCGTATACAATTCTTCAAAGCTTTCCTTTTGCGCAGCCGCCACGGCAAATTGCAGCATCCCTTTCACTTCCCTTCGGACCCGATTACAGACTTAAAACCATTTTAGCACAAAGAAGGGAAAAGTCCAAGAACCTTCGCAAAAGATGGAAGAAACTGCAATCCTTTGCAGAAAAGATGCGGTTTTTGCAGCCATTTCTCCCGCAGCAAAAAAAGAAAAACGGAGGTGAAAATCCCTGTTTGTTTTCGGCGGAAGGTCAAAAGCAAAGATGCTGCAACCTGCCCAGTTCCGAAAGATGAAAGTGGTGCTTTTGACGATATTGATTCAAAAATAAAAAGTATACTTGCAACGCATCATCAAACCTGATACAATATGTTGGGTTTGATCCCAAAATGATTATACAATATATGGTATAATTTCTCTTTGTATGCAAAAAAGCGCAAAATAAGGAAAAACAGGGATGTAAAAGGAGCGAGGCAAGTGAAGATCGGGAAAAACGCTGTGACCGTGCTGGAAAAGCGGTATTTGATTAAAGACGACCAGGGCAGGCCGGTGGAAAAAGTGGAGGACATGTTCCGCCGGGTAGCGGATACCATTGCCCAGGCTGACCGGAATTATGATGAAAAAGCGGACGTAAAGAAACTTTCCGACCGGTTCTATCAGATGATGACCGACCTGGAATTTTTGCCCAACTCTCCCACCCTGATGAATGCTGGACGGGACCTGGGGCAGCTGTCTGCCTGCTTTGTGCTGCCCATTGATGACAGCATGGAGGATATTTTTGAGACAGTCAAGCAGGCGGCCCTCATCCATAAATCCGGCGGCGGCACAGGCTTTTCCTTCTCCCGGCTGCGTCAGCAGGGCAGCACCGTCCGCACCACCGGCGGCGTGGCTTCCGGTCCCATCAGCTTTATGCGGGTGTTCAACATGGCCACCGAAGCGGTGAAGCAGGGCGGCACCCGCCGGGGCGCCAATATGGGCATCCTGCGCATCGACCACCCCGATATTCTTAAATTCATCGACTGCAAAAAAGACAACGCCGATATTACCAACTTCAATATTTCGGTGGGCATCACCGAGGAATTCATGCAGGCGGTGGAAGCCGGCCGGGATTACGCCCTCATTGATCCCAAAAACAAGCAGACCGTGGGCAAGCTGAACGCCCGGGAGGTTTTTGACAAGATCGTGGAGGCCGCCTGGCGCAACGGCGAGCCGGGGATCATCTTCCTGGACCGCCTGAACCGGGACAATGTGGTCCCCTCACAGGGTGAGATCGAAAGCACCAACCCCTGCGGCGAGCAGCCCCTGCTGCCCTACGAGTCCTGCAACCTGGGTTCCATCAACCTGGTAAATATGCTTCGGAAAAAGGGCGACCGCTACGAAGTGGATTATGCCAAGCTGGAAGCCACCGTCACCGACGCCGTCCATTTCCTGGACAACGTCATCGACGTCAACAAGTATCCCCTGGAGATCATTGCCCACACCACCCGCCAGACCCGGAAAATCGGCCTGGGAGTCATGGGCTATGCCGACATGCTGCTGAAAATGGGCCTGGGCTACGGTACCCCTGAGGCGGTGGAACTGGCCGAGCAGGTGATGGCCTTCATCACCGAAAAGGGCCGTCATGCTTCTCAGGAGCTGGCCAAGGTCCGGGGTGCCTTCCCCCTGTTTGGAGAGAGTATCTACAAGGACGGTCCCGCCCTGCGCAATGCCACCATCACCACCATCGCCCCCACCGGTACCCTGTCCATCATTGCCGGATGCAGCTCCGGAGTGGAGCCGGTCTTTGCCTATGTTTACATCCGCAACGTGATGGATAACACCGAAATGGTAGAGGCCAATCCCATTCTGGAGGAAGCGCTGAAGGCCCGGGGGCTGTACAGCGCCGAGCTGATGCGGAAGATTGCCGCCGAAGGCACCCTGGCCCATCTGACGGAGATCCCCGATGACATGAAGCAGGTCTTCCTCTGCGCCCATGACATCACCCCCATCAGTCACATCAATACCCAGGCCGCCTTCCAGCGGCACACTGACAACGCCGTGTCCAAGACGGTCAACTTCTCTCACGACGCAACCCAGGATGACGTGCGGGAGGTGTACATGCTGGCTTACAAAGAGGGCTGCAAGGGCGTCACCATTTACCGGGACGGAAGCCGGGACGGTCAGGTGCTGAATATCGGCTCGGTAAAGCGGGGAGATGCTTCCCAGCAGCCGGAGGCCCAGGCCGCGGCAGTGCAGGCGGCGGCTCTGCAGATCCCCCAGGCCCAGCCCGGGACCATTGTCCCCCGTCCCCGCCCGGAGATCACCTACGGTATGACCGAAAAAATGAAGATCGGCTGCGGAAACCTGTATGTCACCGTCAATTATGATGAGAACGGCATCTGCGAGGTCTTTACCTCTACCGGAAAAGCGGGTGGATGCCCCTCCCAGAGCGAGGCAACGGCCCGGTTGGTATCCATTGCCCTGCGCTCGGGCATCAGCACCCAGGAGATTCTGGACCAGCTGAAGGGCATCCGCTGCCCCTCCACCATCCGCCAGCCGGGGATGAAGTGCACCTCCTGCCCCGATGCCATTGCCAAGGTGGTGCGGAAGGTAGATACTTATATCAAGGAGGCCGGCAAGAACCGGGCGGCTGATGACCATACCCTGCGGCCCCTCAGTGTCGGTCTCGGAGGCAAAGCAGCGGAGGAATCCCCCGCCGCAGTCAAGCACGCCAAATTCTGCCCTGAGTGCGGCAGCGCCCTGGAGCATGAGGGCGGCTGCGTATCCTGCCGCAGCTGCGGTTACTCCAAGTGCGGCTGAGAATGCTGGAACTTTTACACACAGCAGGTAATTGAGGCGGTTTGCAGCAAAAGTGCCCTGGAGTACGAGGGAAACTGTAGCGGTTCCTGCCGTGCCTGGGATGCGCGGGTATAAGCAGCACTGCTAAGCGTGTCTAAAAGGTTTATATGTAACCAGGAATGTTGATAAAAGCGCCCTGAACCCAAACCGGTTCAGGGCGCTTTTGACAGCTTTGGGAAAAAAGACAAAGACGACACACAAGGCAGTGTCCCTTCCCGATCCGCAGGGAGGTAGGACAGTAATATCTCTTTTGGAGATAGAGTGGCCTTTTGTTGAGATTTAGGGCAAGGGGTGCAGGCTTTCACTCAGAGTGCATATAAAGAACAGAATAAAGTTGAAAATATAATCGTGGAGTAAACGATTGCAGGTGAAAAGATGAAAAATATCAAATTTGACAAATAACATATTATACACTAAAATAAATACATATTACAGTATGTACCAGAGGAGTTGATGCAGTTCGGTAACGCTTGATATTACAAAATCGGTAATATAAGCAGTACGCGGAAAAGTCAGATAGAACATAATTGAATAAAAAATCAGTTGTTTGCAACATGGTTTTTTGTTATATAAATTATGTTTTATGTCACTTATTCCGCATGTACTTAATTTGTTTTAAGGCTGTGGGAAGATACTCACAGCTTTTTGTTTTGCCTCTATAATCTCAAATGGAAAATCGGGAGGATGCTTATGTTTCACACGCTGATGAACATGATGAGAAAACCCTTGCTTTACGAAAAAGGTACAGTGGGACTATGGACAGATGAGTATATCTCAAAGAACATGTTGGAAGCCCACTTAAATCCCAATTCAGATTCGGCAACACGGAGAGTTTCTACTGTACGGGAAATAGTTGAATGGATTGCTTCGATTGCCCCTGCGAGGCAATACCCCCAATTACTGGATTTAGGCTGTGGACCTGGCATTTATGCAGAAGAATTTTATAGAGTTGGTTATTCAGTATCAGGAATGGATTTTTCACAACGTTCTATTAGTTATGCGAAAAATTCAGCATATAAAAAAGTTTGCCTATAACCTATTACTTAAAAAATTATCTTGAGATGGATTTTACCTCTAATTTTGATCTTATTACACTTATTTATTATGATTTTGGCGTTCTTTCAACAAAAGAAAGAGAAGTGCTTCTGAAAAAGATATATATTGCATTAAAACCGGGTGGACTTCTAATTTTTGATGTACTTACACCACAATATTTTTTAAATCAAAGGGAATATAAAAGCTGGGAATACAGGGAAAAGGGGTTTTTCTGCGGTGAGCCGCATTTATGTCTGAAATCATTTTACAGATATGATCAGGAAAATACCGTATTAGATCAACACATTATTGTTACAGAACAGAACATCAAAGTCATAAATAATTTTCAACATACTTTTACGAAAAAAGAAATTATATGTGCCCTAAAAGCGCAGGGGTTCGGCATCAAAGGTTTTTATGGCAATATGTTGGGAAGGGATTACAGCGATAATGGGAAAGAAATGTGTATGGTTGCACAAAAAGAAGAGATATAAGTCGTACTAAGATTACAGAAAATTATGAGTTTCAAACTTATCAAATTGAAGGGATAGAATTCACCGGTGCAACCCTGTCAATATAAAAATGAAGTGGAGCAAGTAGGTTCATAAAATAAAAAGACCTCCGGAACAATACCGAAGGTCTGAGGGAAGAAAACTCCCTGGAAGCCGTTTGGGTATGGGGACACATCAAAAAATATTCAAAAGAAGCGCATCGTATGGGCGGGCGCCTGCATTTGCAAAAAAGAAAAGTCTGAATGCAGTAACATTCAGACTTTTCTGGTGGGAGCGGATGGATTCGAACCATCGTAGCTGAAAAGCAACAGATTTACAGTCTGCCCCCTTTGGCCGCTCGGGAACACTCCCATATCAACTTGTCCGCGGTACTGTTCTGCTGTCGCTGGAGATGGAGCTGGTGGACGGATTCGAACCCCCGACCTGCTGATTACAAATCAGCTGCTCTACCGGCTGAGCTACACCAGCACAACAATACTGCCTGAATAATATACCACGTCCCGGAGAAAATGTCAACACCCCGGACGGAAAAGTTTTTTCCAAAAGAAAAAAATTTTGACTGCCCGGCCCCAGGGTATTTTGCTGGTGAAATGCATGCCAGACCCGATTCTCCTGCATAAGGAAAAGAAAATCGTCAGACTCAATGGGAATTTACGGGAAAGGCCCCAAAAAAGCCGTCAAAAGTATGAAAAAATCATGAACGCACTGTGACATATTGATGCAATTCTCCGCTTGCGCCTCCTGCAGGCCCTGGCTATAATAAGTAAGGAAAACGTCAAAAAACGTCGCGGCGGGCGGCTCAGGATGCTGCGCACTGGCAGACAAAGTTTTCTTCCCCGGGGGAGGCAGGCTCCCGCCGCAGCTGATTTCAGAGAACCATAGGAGGACAACAATTCATGGAAAGCCTGTTTAAACTCAAAGAACACGGCACAACTGTCAGAACCGAGGTCATTGCGGGCATCACCACATTCTTTGCCATGGCCGACATCATCTTCGTCAATCCCAACTACCTGTCCCAGACCGGCATGGACCAGACGGCTGTTATGGTGGCCACCTGTGTCTCCGCCGCCATCGGCTGCTTCCTCACCGCTTTCCTGGCCAATGTCCCCTTTGCCCAGGCACCCGGCATGGGACTGAATACCTTCTTCACCTTTACTCTTTGCTTCACTATGGGCTATACCTGGCAGCAGGCCCTGACGGTGGTCCTCATTTCCGGCCTCCTTTTCCTGGCCGTGACCATCTCCCCCCTCCGCTCCAAAATCATTGCTTCCATCCCCAGCTTCCTCAAAAGCGCCATCTCTGCCGGTATCGGCCTCTTTATCGCTTTTGTGGGTCTCTTCAACGCAGGCATCATCCAGGCCTTCGGCCCTGAGGGCGGCAGCTACACCGATATGGGCCCCATCACCCACGGTGCTCCCCTGCTGGCCATTATCGGTCTGATCATTACCACCATCCTGGTGGTGTACAAGGTGAAGGCGGCTATCTTTGTAGGTATCATCGTCACTACCATTATCGCCTTCCCCATGGGCCTTACCGCTCTTCCCGAGACCTTCACCATGGCCCACATCGGCAACATTTCCATGACTCTGTTCCAGTTTGACTTCAATATCACCGGCGTGGGCATTATTTCTTTCTGCACCGCTGTGGTCACCTTTGCCATTGTGGATATGTTCGACACGGTGGGTACCCTGATCGGTACTGCGGGCAACGCCGGAATGCTGGACAAGGACGGCAACCTCCCTCATGGCGACCGGGCCCTGATCGCTGACGCTCTTGCCACCTGCGTGGGCGCCTGCCTGGGTACCTCCACCGTCACCACCTATGTGGAATCCTCCACCGGCATCCAGGAGGGCGGCCGTACCGGACTTACCGCCGCTGTCACCGGTGTGCTCTTCCTGCTCAGTGTGCTGCTGGCCCCTGTGGCGGGCATCATTCCCGGAGCTGCTACGGCTCCCGCCCTTATCATTGTTGGCGTTTATATGCTGGCAGGCGCTGCCAAGATCCAGTGGAACGACTTTGAAGTGGCTCTTCCCGCCTTCCTGACTATCGCCATGATGCCTTTTGCCTACAGCATCGCCGACGGCATCGGCTTTGGCTTTATCTCCTACACCATTATCAAGGTGGCCCGTGGCAAGGCCAAGGAAGTTCCTCTCCTGATGTATGCCCTTTCCGCTCTCTTTGCGGTCATGTATATCCTTCTCTTCTGGTAAAGAGAGTATCTTTCTGTTACAATGGCCGCCCGGAAAAACCGGTGATGCGGCTTATGCAAGCCCTTTATGGGGCCGCCGGCCGGCGGCCCCATGTTCTTGATCAGGAGCGTCCCGCGCCGGAAGAATGGCGACGAGGCGCTCCTGTTATATTCCCCCTCTGAGGCAGTGCATTTTCGCCTGTCCGGCTTTTGCAGGCTTGGTCTTATAAAAGAGAAAAGAGCTTTCCGCATTTTGTGGATCACTGCGCCAGGGATTTGCCCGGGAGGGCGGACATACCGTTGCAGCGGGGAATAAGCTGTAAACGAATATCAGCTGCGACAATATCTATTCCCGCCTTTTGGAATGTGGATTCCCCAAACCTCAGCCCACAGCCGCCTTTCCAAAGAGAAAATGGCTCCCGTTGTAACGGAGAGCCATTTTATTTTGCATATCCTTTGAAGCAAGGCTCCTGTTTCCATTCCCCAGGGGAGAGAAGGAAACTTCCCCTTAAGAGCGGCAATATAAAAGCGGCTCCGCGTCGTAAGACGTGGGGCCGCTGCTTGTTGGCTGTTACGCAGGGGAAAAAGAATGATGACAGCTTATGCTTGTCCGGGAAAACGGTCCAGAAGCGCCTGGAGATCTTCCAGAAAACGGCATACATGGAAACCGTCGCAGACCGCATGATGGACCTGCACTGCCAGGGGCAGGAGAGTGCGCTCTCCCTCCACGGAAAACCGCCCCATGGTAAAAATGGGGATGAGATAATCAAAATCCTTTTTGAGATTCAGATTAAAGCCGGTAAAGGAAGCCCAGGGAATCATGGAAACGGGGAAAACATTGGGTGGGGTACCGGGCTTGCCCTCCAAGGCTGGGCAGCTGCCGTATCGATCCAGATCCTCCCGGTATCGGGCCGCAAAAGCGGGATAATCGGGGGTGTATTCTGTCCACAAATTGGAGAAAGTCTCCCGTTCCGGGTGAAAGACCGTATAACTGGGATGCATCACGGAAAAAACGCCCGGACGCCCCTGGCTGTCCAGAGCCATGCGGAATTCCCGACGGCTGTTCACCACAGTGGCCAGGGCGTAAAGCATGGCGGGATAGAGGGATTCCTTTTGCTGCCGCAGCCGGGTTATATCCACCCGGGTGGTCATACTGTAGGTACAGGGCACATGAGAAAGATAATGCTCATAGTGCTCCCGTCGCTGCCAGCCGTCCAGGCTGATGGGTTCAAATTCCATAACAATTTCTCCTCAAGCCGATTTTTTGCCTTACCGGAGGGGCATTCACCGCACCACGGCCTTCTGCCGCCAACGTCCCCTGAAATATGCCCAGGAAGTGAGGATCAGACCCAAAGTCCAGCCAATGGCGTAGCAGAAGAACATATTATCCCGGCCGAAAAGCCGATCCATGAGATAGGCGGCAGGAATTCTGGCCAGCCACAGGGAAATGAGGTTGGCCACCATGGGGATCAGCATCTCTCCGGCTCCCCGCATTACTGCGTTAAGGGTAAACATAATGGCCAGCAGGTAGTAAAAGGGGAGAAGCCGGTGAAGATAGGCCACACCGGCGGCGATGACAGCAGGTTCGGAGCTGAACATCCGCATGAGGGTGGCGGACATGGGAAACAGGAAAATACCGGCGGCGGTGCTGACGCCGCAGGAGAGAATCAGTGTGGCACGGGTGCCGGTTCGTACCCTGTCCAGGCGGCCGGCTCCGATGTTCTGTCCCACATAGGTGGTGGCGGCGGTGGCAAAGCTCTGGATGGGCATAAAGCCGAAGGTGTCCAGCTTGTTGGCGCCGTTGAAGCCAGCTATAAAGTCGGAGCCGTAGCTGTTGACCAGGGACTGCATCACCATCACCCCAACGGAAAAAAGGGCCTGCTGGATGCCGGCGGGGACGCCCAGACGGATCACTTGGAAGAACAGGGATTTATCAAAGCGGAAGCGGCGCAGGCTGATATGGATGACCGGATACTTACGGTTGATGTAAAAGATGCCGAACAGCCAGGAGGAGGCCTGGGCAATGATGGTGGCGATGGCCACGCCCGCCACACCCAGACCAAAGGTGATGACAAAGACCAGGTCCAGAACAATGTTGATGCCGCAGGCAATGGCCAAAAACAGCAGGGGGGTACGGCTATCCCCCAGGCCCTGGAGAATTCCCGCGTTGACATTGTAGCCCAGGTTACCGATAATTCCGCCAAAAATGATCAGGATATAGGTCAGGGCCATGTCGTAGGTATCCTCAGGGACGTTCATCATCCGCAGCAGCGGGCCGGCGATGAGCAGACCCAGGACCGTCAGAGGAATGGCGCCTACGATCAGGGAGGTGTAGACGGTGTCCACAGTGCCCCGGACATGTTCCAGATCCCCGGCGCCGTAATACTGGGCTACCATGATGGTAGCGCCCAGCCCGAGGCCCATGAAAAGGGAAGAAAGCATAAAGATCATGGGAAATCCGGTGCCCACGGCGGCCAGAGCGGTTTTGCCCACATAGTTGCCCACCACGACGCTGTCCACCATGTTGTAAAGCTGCTGAAAAATGTTGCCCACCAGCAGAGGCAGGGAAAAGAACAGGATCAGCTTGATGGGGCTGCCGGTGGTCATATCCGTCATACCGGGCTGGGTTTTCTTCTCTTCCATGGGACACCTCTCCTTTTCTTTACTCCGGGTCTTTTACCGCCGGTAAAAAAGCCCCTGGTCAGGATACCTGACCCAAGGCGGCAAGGAAAAAACTGTAACTTCATTCTAACTGATTTGGCTGCGCTTCGCAAGAGGGGACGGCGTCCGCAGGACCCGCAGCAGGGGGAGTGCCTTGCATTGTCTGCCGCCAGTTGCTACAATGAAAGCACCGCTTTTGCCGCCGGAATGACAGGATCTTTTATGGGCAGAGCGCATCAGGAGAGAAGGCGTTTGCATATAGGCGCAGGGCTGATGAAAAACGCAGCCGCTTATTCCCAGGCACAGTACTCATGCAGGGATACAGACCTGCTGGCGCAGAGAGAAACGTATTGCCGCGGCAGAGAAAGATCTGCCTCACCCGGCAATGGCGCAGCGCGGAAAGCAGGAACAGATGGAACCTTCCCTGAGCCGCTTCGGGAAGGCGGATTCCCCGGGGATACCATCCGGGCCGGCGGGGTGTCCACCCGGGAAAATGGACGCGAGGCTCCGGAGTGTTTTGCGCCCCGGGGGGAAAACGGCGCTCCTGACTTTTGCTGCCGTACTCCGGACGGGGAAAGAAACACAGCCCCCCACGGCGTTAAGACCCAGGGTGCGTCTGTCCTTCAGAAATATAAAAAGGAATGCCCCCGTCCATGTCGGGAATGCCGGTACAGAAGCGGGCTTGTCCGTTGCCTCAGAATCCCTTGAGGCAAAAGGCCTTTCCAGGTTGGAAATCAAAAGGAAAGAAGGGAAACCTCATGAAAGAACTGCAAAAAAAACTGGCCCGGGCCGGTGCACGGTACATGGCCTTTGCGGACCGGCATCCCTTGCTGGCCCTGGCCCGGGAACTGGTACAGCGGTATTTTGACCATGAGGTGGGGCGGTCGGCAGCTGCGCTGGCTTATTACCTGATCTTTTCCTTCTTTCCTTTTATTATTTTTGTCAGCATGCTGCTGGGCTTTCTCCGCCTCCCGCAGCTGACCATGACTCCCCAGCTGGGCCGCCTCATTCCCGACGAGGTCCTGGAGATCGTCAATCTGTTCCTGGCCCATGTAACGGAAATGCGGTCCAGCACCGCCCTGTTTTTTGGCCTGTTTTTCACGGTGTTCTTTTGCATGCGGGCGGTGGATGCCCTGATGGAATCGGTACATCAGGCCTATGCGGTTGGGGAACCGCGGGGGCCGGTGGCCCATCAGCTGGCGGTTTTTTTCTTTACCATCTTTTTAATGTTTTCCATTTTTGCCTCTCTGCTCCTTATTACCATGGGGCAGAGGCTGCTCACCTTTCTGGCACGGTTTTTCCCCATCAGCGGCGGGGCGATCCAGTCCTGGAATGTTCTTCGTTTTATCATCCTGGGGGCCATCCTTTTTCTTGTCCTGACTCTGCTGTACGGCGTCTCCCTCAAATCCCGGCCATCCCTGCGCCAGGTCTGCCCCGGAGCGGTGCTGTCCATGATCGGCTGGCTCCTTTTTTCCGCCGGTTTTTCCTTTTATGTAGAGAATCTGGGCCGGTACTCGGTGCTGTATGGCTCCATTGGCGCGGTGATCGTGCTGCTGCTGTGGCTTTACCTCAGCGCCACCATGCTGATTATGGGAGCGGAATTTAATGCTGCCCTGGATCAAAAGCGGGGCTTTTCCCGCAAATCTTCCGGCGCAACCGCCGGTTGACAAAAAGAAACGCCGGGTTGGTGTTCCGGGAAAGAAAAGTATGGTACCATAGCGGCCAAAAGGAGGCCAGTTTTATGGAGATTTCAAAAACGATCCAGCAGCTGCGCAAGGGGGCGGGGCTGTCTCAGGAGGCGCTGGCAGAGCAGCTGGGGCTTTCCCGTCAGGCGGTATCCAAATGGGAATCGGGAGCGGCCATCCCATCGCTGGAAAATCTGATAGAGCTTTCCCGTATTTTCGGCGTTCCGGCAGGGACCCTGCTCCAGCCGGAGGATGCGGGGGAGGCCGCAGCCCCCTGCGGCAGTGGGGAAACCTTGCCTCTGGAGGGCGTACGGGAGCTTTTGGCCCAAATGGAAGCCCGAAGTGCCGCCATCCGCCGCCGCAGGAGCCGGGTAATGCTGGGAGGCGCCTGCCTTTGTGCCATGGTGCTGGCGGCGGGCTTTTTATACCTGAATGGGCAGGTAGCCGGCCTGCGCCAGCAGCTGCAAAGCCTGGACGGACGAGTGAACGGCATGGGCAGCGAGGTGGCGGACCGGGTGGAAAGCGTTGCCGCAGGACTGCGGGAGCAGTTCCGTGAGCAGGAAAACCTGACGGCGGATTACGACTGGCGGGTGGTGGATTATGACTATGAATCCGGACAGGCCACCCTGGAAATAAGCGCCCTGCCCAAAACCGATCAGCCGGAACTGTCGGCGTCCTTTACCCTGTCGGGAGGAGCCGGTGAGCCGGTCACGGCCCCGGCATCCCGTGAAGCGGGAGGACGCTTTTCTGCCCGGGTCACGCTGAAGCCGGCGGATGAGATGAAGCTGTCTGTCAGCTTTGAAACCCCCGACGGACAAACGAACCACCAGCTGCTGGAAATCCTGTATGGCCTGGAGAGCCGGTACCAGATGACGGCAACGGTGGCGTTTGAGGGAAAAATACAGCGCCAGCCCGGCCAGCTGCTGCTGGAGGGCCGCGCGGCGGTGCAGGTGACTGCGGCTTCGGGAGACCAGGAATCTTCCTGGGTCAACTGGCCGGTACGGGGTGAGCTCCAGGTTTGGTCGGGGAATCAAGTGATCTACCGGGAAACCATAGAGGCGGAGGACTCTTTCTTTTCTCCAGATTCCCCGGCTGAGATTTTTGGCCCCGTTACCTTCTATATTCCGTTGGAAGGTATCTCCGTCGAGGAAAAATCATCGGAACTGAGGACTGTGTGGGTGGATAATTTCGGCAGAGAGCATACCGCCCGATTTCCTTTGTCCTGAGATACCGCCGGCCGCTTTCCCGGTTCCTTAAAAAACGCCCTGCACATCCGGCCTGGGCAATGATAAAATATTGGCGGCTCCGGGCCTCCCATTTGAGGGAGGTCCGGATTTTTTGTTGTAACCCCCAATTACTGGCTGTGCCGGTGGTTCAAAAAGCTTTGGCCATGTCTCAAAATAAATCCGACCAAGGGGAGGAACTGTTACCAAACCAATCACGCAGAGAGCGAAAAATGGGACGAACTGAAAGAGAAGCACCCCACCGCTGTTTTTTAGCAGAGATGCTCCATGCAATAGAAGTACAAATTTGTGAGCCGTCTGGCAAAAGGCCAGGCCCAGGGGGCTTATGCAAGCCAACGGCAGGGCTGGTGGCTATGGTTATGATGGTGCGGAAATAAAGCCGGCGGTTTTGCCGAAAGAAATAAAAAACACGGCCTTTTTGCAAAGAGCAACAACTATCAGCAGGCGTTGATAAAAGGATGGGGCTGGCTGCCGTTTGCTGCCCGGCAGCTGCGATGCGCCGGATCCACAAGCTCGGATTCCCCGGCCGCCCCGGAGACAGACCGGTGCTATGCCCTTTTCATCTAAGAACATAAGTCGCAGACTGTTGATGGCTCATCCGGAAGGGGCGGGGCTTTTGCCGGGCGGCTCCATGTTACTCCCGGGTATCGGGATCCTTTTGCTCACAGGGAGAGGGGAGCCGTTGGCAGCAGGCGGCGCATCGGGCGCGCCCGGCAGAAATCAGCGCCAGGCTGTCCCCAGCTGTACCAGATAAGCGGCCAGCCAGTTCAGTTCTTCATCGGAAAGATGCCGGGCCAGTGCAGCCGCGGCCGCGCCTGCCGCAGCGGGAATCAAATGAAAAGGAATCATTGCAGAATCACCTCCCCCCAGCCTATGCCGCCCGGCAGCCGGCGGTTCCCCGAAAAAAGCGGGAAGGAAAGCCATATTTCGGGAACCCATCTCCCCAAAGGCTGGGAAAGATCCGCCTTGCTTTGCGGCTTTGAACCGGACAAAACAAACTTCCTGCCGCAGCAGCGCAGGCTCCGCCCACATCAGGAGAGAAGGCGGCGAGCCGACAGGAAGGCTGCGGCGTCGGCATCAAGGCGGCGCTGCAGGCCGAACCCTGACTCCGGCGGAGCAGTATTGGGCAAAAGATATTTTCCGAAGCTGCGGCAGGATCATCGGGAAAGCATCTGTGTGTGATTTTACATAAATTTGGCAGAAGTATGATTTTATGACCCGCAGCCTGCGGCGTACAATAATAAAGAATGCGAAGCGGCATTCCGGTTGGATGCTGTCTGCGCACATTCCAGAGAAAAGGAAAGGGTTTCATGAAATTTGCCATTACAGATCTGGGGTCCAACACCGTGCGGATGTCCGTATACGACATTGACCAGGAGGGCCGGTTCAAGCTGCTTTTTTCGGAAAAACGGATGGCCGGTCTGGCCAGCTACATGGATCACGGAGCCCTCTCGGCCGAGGGGATAGGAGAGGCCTGCCGGGTGCTGGAAAGCTTCCAGTGGCTGCTGGAACAGTTCAATATGTCGCAGATGCACGTTTTTGCCACCGCGTCCCTGCGGAATATCCGCAACACCCGCCAGGCAGTGGAAAAGATCCGGAAAGCCACAGGGCTGGCGGTGGATGTCCTGTCGGGGGAGGACGAGGCCACGCTGGACTATTACGGTGCCATGCTGGACAGCGGGATCCGGGAGGGAGCCATGTTTGATATCGGCGGGGGCAGTACCGAGATCGTTGGCGTGTCGGAAGGCAAAGTCTCCAGTGCCCAAAGCTTTCCGGTGGGTTCGCTGAACCTGTTTAACCGCTTTGTCACGGAGCTGTGGCCTGCCGGCGGCGAAATGGATGCCATGAAGGATTTTATCCGGAGCAGCCTGGCCCAGGTGGAGCTGCCCGAAGGAGGGGCGGAACAGGTGTGCGGCATCGGAGGCACAGCCCGGGCGGTACTGAAAATCGCCAACGCCTACCTGGACAGGGATCGGGACTGCCGGACCCTTACCATGGGCCAGCTGCAGGAAACGGCGGTCATGCTGGCCGCCCGGGGCGGACAGGCCCGGAAGCTGATCCTTAAGCACTGCCCTGACCGTGTGCATACCATCCTGCCGGGGATGCTTTTGATGACCAGTGTGTGCGGGGCCCTGTGCCGGGGCGGGGTATATATCAGCAAGTATGGCGTAAGGGAGGGGTATCTGTGCCGCAAGCTGCTGCGTCCTGGGATCTGAGCTATACCCAGAACAGGGAACTGAGCTGGCTCAAATTTGATGCCCGGGTGCTGGAGGAGGCTGCCGACCCCCAAGTCCCTCTGCTGGAGCGGCTGCGGTTCGTCTCCATCTTTACCAGCAATCTGGATGAATTTTTTATGGTGCGGGTGGGGAGCCTGCTGGACCTGGACGCCGTGGTCCCGGAGAAACGGGACAACAAAAGCGGATGGACCTCCCGCCAGCAGCTGGAAATGATTTATGAGACCGTGCGGCCCCTCATCCGCCGCCGGGACAGCGTCTGGGCGGAAATCATGACCCGGCTCCGGGAAGCGGGAGTGGAGGATGTGCCCTACCAGTCTCTCTCCAAAGAAGAGAAGCAGTATGTACTGGGGTACTACAAGGACAGGATCTTTCCCCTTCTTTCCCCTCAGATCATCGACCGCAACCATCCTTTTCCTCATCTCAAAAACAAGGCCCTTTACGCTGCCGCCCTGCTTCAAAGCCGGGAGCGGAAGCTGCTGGGGATCGTGGGGGTTCCGGATACGGTGCCGCCTGTTCTGTTTTTCCCCGGTCAGCAATCCCGGTTTATCCGCACCGAAGAGATCCTTCTGGCCCAGCTGAAAAAGATTTTCCGTATCTACCGCCTGGAAGAACAGTGTGTTGTGGCCGTTACCCGCAACGCCGATATAAACTACAACGACGGCCAGATGGATGACGACGAAAACTCTCAGGACTTCCGCAGCCACATGGTGCAGCTCCTGCGGCAGCGGGAGCGCCTGGCGCCGGTACGGATGGAGATTCAGGGGGAGGCCCCCCGGCTGGCCGAATTGCTGGCGGGGATGCTGCGGCTGACCCGGCAGCAGGTCTACAGCTGCGTTTGCCCCCTGAATCTGAGCTATGCCTATCGCCTGTCCGGCTGCGACCCCCGGCTGTACCATTCGCCCCACACGCCCCTCTGGCCGGCCTATCTTTCCCGGGAAATATCCATGTGGTCTCAGATCTGCCAGCGGGATGTGCTTCTCTTTTATCCTTACCACAGCATGCAGCCCTTTCTGACCCTGCTGCGGGAGGCGGCCGAAGATCCCCGGGTGCTTTCGGTACAGATGACCATCTACCGCCTGGCAGGCAATTCCATGGTGGTCAAGCATCTGTGCGCCGCCGCGGAAAACGGCAAGGAAGTAACGGTGCTGGTGGAGCTGCGGGCCCGGTTTGACGAGCGCAACAATATCCAGTGGGCCCGGGAACTGGAGGAAGCCGGCTGCCGGGTGCTGTACGGCGCGGAGGATTATAAATGCCATTCCAAGATCTGTCTCATCACCCGTCAGGAAAAGAACGGCCGCCTGAGCCATATCACCCAGATCGGCACCGGAAACTACAATGAAAAGACCGCCCGTCTTTATACCGATTTCAGCATCATGACCGCATCTCCGGAGGTGGCGGAGGACGCGGCGGCCTTTTTTCGGAATATGCTGATCGGAGACCTGTCCGCCGGCTACCGAAAGCTGCTGGTAGCGCCTTCCACCATGAAAGAGACCCTGATGCGGCTGATGGAAGGAGAAATTGCCCGGGGCCGCCGCGGGCACATCATAATCAAGGTCAATTCCATCACCGAGCGGGAGCTGATTGACAAGCTCTCCCGGGCCTCCCAGGCAGGGGTGCGGGTGGAACTGATCGTCCGGGGGATCTGCTGTCTGGTGCCGGGAGTTCCGGGAAAGACCGATAATATCACCGTTACCAGCATTGTGGGGCGGTTCCTGGAGCATTCCCGGGTGTATTCCTTCGGAGACGGAGAACTGCGGCAGATCTATATTTCTTCAGCGGACATTATGACCCGGAACCAGACCCGGCGGGTGGAAATCGCCCTGCCGGTAGAAAGCCCGGAACTGCGCCGCTGGTTGTCGGAATACCTGGAGGTGCTCCTCAGCGACAACGTCAAAGCCCGGCGTCTGCTGCCCAGCGGAGACTACATTGCCCTGGCGCCCCAGGGAGAAGCCTTGTCCTCCCAGGAATACTTTTTAAAAAATCCTCCCGATCTGCAGCCCACCCTGTTGCCCAAAAGGACCCTTTGGTCGGAAATGCACAGAGCATGGGGGCAGGCCCGAAGCGCCCTGAGAGCAGCACCTTTGCCCGGAAGGCAGGGAGGCCGTCCGTCCGCCCAGCAACAGCTGCCCCGCTCTTTGTAAAGAAGACCGGCAGCGGCAGACCATCTTATGGAGCAAAAAGGGCGGTATGGGCCTGGATGCCGGTATTCTTGCGGAAAGAAATGAAAAATAGTATACTTAATTATAGAAAAGGAAAACCGGGGACGGGGAGGCGGCAGGGAACAATTTACCGCGTCCTTGGGGGACCTTGCCCCTTCGGGATGGGGATGGCGAGGGAAGAAAAGGAACCTGTGCCGCCGGACTATGGGGCAGGGGGTATCCCTCTCCCAAAGCAAAGACCGCTCCCCGGGGCGGTGACTCCAGGACAACGCTGGAAATGGTGCTTCACCCCGCCGCTCTGATCCCCCGCAAACCCGCATGAATCCGGCGATTTCCCAAGTGTCCCGGTTCACCGGATTTCCCTGGTACTAATGAAGTACTAATGACAGACAATTCCCGCATCTGCGGTGAATTTATAGATGCAGACGTATCGAAGTGGCCGTAACGAGAACAACTCGAAATCGCTTTTGGCAGTTCGGGCCGGGCTGTGGACAGTTACGCTTTCAAGGAGGTTTACCATGAAACAGTTGTTTGACTATGCCAATGGATACATCCGCCGATGCGACTGGAAGGATATTGCTTTGCTCAAGCTGTGTCTGGCGGCTATGGGGGTCATGGTAGGCCTGCAGGTGCCGCCCCGCAGGCGCAAAAGCGTGCTGGCGGGAGCGGCAGTGGTGTTCTGCCTGACCTATGTGCCGCTTATGACCGGATTTTTGAGCGCCATAGCGGGCATGCGAGCAGAGAAAAGCAGGGGAACGCTTACCGGGAGATAAAAGGGAAAAACATCCGGCTCCGGTGGGGGGGAAGCGTTGTTTTTTCCCGGTCCGAGCCGGGGAAACGGCCGGAGGGAAGGGCAGAAAGAGGTATCTTCCATGAATTGTGAGACAGAAGAAATCCGAAGCCGTCTGCTGGCGCTGGAAGATGCCGGCTACCGAAGCTTCCAGTGCGGACTGATGCCCACTGTGGACCCCAACCGGGTCATCGGAGTGCGGATGCCGCTGCTGCGGCAGCTGGCCGGGGAGATTTCCCGCTCCCCAAATCGGGAACAATTCCTGAAAGACCTGCCCCACCGGTACTATGAGGAAGACAATCTTCATGGGCTGGTGATCTGCCGGATACGGGACTACAGCCAAACCGTAGCGGAGCTGGAACGTTTCCTGCCCCAGGTGGACAACTGGGCCACCTGCGATCTCCTCAGCCCTGCGGCTTTCCGCCAACATCCCCAACCGCTGCCGGAGCAGATTTGCAGCTGGCTGGGAGCGTCCCACCCTTACACGGTGCGGTTCGGCCTGGGAATGCTGCTGAAGTTTTATCTGGACGAGGCCTTTGAGCCCCGGTATCTGGAATGGGCCGCCCGGGTGGACAGCCGGGAATACTATGTGCAGATGATGGTGGCCTGGTATTTTGCAACCGCTCTGGCCAAGGTATACCAGGAGGCGCTTCCCTACCTGGAGGTGGGCCGCCTGGAACCGTGGGTGCGCAGGAAAGCCATTCAGAAGGCACTGGAAAGCCGCAGGATTCCTCCCGCCCATAAGGAGCACCTGCGGAAGCTGCGGGAAGAAGGATGAGAAGAGGCGTTTTGCCTGGCTCCAGGGCGGGATCTCCGCCTTTCGGCCGGAAAAGCACCGGAAGATAGAATTCCCCGGGAAGGGCTATAAAAAGTTTTGTGAAAACATCGGGTAAAACCGGCGCTTTCAGGCTGAAACGGCTTGGACAGCGCCGGTTTTTGGGCTTACTCCGCATTTGATTTTTTCATCCGCAAGTGTGGGAATCTCTTTTGGAAAAATAAAGAACGGAACCGGATAAAAAATTTGCGCTTTGAGCCTTGTAGAAATTTGGATGCTGCAAAGCTTTTGCACAGTCCAAACCAACCGGGTCCGCAAAAGGCTTTTACAGGGGATTCGGTGATAAAGCATACGGGAAAATGCAGAAAATCTGCTGGGTCAGCAGGTTCCCGGCGGAACAGGTCTCTGGCGGGATGCGGCAAGAACCCGGCCGTCCGCCCATCATCGCGGGCTGATGAGAACTCTGATGGTTTGTCGATTTTCTTTGCGGGGACGGCCGTGACGAATGCAGGATACCAGTAAAGCGCTTTTCTTATGGCAGGGGGAAGAAAAAATTGAAAAAGGCTGACAAACACTACCGGGCGGGAGGCCTGCTGAAGCAGCCTCCCGCCCGGTAGCGAAAGCGATATGCAAGATGTGAGTGAGAGTTATCAGAGAAAGTTATACATGAGCGGTCTTTTTCTTCCGGAAGAGGATGGTACCCACCACGCAGGTCATCATCAGACCGACGCTGGCAATGTAGACGGGAACACGGTCGCCTACCAGCACCATGGCCGCCGCAAAGGGCATGATGATGAAGTTCCAGAAGAACACGGCATTGTAAACGCCCACAGCCTCAAAGATGCAGGACTGGTTGTTGGGGTCTACCGCACGGACCAGCGCAAAGCCCTGAGGGTTGGAGCCGGTGCACATACCGTATACCATAAGGGCTTTCTCGAACCACTGAGGATGGCCGATCTTCTTCATCCAGATGAAGACGAAAACCATGGTGAGGCCGCAGAAGACAAAGGCATGGAGGAACAGGGGCATAAAGAAATTGGTAACGATATCCAGCTGAATGGTGGCGCAGGCAGAAACCAGGATCATTTCCAGAGTGAAGTTGCTGATCTGGTTGACGGTCTCCTTATCCACATAGCGGTCCAGCTTGACCATCTTGAGGAGAGGCCATATGATGAGGCCGCCGATGAGGCCGTAGAGCATAGCGCCCACGTTGGACAGGAAGGGGATAAAGACGATCAGGCCCTTGAAGATGAGTTCGCCCAGTTTGTAACCAACCGCCAGGAAGGCCAGCTGGAAGGCAATGCCGGAAACGTTGGTGGAGTTAACGGTGGTTTTGCCCAGGGATTCTCTCTTGTCCTCAGGCAGGGTGCCGCGGTAGAAGTACTTGGGCTGGCTGGAAAGGTCCTTGGTAAAGGTGGTCCAGCCATGGCGGGCGCCGTAGTTGGCCATGATCATGCCGGGGATAATGGCCCAGAGAACACCCAGAGTGGCCAGCACCATGCCGATGCTGGTAGCGCCCAGAGCACCGTTGGGGTCGATGATCTCAGAAACTACGGGCACGTTGCCGTGGGAGCCGAAGAAAGCGGCCACGCCCAGCAGGCCCCAGCCATCGGGCAGTCCGGGCCAGATGCCGCAGAACACGTCGCCCAGCATCAGGCCGAACATCATCTGGAAACCGAACATGGTCATATTGGCAAAGGTGAAGTCCAGATGCTCATAAATCCGCTTGGCGGTAACGGTGATGCCGATGGGTACACAGGCCATCATGATGCGCATGCCGTAGGAAGTGATATCGGAGAAAATGGCGGTGGGGATCTCGATCAGTCCCAGCACCTGCTGGCCCAGAATAAGGCCCAGGAAGCCGCCGATTACGCTGGCGGGGAGCAGCAGCTTCTGGAATGCCGGAACCAGCTCACGGATGATAACGCCTGCCATCAGCAGTAAGCCGAACATAATAAGCGCGTTAAATAATTCTGCCATAAATACTTTTCCTCCTCCTACTCTTGAGTCAGATCGAAAGCGGCGAGCCATTTTGGAACAGGCACGCGGCGGGGCTGCCGGGAACAGAATTTTTCCACAAATTTCCGTTCTCCGGATGATACTCTTTGCGGCTCCGGACAGCGCCTTCTGTCCCAAGCCTGTGGGATGGACGACCGGCAGGAAAAACAATGGCTGCAAACGCGTCCGGTGCGGGAAAGGTTATTCCCGCCATTTGCTGCATATGTTTTTCATACCGCCTCCACCCAATTTGGCAAGCTTCCCTCCTTCGTCTGTAAGTAAATATTGTCCAGCGGGAGACGAACCGCCGTCTCCTTCGCCGGGAAACCATGGTAAATACCTTCCGCCTTTTCTCCAGGACTCCTTTGCGCTTTTGCCGCTTATGGAGCCATTTGAGACGGGAAAAAGGCACGGATGGATTGTCATTTTTTGGACAACTGGCAATGTTTATAAAATATTCATTTGGGCGTTGGCTATTTTAGGTTGATTTCATGGTACAACAAAACTACCCATTTTAAAAATACAAAAAATGGAGGGTATCAATAATAAAAAAGATATGACATAAAAAAGACCGCCCCAGGAAAAACATCCTGAGGCGGAAAATGAGAGCAGACATCATCAGCCGGGATTTATACTTTTACAGCTTTTTTCCTGCGGAACAGGAAGGTCCCCACAACGCTGGTGCACATCAGCCCGGCGCCGATGACGTAAATGGGGATTTGGTTGACGTTGACCATCAAAGCCGCGAAGGGAAGGATGATCATATTCCAGAAGAACACCGCGTTATAAACGCCCAAAGCCTCAAAGATACAGGACTGGTTGTTGGGGTCCACCGCCCGCACCAGTGCGAAGCCCTGGGGGTTGGAGCCGGTGCACATGCCGTAAGCCATCAAAGCTTTTTCGAACCACTGGGGGTGTCCGATCTTCTTCATCCAGCCAAAAGTAAACAGTGCCGCCAGGCCGCAGAAGATAAAGGCGTGGAGGAACAGAGGCAGGAAAAACTTGCTGACGATATCCAGCTGCACGGTGGAGCAGGCTCCCACCAGGATCATTTCCAGGGTAAAATTGCTGATCTGGGTGATGGTTTCCTTATCCACAAATTTGTCGATCTTCAGCCGCTTCATGACCGGCCAGAGGATCAGACCGCCGATGAGGCCGTACAGCATGGCGCTCACGTTGGCCAGGAAGGGGACGGCCATGGCAAAAAGACCAAAGAGCATCTGACCGAATTTGTAGCAGACCGCCAGGATACCCAGCTGCAGGGCGATGCCGGTGACGTTGCTGGGGTTGACGGTGGTTTTGCCCATGCTTTCCCGTTTTTCTTCAGGCAGGGTTCCCCGGTAGAAGTATTTGGGCTGACTGGCCAGATCATGGGTAAAAGCGGCCCAGCCATGGCGTACCCCGTAGTTGGCGATAATCATACCGGGAATAATGGCGAAAAGCACGCCCAGGGTAGCCAGCACCATGCCCATGCTTTGCGCCCCCATGGCTCCCGTGGGGTCGATCACCTCGGAGACGATGGGAATATTTCCGTGGGAGCCAAAGTAGGCGGCCACGCCCATCAGGCCCCGGCCCTGGGGAAGCTCAGGCCAGATATTGCAGAAAAGCGCTCCCAGCAAAACACCAAAGACCATTTGGGAGCCGTATAAGGTCATGTTTGTGAAGGTGAAATCCAGGTGCTCATAAATGCGCTTGGCGGAGATGCTGACGCCAATGGGGACACAGGCCATCATGATACGCATGCCAAAAGAAGTGACATCTGTGAAGATAGCGGTGGGGATCTCAATGAGCCCCAGAACCTGTTGGCCCAGGATCAGACCCAGGAAGCCGCCGATCAGGCTGGCGGGGAAAAGCAGTTTCTGCAGCGGTGGGACCAATTCACGGATGACAACACCCGCGATGAGCAGCAGCCCAAACAAAATCAATGCGTCAAAATATTCTGCCATGATCTTTTCCTCCTTTTGTTCCCGATTTACACCTGAAATTTTGAGGATGCGGATAAAATTCCAGCCCTGCTGAGATGTTTCGGACCCCGGCAGCTCTTTGTATCCGCAAAGTCTGCACCCTGCTTGACCAAGGGTGTTTGCGCAGCGGGATATCAAGCGCCTTTTTGGCTCACGCGGCCGTATCCTTCAGAAAAATTTTGTCCTGGCAGTATCGTCCCCCTTTCGGTCCTTTGCACAAAACCCTTGTTGGGCCCACCGCCTTCTTGTGTCCTTGGAGGAAGGGAAGATCTCCTGCAGGCTCTGCACCAACACACCTTGAGAAGAAGTTATGAGGAAATTTGCGGCGGCCTTTTGGGTTTTTAGCAAAAATAAAAAGCAATTGTAATTATTGAAAATATATAAAATATTTCAACAAAATAATATAATTTTTATTTAATTTATGGCATAGCAATCAGGCTTGGTTTAAAAATACAAAAAGCGGTGGAAATCAATAACAAAAAAGATATGAAAAAGCGCCTGCCCCGAATTTCCGGGCAGGCGCAGGAGAAAAGAAGCCGTCAGGGATTGGCGGAAGTATAAAATTTTTGGCTCTTCAGAGTTTCCACAAAATTCTGGGCAGCAGTGGAAAGGGTCCGGCCCTGGAGCATGGCAAAGTAACGCTGGTTGTTCATATCCTCTCCCCGGATGGGGTGATAGATCATACCATTGCTTTCCATGGCGTCCGCATAAATGGCCAGAATGGCTACCATGTTGCCGCATTCCGCCAACTGAAAGGTGGCGTGGCGGGAATCGCTGATGGCCTTGATTAACGGGACGAAGCCCACCCCGTTGCAGAATTCCTCAATGTAGCGGTAGAGGCTGCGGGGGGCGCTGAGGGGGATCCCCTCCAGCTCGGAAAGGTCCACCGGTTCGCCGGGAGCCTTATCGGCCAGGAAGGGGCTGTCCGGGGTATGGCAGGCATACAGGTGGCTGTTCAGAGTAGCCACGATCCGGAATTTGGGAGGCAGCCGCTTGGGTGAGGAGACGGCCGCCAGCTCCACGATCCCCGACTCCAATTCCTCCAGAATCTGGTCGGTATTTTTTTCATGCAAAGAGATCATCACATCCGGGTACCGACGGTAATGGTCCAAAAGAATTTTGCGGAAGGAAGGATCCGGCATAAAGAGGGAAATGCCCAACCGCAGCGTAGCGGCGTCGCCGTTGGAAAGGTTGGAAATTTCGATCCCCATGTTTTCTTCGATCTGCAGGATGCTCCGGGCCGACCGGTAAAAGACCTTTCCGGCATCGGTAAGCTCCACCGAGCGGGGATAACGGATAAAGAGGGGCACGCCCACTTCCTCTTCCATCCGCTTGATCTGGTTGGTAAGAGCCGGTTGAGCGATCAGCAGTTCTTTTGCCGCGCCGGTGATGCTTCGGCACTCGGCCACAGCCACAAAATTTCGGTATTGTGTAGTAGTCATTCCAACCTCCATATATTTTTTGTTATGGATTCCTCCTGAATTTTGTATTTTAATTATACCGGCATTTCGTGTATCCTTCAAGTAGGGGATATGAAAAATCCATAAAATTTAGCATCCCCACGGTTTTAACCTATGCCATTTGTACAAAGCGCAAAACGGATCATTGGGAGCAGCCGGTTCCGGGCTCCCCTGCCCGGGGCGAAAGCACCCTGAAAATAATACTTACAAGGAGTGTGCGGAGTATGTCATTCATGGATTGTGAGAAACTGCTGGAGGGCTTTAAGCCCAGTTTTGAATTTGTGCCTCCCAAGGCCATCCCTGAAGAAGAGTACCGTGCCAGAATCGAGCATGTCCGCCGTGAGGCTGTGGTGGCGGAGCATGACGTCACTCTGGTCAATGCCAACGGCATCCTCAACTATCATTCCACCAACCGGTACCTGCGGTACCTGTGCGACTGGAACCGGGAAGGTATCCTGATCATCCCCTCCGACAGCAGCAAGGGCCTGCGGCTCTTCTCCTTCTACACCCAGGCTGTTATCCTGCCTCCTTCCTGGGGCGAAGCCATTGGCGTGGAGAAGATCTATCAGGTAGGCGCGCTGGGCCGGGAATACTCGGGCCGTCCCGCTGATTCCGGCTCCAAGCTCATTGAGGGCGTTGTCAAGGCCCTGACCGAGATGGGATATTCCACCGCCAGCATCGGCCTCATCGGCGACGGCACCTCCGGCAAGCACTGGGCGGCTCTGAAAGAAGCCCTGCCCAAAGCTCAGTTCAAGGATGAGACCCATATCATCCTGGATATGCAGCGGCTGCGCACCAAGGCCGAGGTGGACCAGATCCGTGCTTCGGTGCAGCTGATGGAGATCGGCTTTGAGGCTGCCTGCCATGTCTGCAAGCCCGGCGTTACCGACTGGGAACTGTACGCCGCCTTCAGCTTTGCTCAGCTGGCCCGCGGCGGCGAGAATGCCGACGGCTACCAGATCGGCGTCAACAAGTGGGGCACCCACTGCGGCAAGGCCTACGGCCATATTGTGGAGCCCGGCGATCTGATCAACTTCTATGTTTCCGGCATTTCCTACCGGGGCTATACCGGCCAGATGTCCCGTATGATCGCTGTGGGTGATATCACCGACAAGCAGGAAGAGGCTCTGGAAGTGTGCACCGAGTCCCTGCGCCGCGCCGAAAAGGTCATCCGTCCCGGCGCCCGGGTCTGCGATATCCACAAAGCCGGCTTTGAGCCCTTTATCGAGCACGGCCTGCTGAAGGACGACGTCACCGCCACCATGCCCTACAACTGGGCTCCCAACGACGACCTTTCCGCCATGGAGATTCCCCAGCAGTACATCCCCGACGAGGGCCTGGAGCGTTACGGCCTGAAGCTCAACCACATTTATCCCCCTGTGGGCGGCCCCCACAACCCCAACCTGGGACATGGCGTGGGCATGCACGGCAACCCCGACAAGTTCAACGTCACCTCCCACAACACCGATATCTGCCAGCCCGGCCTGGCCTTTGTGCTGCATCCCCAGTGGCTGGTTCCCATGGAATGCGGCGCCAATATCGGCAACTGCTATGTGGTCACCGAGGACGGTTACGAGAACCTGTCCTGCCATACTCCCATCGAGACCATCCGCATCAAGGCCTGATTTGCGGCAGGTCGGCTTTGCAGGGCGTTTCCGGGGTGCCCCGCCCCGGAAACGCCCGCCCTCCCACCACCGCCGGCAGCAAGCCGGCAGCGGCCCGGACCTTTCGGGATCCGGCTCCCCTGACAAAGGAGAACTGGCGTTATGAATAAAACCGTACTTACCAACTGTACCCTCCTGGACGGATCGGCCGGTATGACTCCCCGGAGCAACATGTCTGTTGTTCTGGAGGGAGATACCATCCTTTCCGTTGAGGAGGGTTGTCCGTCTTTGGAGGAAGTCAACCTTTTTGACCTCCAGGGACATTACCTTATGCCGGGTCTGGTGAACCTCCACGCCTGCCTGGCCCAAAAGGGCAGGGGAGGAAGAGGCAGCCATGGCCCCGGCCGGCTGATGATGAGCAACCCGGCTACCCGCGCCCTGGTGCGGCTCCGCAGCGCCGAAAGCTCCCGGATCGCCATGATGAGCGGCGTCACCACCCTGGTGTCGGCAGACAGTCCCGGAGGGATCGACTCCCTGGTGCGGGACTGGATCAATATCGCCCATGTGGACGGTCCCCGGATCGTGGCCACCAACCTTCCGGTGGTCCCCGGGGGAGGGCCTTCCGCCAGGTGGCCGTCCCAGGCGGCAGAGGGCCCGGAACAGGCTGCCCGGTGTGTGGAGACCCTCTGCGCCGGCAGTCCCGATCTGATCCGGGTGCTGGCCACTGACGGAAGCGCAGCTCTGGACGGGGAAACTCTCCGGGCCTGCTGCGAGACTGCCCACCGGCAGAACCGCCGGGTCATGGTGTGGGCCGACACCCCCCAAAGCGTACGGACCGCGCTGGAAAGCGGCGCGGACCTGATCCAGCATGGAGCAGAACTGGATGATGCGGCTCTGGACCTGTTCCGGAAAAAGGGTGCGGCCCTGGTCTGCGGCCTTTCTTCCCTGATCCCCGGGTCGGAGGAGCGCCGGAACCCCATGGGCCCCGCCTTCCGCCCGGAGCAAAAGGCAGAACGGGAGGAGATGGCCCGGTGTATCCGCCAGGCCCTGGAGGCGGGAATCCCCGTGGGGCTGGGCAGCGGCGCGGGAGCGGCGTATGCGCCCCACTATGACATGTGGAGGGAGCTCTGGTGGTTTTCCCGCATGGCCGGCGTGGATGCGGCCTTTGCCCTCCATACCGCTACGGCTGTCAATGCGGAGATTGCGGGACTGGGAGAAGTGACCGGAACGGTGGAAGCGGGAAAATGCGCCGACCTGCTGGTGACCGACCGGAATCCTCTGGAGGACCTTTCGGCACTACGGCAGCCCACCATGGTGGTGGTCCGGGGAGCAGTCATGAATCCCCGGCAGTTTAAGGACAAACGGACAGAACAGATCCTGGACGGCCTCATGGCCCCCTGAAAGAACGGAAAGAAGCAGAGGGAGAGGAGAAGATGAAGAAGATGCTCACCCGGGAACGGCTGATGGAGGTGCTTCCGGAACTGGCCCAGGTAGAAAACCCCCAATGGCGGGAAGCCTGCGCCGCCATCTGGCAGGAAGCGGCAGACGCCAGCGGATGGGAAGATATTCTGGACGCTCCCAATGCCCCCGATCTGCCGGGAGACTCCCTGGTGTCCCATACCCGCAGCGTTTTAAAGGGGGCCTTTGCCCTGGCGGATATTGTGGAAGCCGGCCGGGGGATCCCTGTGGACCGGGACAAGCTCCGGGTCATCTGTCTGCTTCATGATGTATGCAAGGCCGTTGAGCTGGAACCGGGGGAGCAAGGCCCCCGGAAAAGCCGTTTGGGACAGAACTTCCCCCATGGGTTTTTCAGCGGATATTATTGTATGAAATACGGCTTGCCGGAGGACATTACGGCGGCGGTGGTGGCCCACAGCCAGTTTGTAAAAAACACGCCCTCCAGTATTGAAGGGGTCCTTCAGTTTTATGCGGATCTGGCAGATGCGGACGCCGGACGCTGGGCTCATGGGTTGCCTTTGCTCATTCAATACTGTAAAATATAGGGCAGATCTCCGGTACGGAGCCGAAACCGGAAGGAACCAGAGTTTCCCGGGTGCGGCCCGGGAGAATGAAAGAGAAAAGACTGTACGGCTGCTGGCTGTGCAGGGCCTTTGGGTATCAGCACAAGACCTTCCTGCCCGGACGGAACATGGCGCGCCGTGATTCTGCCTGCGTTGGGAAGGCGGTCCCAGAGGACCGGGAGTTTTGATCAGGGCGGGAGGCCCCCCACCGCCCGAAAGGAGAGAGAACGGGATGCGGTACTATCAGGAATTTATGCGTGCGTGCAAAACCACAGCGGTGGTAATTTTTGTCCTGGCCATGATCAAAGTGGTGATCCCCACTGTGCTGACCGGCAGTTCCCCGGTGGACCCTGTGGCGTTTTTTTTCAGCACAGCGGCCACAACCGTGGTATGTATTGCATTTTTTACCCTCACCAATATTTACAGCACCAAACGGCGGGCACAGCGGGAGGCTGCCATGAAAGGTCAGGCGTCCCGGACCTCCGGAAAAAAGGAACTGTAAAAGCTTCTGCTCATGCCCATTCCGGGACAGGCGGATATAAAAATGGGACTGCTGCAAAATGAAAATGCAATAGCAGCCGGTACCCCAAATTAAAAGCCAACAACGAAAATCGGCCTCAAAAGGAGCGGTTCTGCTTCCTTTGGAGACCGATTTTTTGCATGATAAGCATAGACCACAGCCAGCCGTTATGCAAAAGCTGCGTGACAGATGCGCTTTGCTGAAAAAAGATTGCCCGTCTACAAGCGGCGTGGCAGACAAAGCCAGTGGGAAGCGATTGAAAGACCTTGGCAGCCCTTGGAGAAGTTTGCCGGCAATACCCTTCCAGAACTTTCTCAGCCCTCTGGATTTGCGGGAACCTGACCTTTGAAAATTAAAAAATGGGGGCAAAAGCCAAAAAGTTCTCTGGGGATTTCCCAATGGGAAAATCGGGGTATGAAATGTCTTTCGCTTCAAGGCACAGGCATCGTCGGAATCAGGGGCTATTCGATTTTCTGTCCGCAGTGGGGGCAGTACGGAGTAAAAACTCCCCGGAAAGGAAGAAGACGGCGGCAATGAGGACAGCGGAGGGTGACCAGGCCAAAGAGGATGCCGCCGCCCCCAATGGCGGCTCCCAGCAGAAACAGGGGAGACAGCGGCTCCAGCCCAAAGACAAGCATGCCAATTACGGCAATAATCAGTCCAACGATTAAAAGGCCAAACATCAGCCACCTGCAAATATTGGGATTGACCATGGAATCGCCTCCTCATTCCCTGGTAAGGACCTGCTGCAATGTTTGTCTATATTTTATCATATATAAAAGCAAAAGAAAAGCGCCGCCCCGGAAAGGTCCTTTGCGGAAAAGGCATCCGGGACGGCGTGATTTTTGAGAATACAGAAGCTGCCAAAAGGGGAAGACAGAAAAAATCAAAGTTGTTTTTCTTTCCGCTGCAGATACAGGAAAAAGAAGAAGCAGAGGAGGAGGCTCACCATGCCCGAAATGGGGACGGCCAGGCTGATGAGGAACATTCCTGTCTGAGGCAGGCGGCTGAGGAAATAGGACAGGGGGATCCGGACAAAAAAGGAAGCGAACAGCCCCTGGAGCATGACGAAGGTGGTGTGCTCCCGACCGTTGAAATATCCCAGGAAGCAGAAGGTGAGAGGGATCATGAGATACTCAAAGGAGCACCCCTTCAGATATTCGTCGGTGGCGGCAATGACAGCGGCATCGCTGGAGAAAAGGGAGGCCAAAAATCCTCCGGCCAGGAAGGTAAGCAGGAACATCCCCACACCGAACACAAAGGAAAGCCCCTGGGCGATCCAAAGGGAACGCACGGCCCGCTGGGGCTGATTGGCGCCCATGTTCTGCGCAACAAAGGCCGAAAGGGCAGACATAAACGCAGTAGGCACGATGGAAAGGAAGATAAACAGCTTTTCTGCAATGCCGATACTGGCGGAGGCCACCAAACCCAGCGCGTTGACAATGCTGGTGATGATGAGGAAGGAGACGCTTACCAGAAAATCCTGGAGGGCAATGGGGGACCCAATGCGGAGGATCTGCCAGACACTGCGGGTGGAGCGGAAGCTTTCCCGGGTGACCAAGAAGGGCAGAGGATTGCAGTGGATGTAGGCCACAGAAAAGAGGACGCTGAGAGCCTGGGCAATGACGGTGGCCAAAGCGGCGCCGGAGGCAGCCATATTCAGCCCTCCCACCAGCACCAGATCCAGCACCACATTGACGATGCAGGCGATGAGGACAAAAAGGAAGGGGGAACGGGAATTCCCCACCCCGCGGAAGATGCCGCTGATGGCATTATAGGCTGTGATGAAAACCATGCCGCCGGCGCAGATACGCAGGTACCGCACCGTTTCGGGGACGGCCTCGGGGGGGACGTTCATCACCATGGCAAGCTGGGGGGCAAAAGCCACCATGGTCACTGTCAGCACCAGCGCCACCACGGAAAAGAGGCGGATCTGCCCCGCAACAACATTTCCGGCGGCGGAAGGGTCTTCTGCTCCCATATATTTACCCACCAGCACCGTTACGCCCATGGTCAGGCCGGTGATAATGACCGTGGCGGTCTGCATCACCTGGCTGCCGGTGGCCACAGCAGACACGCTGGCAGTAGGAGAAAAACGTCCCACCACCGCCAGGTCCACACCGCCGTAAAGAGCCTGAAGCAGCAGGGAAAGCATCAGGGGCAGGGCAAAACGTACAAGGGGGGAGAGAATGGGGCCGGAGAGAAAGGGGTTTCGGGGGAAAGAACTGCTGGTCATGTCATCAAATCTCCTGTTTTGGATTGCAAAATAAAATCGCCAACAAGCGGGAGCCTGTCAGCGATGCCGTACTAAAATCAAACGCACGCACAATTAACATATAGCATATGGTATATGCAGCATAAAGTCAAGATGTTTTTACAGGAGACAGTTTCTGCTGACAGGTTGACGCCGCCAGACAGATCCGGACCGGGGCCAAACAACCTGTCACCTGGTCAAAAAATTCCGCCGGACACCCCCAAGCTTACAAAACTGTCCCAAAGAGCGCCATGCTCTTTTTTCTCTCAAAAGAAGGCGGCAGCCTTTCCAAAAGGGTTCTTATGGGGGAAAGGCTTGCAGCAGTGCTTTTGGGGGCCCGGCTTGGGCGAAACAGGAACAACGCCCGGGCGGCTGACATGCATTCCGGCTGATCTCCCGGTGGGAAAAGCTGGAAATGCGTGTTGATTTCCGGGATTCCCAAGCTCTTTAGCGTCGACCCTCCGGCTGGTTTCAGCCGCTATACCCGCGGATTTCCCGGGAAAGGAAAAATCACCGCTTGCTTTGAGAAAAATCGTAGGCCTCCATGATCCAGTCCAGAAGCTGCTGATCGATTTGTTCGGCCCGTTCCACTATTACATGGTGCGTCCACCGATTAGGATAGGGCTCCACCGCCACGGCGATGCGGGGAGAGTCCAGTTTTCGGGCCAAACCAAAGGTGACAAGCAAAAACTGCTCCGGCCAGTCCTTTTTCCTGCGCCCGGGCAGAGAAACAGCGGCAAACAGATGCCGGCCGTAAAAGCTGATCTGGCTTTTCTGCACCTTTACAGAAGCCAGAGGCAGGGCGGCTTCCAACCGGTCAAACAGCGTCTCATACAGGGAAAGCTCCCTATCTTTGCCGTCAAAGAAAAACAAAAGATCCTGAGAGTAATGGGCGGGAAGATCCATATCACAGCGCCTCCTTATACCTTATATAATAACACGGTTGCACGTTTCGAGAAAACAAAATTATTATAGCTGCTGGAGGATGCCGCCCACCTATCGGGCGGCATCCTCCAGCAGCTTTTTTAAAATGGCATCGTCAGCGGGGCAAAAAGAATACAGAGGGATCTCTTCTGCTCGGATCCACCGGATATCCGCATGCTCCAGCTTCTGAGGGCATCCCTCCCGGATCCGTGCGTTAAAAAGGGTCAGGTGGACCGTCAGGTCGGGATAGGTATGAGTCACCTCCATAAATACTTCCCCCACATCTAAGGCTACCGCCAGTTCTTCCCGGCACTCCCGCATGAGGGCCTGTACCTTTGTTTCTCCAGGCTCCACCTTGCCGC
The DNA here is from genome assembly GCA_949285935.1 of uncultured Oscillospiraceae bacterium. Lineage (GTDB taxonomy): Bacteria > Bacillota > Clostridia > Oscillospirales > Ruminococcaceae > Angelakisella. The sequence goes on from CASEAH010000017.1 coordinate 38,881, forward strand.
CTACAAATTCCCACAACAGTCCCCGGGCCTTGTGAGCGGGCCGCTGGCAAATCAGGAACCGCTCTCCGTCCCAAATCAGCGCCGCCACCACCTGTGTGGCGGCTGGCTCTCCCATATTAACATTTTGGTTTTGGCTGTTTTTGGTTTCTGTCATAATTCTTGGATCCCTTCCCCCCTGATAAATTTTAAAATATATGAAATCCGGCCGCACGCGTGTTATGAGAGGCGGCCGGTACAACCTTCCCCCCAAAAGACCTGAAGGCAGGGATATGCTTCCTCTGCTCCGGTGGGTATGGGAAAGCGAAGGGAACACCCCGAAAAGGCACCTGTTTTGTTCCATAGCTTTGAAATATGGAAGCTGCCACAGGCAGCCACGGCAGAACAGGCAGCTTTGCCGGGAACCCGCCGGAGTCTAAAAAACAAAAAGGGGAATACGCTCCTCTGCCCCGGCGGGTATGGGAAAGCAAACAAAAGACCCTGAAAAGGCTCCTGCTTTGTTCCATGGCTTTGAAATATGAATGCTGCCACAGCACAGGCAGCCATGGCAGAGCAGACAACTTTGCCGGGAACCCGCCAGAGCCCCAAAAGAGCAAAAAGTCAAATGTGCTTACCTGATCCGGCGGGCGCAGAAAAGCAGAGGGGAATCGCCCGGAAACCTTCTCGCTTTTCCCATGGCCAGCAAAGAAAAAGGGGGATAATTCTGCCGGCTATGGGGGTCAGTATAAAAAGAAGGCTTGTCCTTGCCATTTTTGGGACCTATCTCCTGAGAGGGGTATATTGTCCCGAAGACGGAACAGGCTGTTTCCGGGCTACCATCTTTTGTAGGTTATCGGAACATCTTACCGCTTTATGAGAATTCTATCCAGGGAGGGATCGTCATTCCTCCGGATTCCCCGCACTGAGTCAGGACTCCACGTCGTAGGGCCAGTCCCGGATGCCGCCAAACTCATACACCTGGGTATAGCCGAGATCTGCCAGAGCCTGAGAGGCAGTCTTGCTCCGGTTCCCGCTGCGGCAGTAGACCAGGATCATCACATCCTGATGGGGAAGGACCGCCGCGGCCGAATCGGCGTCGATCTCGCCCACCGGCAGCAGCACCGCCCCGGGAATATGCTCCTGCTCATACTCGCTTTGTTCCCGTACGTCCAGGATCACGGCGTCGGGATTCTCCTCCATCCGTTCCTTGGCCTCCTGGGGGGTAATGGAGGTATAGGAGTTATCCTGGGCTTCGGACTCTGTTTCGCCTTCCTCCGGCTGCGATGAGCGGCTGAGCAGCACAATGGCGTATACGGTATGGATCTGGGCGGGATAGGATTCCGCAATGGCTCCGTCGTAGTAAACCGCCACTTCGTCTCCCACATAAAAATGGGTTACGCTGTCCTTGTTCTCCACATTCAGGGAAACGGAAATCAAATCGCTGCTGGCTGCGGCTTCTTCCCCGGGATTGACCCGGATGGTAATGGACTCTTCTGAAACGGATTCCACAACCCCCTTGACACATGGCTCGTTTTGTATGATATCATCCATATCTCTCCCGCAGGCGGGGAGGATGGCCATAGCCGCCAAGAGAATCATCCATGGCAAAAACTTCATGAGAACACGTCCTTCCAAATGTACGATTGTAATGCTCCCCTGCCTTTTTGGCCGGGAAGAAGGGGGCAAGGGGGGATTTTTGTCTCTTTCAAAAAATAACGGATGCAGGGCCCGGGGCATGTCCTGCCTGAGGAGAAAAATTGCCGCTGCATGAGCGTCCCCAAACGCCCGGAGCCATCTCCTCAGGATCCGGCATGGCAGCCCCACCACCAATATGGCACAGGGAGCCGGCCTTTCAGAGGGATTTTATCCGGCCTGACCCCGGAGAAGCGCCCCACAGGAGACTGTAAAATTTTGCGCCAAAATGCGGGCGTTATGAGCGGGGAAGGGACGGCCATGGCAACAGAAAGACCAAAGAGGCGGAAAAGGGAGCCACTCTCAGAAAGAAACCTCCAAATAAGCCCCAAGCTGTGACCTGGTCCATTACAGAAAGGTTTTTCTCCTGCGGCAGCATTTTCCTGCCGCTTTTGTGTCCGATCCGGCTCTTCCGGGAGAACATGTCCCGGAGAGCGCTTCCCCAATCAGGCCAGACCGCCACCATCCTTTTCCCGGCTAAAATCCGTTGGCTGGCCGAAAGAGAGCGCCAAAGGAATTTGAAAGAAAAAGCAGCGGCGGGAACCTTTGAAAACCCTGCCGGAGAACGTCTGCAGGGCATCGCTTCTGTCCGGTGTTAGAAGTGCCTTGATTGTATCATATCCCCATGCCCGGCGCAAGGCAGGAATAAAACGGTGGAGAGCCTGACTTTACCTTTCCCAAAATCCAAAACAAAGGATCAGGCTCCGGCTCGGTGGGGAAACAAGTTCTGCAAAAGCTTTCTGCCGGCGAAGCCGGGAAAGGGGACTGAAAAACGCAAAACTGCTCTTTTTCTCCCCATTCCGTAAAACAGATGCCCCTCAGGTGGGCAAGTCATGAGTGCTGCCCCTTTGGACAAAAGGTAGATGGTCTCGTCTGCCGCTATAAAGGTTCAGGACAAAAGCTTTTATACTCCCCACCGAGGAAAAAGTTTTTTCAAAATTCCACAGCAAAGAGGCCCGGAAGCCCCCGCAGAAAGCGGGAACTTCCGGGCTGTTGTTTATACCGTTTGCCGGAAAAGACGGGAATTGTTCCCCCGGCTTACCGGTAAAAACGGAAATCACACCTCGGGCACGATGGGTTCAGGAAGAGGAGGAAGCTTTTCGCAGCTGGTGCAGATGTCGTCCTCTGAGGCGCCGTTGCAGCTGACAAAGCTGTCGCCCACCGTAGCTACCGCACCAAACTCAACAGGAACTGCCACGCAGATATCCTGGGTGATGGTAAAAAAGCAGGAGCCATTTTTGGTGCCGCCGCAAACCTCACGGCCGGGAGTGATTACAGGACTGCCGCAGCATTTGGTGGTAGTGGCTCCGGCCTGGGCAAAGGGGGTAACGGTTACCGGAACGCAGATGGAGGCAGACTGATATCCCACGGCGGGGCAGGTTTAGGTTTCGTTGAGGACTTCGGCATTTACATTGACCATTGGAGGTTCTCCTTTCTGGGGCCGGGCGTTTCAGTGAAACAGCGCCCCTCAGGAGACTCGCTTCCCGGAAAACGGAGAAAACGGGAAATACAAAAAGAGGCAAGCCCCTGAGCCGCTGGCGTTTGCCCGGACCGTTTGTATGCTATGCACGGCACTGCGTCGGGGTTCCGCCGGGGCGGAAAAATACGACAGGGTATCCCACCGGGAGAGGGGATAGGGAAAGACTGGCAGGAGCGCGGGAAAAGCACGGCAAGATCCTGAAAACGCAGTTCCATATTTATTCTGGTGCCCGAATGAACCGGATGGCCGTACAATGACGGTGGGGAACGGCTCTTGTATGGTCCGCTCTCAAATTCAAAACAGAGGAAGGCGGAAATCGCCGGAGCTTTCAGACCCCGAAATCCATAAGCGGCCGGGGCTGATGAGAAGTTCCGCGCCCCAAAGGGGAGGAAGGCTGCCTGCCGGAACATCCCGGGCTGCCCGTGCATAAAATGACATGGGAATACTACCCAGAAGGAGGTAACACAGATGGGTGTTACAAATTCCAATAAAGTTATCGATACCGACCGGATCGCCTGTGACGGGTCCCTGAAGGTGAACCTGGCCCTCACTGCCGCTCCGGACATTGTTTCCAATCCTACGGGTCCCTGAAGGTGACCCTGGCCCTCACTGCCGCTCCGGACATTGTTTCCAATCCTACCGATATCGTTCTGGTGCTGGACCGCTCCGGCAGCATGGCGGGGACGCCGCTGGCCAGTATGAAGACCGGCGCCAAAACCTTTATCGACATCATTGACGAAGCCACCGACAGCGCTCAGGACGGCCAGATCGGATCGGGAAGCCGTATGGCAGTGGTAAGCTTTTCCGATACCGCCGTGGCCAACACACAGCTGATCACCTCGGTGGATGCGCTGAAAAACGCCGTGGACGGGCTGACAGCAGGAGGCAGCACCAACCATGCCGATGCCTTTGCCAAGGCGGCGCAGCTGTTTGATCCACCCTCAGGCAATGCCAAGGTGATCGTCCTGTTCACCGACGGCAATACCACCGCCGGGGCGCCCCCGGCTCCCGTTGCAGCCGCTGCCCGCGCCCAGGGCATCATTATTTACTGCATCGGCCTGGTAGGCTCCGACGGTCTGGACGTCAACGCCCTCAACAACTGGGCCACCGACCCGGACGCCTCCCATGTGGCGGTAACCCCCGATGCCGCTGATCTGGAAGAACTGTTTGCGGAGCTGGCGGCCAATATTTCCAAGCCGGGGGCCACCGATATTGCCATCGATGAGATGGTGACGCCCGACTTTGTCATTACCAGCATCCAGTCTCCCACCAAGGGTTCTGCCTCTATGCTGGATGCCCGTTCCCTGCGGTGGAACATTCCGCAGCTGGGGGTGAATGCCAGCGAAAGCGCGGCCCTGGAATTCTTTATCCGGCATGTGGGCGTCGATTCCGGCACCAAGCCGGTGAACCAGTCCATCACCTATTCGGATGCCGAAGGGAATGTGGTTTCCTTCCCCGATCCCAAGGTGGCGGTGGAGTGCAGCGTTGTGGTCCATCCTGAACCCTGCCCGGTCCCGGTGGACCTTACCGTGGACGGCTGCGCCGATTCCGTGCTGGTGGATCTGGGGGACACCTATCTGGAATCCCAGGGACGGATCCTCCAGCTGGATGTCACCATCAAAGACGTCTGCCCGGGGAAACGGGTGGCCCTGGCGGTGATCCTTACCGAAGTGGATCAGGATGGAATGGAATACCGGCGGGGAATGAAAGCCATGACCATTCCGGCACACAGCTTCCCGGAATGCCGGGACGTGCTGGTCAAGTGCGTCAAGTTTGTGGTGCCGGAGGACCTGAACCCATCGGGCGGCCCCATGTGCAGCCCCCGGAACTTCAAGGCCCGCCTCATCGCCCACAATATTGATACCGATTACCGCTGCTGCGAAGCGGCCATTACCCTTTAAACTCAACCGCCGTCTCCTCCTTTTGGGAGGGGGCGGCGGTACTGTATGGCCTTCCGCCAGGGGTACCTCTGGGTATGCCGTCCCTTTGGGGATAAAATCCTCCTCTCCGGCCACAATACAGGACAGAAAAAGCTGCCCACAGGGCGGAACAGGAGGAGATCATGGAATCCATTTGGAGCAAAACATGCAGGCTGGAAGAACGGGAGGCACTTTCACAGGATCTGGACACCCAGGTGGCGGTAATAGGCGCGGGAATGGCGGGGATCCTGACAGCTGCCGCTCTGGCGGAAGAGGGGATCCGGGTAACGGTGGTGGAAGCGGACCGCATTGCCGGAGGGCAGACGCGGAATACCACCGCCAAGATCACGGTCCAGCATGGGATGATTTTTCAAAGACTGATCCGTACTTTGGGGGAGGAAAAAGCCCGGCAGTACGCTCGGGCCAACCTGGCGGCGGCAGAAAAATACCGGGCGCTCATAAACGCCCGGGGGATCGACTGCGATTTTGAGGAGTGTGATTCCTATGTTTACGGGGATTGCCGGGAGGACCTGGAAGCAGAGACCCGGGCCGCCGCGGAACTGGGGTTGCCTGCCTCCTTTACGGAGCACCTGCCGCTTCCTTTCCCCGCCGCGGGCGCGGTGCGCTTTACAGGACAGGCCCAGTTCCATCCCCTTAAATTCATCCGGGCCATGTCGGAGGGACTGACCATCTGCGAGCACACCCCGGTCCTGCGGATTGAGGAAGACCGGCTGGTCACTCCCGGCGGAACCATTCGGGCGGAGCAGGTGGTGTTTGCCTGCCATTTCCCTTTTGTAAATTTTCCGGGAGTGTATTTTGCCAAAATGCACCAGGAGCGTTCCTATGTTCTGGCTCTGGAGGGGGCGCCCCGGGTGGAGGGAATGTGGATCGGAGCAGGGGAGGGGGGATACTCCCTGCGCAGTTGGGGAAACCTGCTGCTGCTGGGGGGCGAAGGCCATCGCACAGGAGAAAACCGTGAGGGAGGGCGGTACCAGCGGTTGAGGGAGAAGGCGCGGGAGTGGTTCCCTCAAAGCCAGGAGGCCGCCTGCTGGTCGGCCCAGGACTGCATTCCTCCTGATGGAGTGCCTTATATCGGACGCTATGCCCCCACCCGTCCCCAGTGGTATGTGGCCACCGGCTTTCAAAAATGGGGGATGACCACCTCCATGGTCTCCGCCCTGACGCTGCGGGACCTGATCTGCGGACGGCAAAACTCCTGGGCCACGGTTTTTGATCCGGCAAGGCTGGAGGCGGAAACGGTCTCCGGCATGGCGGCTCAGGGCGGACAGGCGGTAAAAGGGCTGGCCAAACGCTTCCTCCAGATCCCTTCTGAGGCAGCGTCGGAGATCCCGCCGGGCCATGGGGGGATCGTGGCGCTCAATGGAGAAAAGGTGGGGGTTTACAAGGAAGAGGACGGAACCCTGTATCCAGTGGATATTCGCTGCCCCCATCTGGGCTGCCAGCTGGAATGGAACCCCGATGAAAAAAGCTGGGACTGCCCCTGCCATGGCTCCCGGTTTGACCGCTGGGGACAGGTGATCTCCGGCCCTGCCCAGGAGGGAATCCAGCTGAAATAATGGGAAAAGAGGGTTTTGTCCCGGGAAATCCCCCGGTAAAACATGGGGGAAATGGACTCCGACTTCCGGCCGAACATCAGCCCCGGTATTCAGGGCACTGGTACCGGGGCTTCCCGCGGCTGGCGGAGCCATACTCAATGGCTTCCACCGGACAGCTGCAGATGCAGGCCATGCAGTGGGTGCAGCGATTGCCCCAGACAGGCTTGCCGCCCTCAAGACGGATGTTCCCCAAAGGACAGGCTTTTTCACATCTGCCGCAGGAGATACAGGCAGAGGAGACGGTAAAAGGCTTTGCTTTCACATTGAACCGATAAAACAGGCGGTTGACGGGTCCAGATTTTATCCTGTCCAGAGGGCTGATTTTTTGCCGGGGGAATTCCTGCCCTTCCCGGATACAGGAAGCGCACCGGTCAAGAGAGGGACGGGCGGCGGCAATGATGGCCAAAGCTTCAGCCTGTTGGGGGGCGCTGAACAGGGCAATATAATTTTCCGGCATAACAATGGGAAAAGTGCCCCGGTATAAGAATCCTTTGTCCTGACACAGGTCCTGATTGTAAAGAGAGGCAGCGCCTGCATCGCTGCCGCAGGTCATAACGAAATAGGCGTCTCTGCTGCCGGCAAAGCTGCCGCTGCGGATAAAATCCATAAACACATGAGGCAGCTGCCAGCTATAGGTTGGCGCGACAAATACCCAGGGGGTCAGGGAAACCAACTCCGCTCCGATTCCTTCACGGATAAAGGAAAAAGCGTCCGTACAGGAATCCTGCAGCAAATCCGACAGCATCCGGGCGCAGCAGCGGCTGTTTCCCGTGCCGGTAAAATAGACGATCATTTTCATTCTCCTTCCCGGATGCAGGCTTGGCAGACGGGCTGTGGCTGAAAAGAAGCGGCGGAACGTAAAGGCGGTCCTTCAGGGGACGGTTGGTGGGGGAGGGGGAGACCTTGCTGGAGTGTGCCGCAGAACTTTGTTCGCCAAAACAAAGGGACGTCTTGCTTCAAGGCTGTCACCGGGTTTTTGATTTCAGTATAACAGATTTTTCAGCGACGGGAAAAGAAAAAAGGCGGAAAGCCCAATAGGAAGAAAGTTAGCCGGAAACGGTTAGAACAGACTGCCGTAAAAAAGTATAATAACAGCTTGTACACGAAAACGCTTGAAAATATACAGCCGATGCCTTTTAAAGCCGGAATGGCTCTGAAAAGGCATCGGTTTTGCAGTTGTTGGCTTCAGTCAAAATGCTTTTGGACCATCCGGAGTATAAAAATGCAGGGTAAAGAGCAAAAAGCATTTGCCGGCTATGGAACGCTTTCTGTGGAAGTATGGAGGGTGTGGATTACGGGGCCCCGTTGAGAAAACATGGAAAAAGCGGGCCTTTACAGAGCTTGTCTCCATGCTGGCCTGAACCATAGGCCCTGAAGAAAGGCAATTGCAAACGGCTCCCAATCCGGTTGGAAAAGGAAAAAAGTATTTGCGAATATCCTCCCAGGTCAGAGGTGATTTTATGACCTCCCTTTGATACCCAAATGGGGCGATGCAGGTAATCCCAGTCAGGTCCGGGGCCGGGCAGGAAGGATCACGGAAATTTTTAAGCGCCCTTTTTCAATCTTCCTCTTCTCAGTCAGCCACCTTTTTAGGAAAACCATCTCTCATGGGATTGGGTTCCTCGCTTTTGTCGGAGCCCCAAAAACATCTGTCTTTTGCAATAAATGTGCATGGTGCACTGGAAAGACCCTTTTTTATGTTTATTCAGTTGATGTGCGGAAAAATATAAAGGATTATAATTTAAAAAATTACAAATTTAAGTGGAAATATATATAAAAAAATCAAATTAAAGGAAAAAATTGTAGAGGAGGCCGAAACCTTTGAAAAAACTGATCAAAAACGGAACGGTTCTGCTGGGCAAGGAGCTGAAGGCGGTCAAGACAGATCTGCTTATCGATGGGAACAACATCGCAGAGGTGGGACCGGACCTGCACTGTCAGGACGCGGAGGTGATCGACGCCCGGGATATGCTTATCATGCCGGGACTGTGCAACGCGCATCTGCATTCGGATGAGAACATTTTCAAAGGGATGACGGATAACCTGCCTCTGGAGCTCTGGATGCTGTATACCTATCCCACGCTG
>CASEAH010000018.1 GCA_949285935.1 uncultured Oscillospiraceae bacterium
TGCTTCGACTGGCACCTCTGTATATCGTCGGAAAAGCCCCTGGCGGATTTTGCGGTGAAGAGATCCGATAAAAAGGGCAGTGACAATGGCCCCCTGATGCAGGAAAACTGCATCAGGGGGCCTCGCAGCGTGCGGGAAAGCCTATGCGGAAGAGCTGCTGCTTGGATCAGGGGGAGTATGAGAGGCGGCCGCCTGTCTCATTGATATCCTGCCAGACGATTTTGCCCCATACCTTATCTTGGAAAAGGGTTGACAAATATAGCGGCCCGGCCTATCCTGGGAAAGCAGGGCTGCGGCCATGACGCAGTTTTGGCATTTGACATGCCTTTTTTATGCAGGAAATGGCTCTTTCAGCCGCGCAGAAGACTGCGTGGGCAAAGCGCTGTTTCCATTTTATTGCCTTCTGATCAAAATAGGGGACATACGGTTGCCTGCGTCAGGCGTCACAGCGTTGACGAGGTGAGAATGGCGGTACTGTGGTGTTTGTTTTACAATAAGAGTGAAAAGGATGAGAGGGAGAAGACGAGATGGAAAACAAAACGGTAAAGAAAATCAATATCCTGTATATGCTGTGCTACATCCTGGTTCCCATCGTGCTCATTGTCGCGGGCGGTTAGATCTGGGGGAAAAATTATGCGGCCGGGGTTGAATTGCCGTCGGCAGTGTTTGTCGTACCCATTATAGCCTCCGCACTCTGGTGGATTTTCGGCGGAGATCTTATCCGGAAGAACAGGCAGAAAGCCATGGAAAAAGCGCTGGATGCCAAGGGCTTTTCCCGAAATCAAACCTTCAACGGCAGAGCTGTACCGTGATTGTAGACGCCGTAAATGGGCAGATAGCGCTGCTTTTCTTCTGGAATCCTTTTGCCTATTTTGTCTTCCCCACCAGCCGCATTTCCAAGGCCTGGGTAGACGACGGCTGCTTCGGCTCGGGGATCATGAAGGGCAGCAGCCGTGTCAGCTTCCTGTTTGTGGTGGATGGCATCAAGGTTCGGGTCAATACGTTTACCTCCAATAAGAGATGGCGGATGGACAGCGACTATATCCTCACCGGTATTTCCAAGGCGGATATGATGGTAAAGGTATTGCAGGCCGCCGGAGCGCAGACAAACTGATATGGGGCTTATCCGTAAGATCAAGGCCAGTTTTCTGGATGATTGGTGTGGGCAGTGTCAGATCAAAATGAACGAAACCTTTCAGCAGCTCTACACGCTTCCGGTGACAGTGGGCCATTACAGCGCCCATAAAGAGGCGGAATACTACCGCCGCAGCTTGCGGCCGGTAGCCCGCAGGGCGGATATCCCGCCTGGGGTGTATGCCTGCAGAGTAAGCGCTTATCGGTGTCCCGATTGCGGGCGCCGGCTTGTGAAGGTTTATATTTTTCTCCCCGTGCGGGAGCAGGATAAATATGAGGACAGCTATCTGTTTGAGCATGGAGAGCTGGACGATTTTATCTGGGGGAGATAAAGTATTTTCTGATTTCCAATGTCGGCAGCTTTTCTGCTGAAGAGGGTTATGTGGGGCGATGGGAAAACTGATACCGCCCCAACAAATGAGTACAGGCAGCAGCGCCGGCGTTTTTCAGCTCGGATTTGTTCCGCTGGCTGGAGCGGGAAATTTTAAATTTAAATATGATGAAAATAAGCCGCCGACGCGTCTGCGTCGGCGGCTTGCTGCTTCAAAAGTCTGGATGATCCGGGGGCCCTGATCCCGTACAGAAGAGATACCTTTGGGAGACGGCAACAGGGGCAAATCTGGCAAAAAGAAGCGGCCCCGGCCGCGGAAAGCGCGGCCGGGGGCGCGGCAAATCGAAGAGGCGAAGGGCCGGAAAAGCGAGGGGCGTTTACAGACCGGGCATGGGGATCCGCTCCTGCTCCTCCCCGTTTCCCTCCATCACGGAGCGGAAGGTGTCGCCGTCCATGGTCTCGTGCTCCAGCAGGTAGCCTGCCACGGCGTGGACCTTGTCCTTCCTCTCCTCCAGGATCTGGCGGCAGCGGAGGGTGGCCCTGTCGATGAGGGCCTTGACC
>CASEAH010000019.1 GCA_949285935.1 uncultured Oscillospiraceae bacterium
GGCGCTTATTCCGGCGCTGCTTGGACACTTTACTCTTAGGGACTGCCATTTATGACACCTCCTTAGGTTCATGCCCTGGCCGGGCAAAACTTACTCATTCTCTTTATCCAACAGCTGCGCAAGTGCAGCCAAACGTGGATCTATCTCTTTCCTGCATCCGCAGGGGCCATCGTTCAGGTTGGCACCGCAGGTGGGACACAGTCCCCTGCAGTCCTCTGAACAGATATGCTTGGCGTCCATGGAGAGCACCAGGGCAGTGGTGAAAATCTCATCCAGATCGGCTGCTCCATTTTCCAGAAGCACAATCTCGTCGTTCTCCTCGTCCTCCACTTCTTCCGCCAGCAGGGTGCTGACCGGCAGATGCAGGTCCTGGGAAAAGGGTTTCAAACAGCGATCGCAGGTCAGCTCCAGCGTAGTCTCCGCTGTTCCCTCCAACAGCAGGGCGTCAGCCATATTGCGCACCGTACCGCTGATGCGGACGGGATGGGCAAACGGCTTTTCTCCGTAAAAATCCAGCCCGGACAGATCCAGTTCAAACTGGAAGGGCAGGGACACACCGGGGACATGAATGATAGACCTGAGATCAAGTCGCATGATACACCTCACACAATGGCACAGCAGACATTATACTCAAAATCTTCACCAATGTCAAATACTTTTTCACTTTTTCCGTAATTTATGATATAATGCAGCTACTATCCCGGCCCACTGCCGGTTTTTCAGGAGAATTGCCCATGAAGGAATTTACCATCGGTAAAAATGACGCCGGGCAGCGGCTGGATCGCTGGCTGGCCAAGACCCTGCCTCTGCTCCCCGGTCCTCTGGCTCAGAAGTACATCCGTCTGAAGCGGGTGAAGGTCAACGGCAAGGGGTCTCAGCGGGATGTGCGGCTCCAGGTGGGGGACGTGCTGCAATTATACATCAACGACGAGTTCTTTGACCAGCCCCGGGAGGACAATGCCTTCCTGGCGGTGTTCAAGCCCAGGCTGGACATTGTCTATGAGGATGAAAACCTGATGCTGCTCAACAAACGGCCGGGGCTTTTGTGCCACGCCGACGAGCATGAGAAGGTGAACACCCTCATCACCCACATCCAGGCCTACCTTTATCAAAAAAAGGAGTGGAACCCCAAAGACGAGCACTCCTTTACCCCCGCCCTGTGCAACCGCATCGACCGGAATACCGGAGGCATCGTCATGGCGGCCAAGAACGCCGAGACTTTGCGCATCCTGAACCAGAAGATCAAGGACCGGGAGATCGACAAATTCTACCTGGCTATCATCCATGGAAAAATGACGCCTCCCAAAGGCAAGCTGGAGGGATTCCTGCTCAAGGACGAAAACAAAGCCCAGGTGACGGTGTTCCGCAAGCCGGTACCCGGCGGCAAGAGCGCCGCCACCTTATATAAGACATTGAAGGTGAACCGGGGCCTGTCCCTGGTGGAGTGCGAGCTGCTCACCGGCCGGACCCACCAGATCCGGGCCCAATTTGCCGCTTCCGGCCACCCCCTGCTGGGAGACGGCAAGTACGGCTGGGAAAAAGACAACAAGCAGTACGGCCGCTCCTTCCAGGCTCTGTACTCCTACAAGCTGGAATTTACCTTCCCCACCGGCGCGGGTATTCTGGAGTATCTGCGGGGCAGGGTGTTCACCGTGGAAAAGGTGGACTTTGTGGAGGAGTATTTTCCCCAATAACCGGCGGGATTCACCGGGCGTCAAACAGCTTCTGAACGGGGACACCCAGAGCGTCGGCGATATCCAGCAATTTGGACAGGCTGGGCGCGGCGGTGGCCGCCTCAATCCGCTGCATATGATTTCTGCTCAGGTTAACAGCTTCGGCCAGATCCATCTGTGTCCAACCACGTTCTTTTCGGTAATACATGATATTTAGCCCGATTTGGACAAACATCTTATAGTGCTTTGTATCCATGGCCCTCGCTCCTTTTTCTAAAGTGTAGCGAGGGCCGTCTTTTTTGTAGGCAACTTACTTTATCCCTTATACACCATATTATGTTGTATTTTGTCACTGGCTATGGTATTATATCCATTGAGGTGATGGATATGTACTCCAACGAATTTGAAAAATGCTTCGCCGACTTTCTGGATCGCCACGAGTACGACGACGCGGAAAACGCCCTGTTCGCTATGGTACGCATCGCCTTTTCCGCCGGCTGGCAGGCCGCCGGCGGGGCTCCGCCCCAGTCCGAGCGCATCTATGAGCTGCTCCCCTCCGTCCCCCGTGATCCTCAACCGTAAAATCCCTGAAAAAAGTACGGTTTTATTATTGACATTTTTCGCAAGAACATATATATTTGTTTCGTCAATAGGGCGTACCCAACCGCCGGTTTGGGTACGCCTTTTACTACCTTTTGAGAAATGGGGGAGGATACATGTCCAAGGAACTGATCCGCCTGTCGGATTGCTTCATGAAATTTGACGATGACGTCATTCTGGACCATATCAACCTTTATATCAACGATAAAGAGTTCCTCACGCTGCTCGGTCC
>CASEAH010000020.1 GCA_949285935.1 uncultured Oscillospiraceae bacterium
CACCCGTAGGGGCGGATTATATATCCGCCCGTGGCAGTCACGATTTTGCCAGTGCCTACCCGGGCGCATATACAATGCGCCCCTACATCTGGTGTCGGAGGCGCACCGCATCTGCGGGTCGATGAGGCTTTCGACCCCTACGCACCGCACCCGTAGGGGCGGCTATCAGCCGCCCGCGGGTCGATCGGAGCGCGACCCCTCCCAGGTGTGTCTCTCAATTTGATCCGGTGGAAAGAATCTTTATGGAACCTCTGTGCCTTCCTCCAGAATATCCAGATAGCTTCCAAAAGCGTATAGTTTATTCCGGCTTCGCTCAGGATCACAATCCACGAGAATTTCCATCTGACAAAACGCGTCAATGATAGATCCGGCGGTGGGATTTGAAACACTCAGCATCTCTGAGACATCCGTTCGCTTTACAAATGGATTTTCAAATAGGAAGTTCAGCAGCCGTTGATAATTGGGATTGCTGCCTTCTCGCTGATAAAGTCGATCTGTGAGCGTTTCCTTCAAGTGAAGAATCGCTCTTGCCGAGTTGGTGGCTTCCTCGGCCACCTCTGCGACACCTTTCAAAAAGAACTTAATCCAGTTTTCCCAGTCGCCTTTTTTTCGCACATCCATCAGGCGGTCATAGTATTCTGCTCGATTTTTTTTAAAATAGTAGCTGAGATAGAGCAGAGGCTTGGACAGGATCTTTTGCTGACAGAGCCAGAATGTAATAAGGAGGCGCCCCATTCGTCCATTTCCATCGAGAAACGGATGAATGGTTTCAAATTGCGCGTGGATCATGGCAATTTTTACGAGGGAAGGGATATAGCTTTCATCGTATAGGAACAATTCTAGATCTCCCATGGCAGCTTCCATATCCGGCACGGTAGGCGGGACAAAGGTCGCAGTATTCAATGTGCAGCCAGGTGGGCCAATCCAATTCTGGGAGGTTCTAAAATGCCCGGGATTTCTGTGCGATCCTCTGGTATTTTGCAGCAGCAGTTGATGAATTTGCCGGATTAGGCGGAGGCTGAGGGGAAACTGCTCCAGGGCATTCAATCCCCATTTCATGGCGTTGACATAGTTTATCACTTCGCTGATGTCATCCCGGCGCAGCGCGTCGTCCTGATTGTATTCTGCGCTCAAAATATCCACAAAGGAAGCTTGTGTTCCCTCGATTTGGGAACTCAATACCGCTTCTTTTTTTACATACATGGCGACAAATAACTCTGGATTGGGCAGAATCTGAGTAATACCGTCCAAACGGCCAAGTTTTCGATCTGCCTGGGACAACAAGGAAAGCATCTCCCCGTCAATTTGAACGGGAGGATCCGGCGGCAATTTTGCAGGGACAAAGGACTGGTATCCGACATTTGATTTCATAAAATAACCTGCTCTGTTTGCGTATTCCATGATGGTTCTCCTTTATCATATGTAAGTATCCCCAGACTGATGTTGGAATTAAAATCAATTTACATTAGAGCCTTACAAATGTCAGCTAATTAAAAAAAAGACAGCGGAATTTTAATAATAAAGAATAATCCCTCAGGCTGTAGAAAAACCCCGCAGAAGACTGATGTGACAGAGCAGCGGGGGGTGTGTGCGGGGGGCAAAAAGCCCACCGCGCGTTCAATCAAACAGGATTTTGAAACTTTTTTGAAAGTTTCAAAATCCGCACCAGCGTGGCGAAAAGACTTTTTCGACACGCTGATAATGCATTGCTTTCCCACCGTATTGGAGATTCCCGGAAGATGGAGGAACAACCATGAAGCGACTTTTTGCGCTTTTGATGGCGCTTTTGTGTACGGCCATGCTGCTCACCCCCGCCCTGGCTGCCCCGGAGGATGAGGGGGGCGACGCCACCACTGCCACCGACACCGCCGGCGGCGATACCACCGGCGACGCCGCAGCGGACGGCGATACCACCGGCGACGAGGCCACCGGCGATCCATCGGACAGTGCCGCCGGTGAAACCGGCACGTCGGACGACGCCACCCTGGCCGAGACGTCCTACCAGGCGGTGGAGCTCCAGGTGACGGTGGACAACAGCGGCCGCGCCTACATCCAGGGCACGCTGTCGCTGAACATCGTCGGCTCCCTCCAGGAGATCGCCGTGGGCTTCCCCAAGGACGCCAAGAGCCCCAAGATCGAGGGCTATAAGACCAGCTCCGCCAATCAGAATAGCCTCAAGGTACTCACCGTGGAAAGCGACAGCGGCTTCACCGGCGTGCAGACCTTCCAGATCTCCTATTCCCTCTCCAAGCTGGTTTCGGCCGGGGAGGCCAGCCAGGTCTTCACCCTGCCCCTGCTCTCGCCCCAGGAGTACCCCATCGCGGCGCTCTCCTTCTCGGTGACCTTCCCG
>CASEAH010000021.1 GCA_949285935.1 uncultured Oscillospiraceae bacterium
TTCAACTTCCTGTGGATCGTGGAGTTCCCCTTCTTTGAGTGGGATGAGGAAGCAGGGGAGTGGGTTGCCATGCACCATCCCTTCACCATGCCTCTGGAGGAGTGCCTGGAATACCTGGATACCGATCCCGGCGCCGTCCGGGCCAAGGCCTATGACCTGGTGCTCAACGGCGTGGAGCTGTGCTCCGGCTCCATCCGTATCAGCGACTACAAGCTTCAGGAAAAGATGTTCCGCTCCCTGGGACTGACTCCCGAGGAGATCGAGGCCAAGTTCGGCTTCCTGGTGGAGGCCTACCGGTACGGAGCTCCCCCCCACGGCGGCGTGGGCATTGGCCTGGACCGTCTTGCCATGACCATGTCGGGAGCCGACAGCCTCCGGGACGTCCTGGCCTTCCCCAAGGTGCAGAACGCCAGCGAACTGATGTCCGGCTGCCCCTCCCCGGTGGACGAAAAAGCCCTGCGGGAGCTGTCCATCAAGGTGGACCTGCCCCAGGCATAACCCATATCCAGAAGAGAGGGCCCCGGCCCTCTCTTTTTTGGGGAAAGGCACCCGCCGGCGGTGGGGGGAAGGCTGCAGCCTCACCGGACGCGGCAAAAGAAAGCAGGAGATGGGATGATGTTGCACCCACATTTATCCCCCGGCTGCGGAGCCCGCCGCTCCCTGAGGAAGATATTCCATGCCCGCCTCCTGTATCTTCCAAAGCCTTTTCTGCTATGGGCCGTACCCCCCGTTTACCTTCCGGCGGGACCGTTTGCCCGTTTTGGAAAAGCATTTCCTACCCACACCGGTTGGGATGGAAGGATGCACAGCGAAGAGAGGGCAGCGCAAAATTTCCTCTCTTCATGGGCTGAAAAGAAACGATCTTCCCCATCCAACCTGTAAAAGCCGGTTTCGGGGCCGTTTGCCGATCCTGCAGAAGCATCGTATGTAGGGCGGCGGGTTGCCGCCTTCCCCGGGGTATGGGGTCAGCCCATGATCCCCGAAGCTACATTGTCCACCACGGTGTCCATCATCTGGCCCATCATCCGGGCCGCTTTACCGGCCTTCTTTTTCATGGCCTTGCGGGTCCCTTTCATGGACCGGGCGTTCATCATATATGCTGCCGCGCCCGCGGCCAGGGTTGCGGCGGCGATCCCCGTTACGGCGGAGGTGACGCCGCTGTGTTTGGTGTGCATACCCATTTCTCCTTCCGGCAAACCTGCGGCGAACCGGTTTTGCTTCGCCGCTGTTTGCAGTCATTAGTCTGTCCGGCCGGCCCTGCCGTTACTCCGGGCACTTTCTGGAAAGATTTTTTCTTTTTACCTGTTGCACATATGGACGGGATTTATTTTTTAAATTTTGTATATTATAACGATGTCTTTGGAAGCATATGCTTTCATCTTCCTTTTCTTTAGATAAAATGCTCTGTTTCTTCGGCATGATTCATGAAAATATTGGCATTTTTTAATAATTCTGCAAGCTGTCTTGTCCTGTTTTGCCCGCGTTGAAAGGCAGCCCATCCCTGCCTATACTAAGGATTGTGAGGTAATTTCCCATGGCAAACCGTCATCCCCGCGTGGCC
Organism: uncultured Oscillospiraceae bacterium; assembly: GCA_949285935.1. Lineage (GTDB taxonomy): Bacteria > Bacillota > Clostridia > Oscillospirales > Ruminococcaceae > Angelakisella. The sequence goes on from CASEAH010000021.1 coordinate 1,562, forward strand.
GCGATCCACGACCTTTCCGGCTTTGGCCGCTGCTCCCTGTCCGTGATCCTTCCCGTTATCTCGGTCATGGGCATTCAGGTGTGCCCCATTCCCACCGCTGTCCTTTCCACCCATACCGGTGGCTTTGGCGAGGTGGCTCTCCGGGATCTCACCGGCTATATGGAGCCCTGCCTGGAGCATTACCGAAGGTTGGGGCTGGAAATGGACTGCATTTATACCGGCTACCTCAGCTCGGTGGAACAGGTGGATCACTGCCTGGCCTTTTTTGATGCCTTCCCTCAGGCTTTAAAGGTGGTGGACCCGGTGATGGGCGATCACGGTAAGCTGTACCGCTCCTTTACCCCCCGGATGACCCAGGGCATTGCCTCCCTGGCCGCCCGGGCCGATGTGATCACCCCCAACCTCACCGAAGCCATGATCCTGCTGGGAGAGGAGCCTGCCCTGGGAGAGATCACCACCGCCCAGGCCCGGAGCCTTCTGGCCCGGCTGAGCAAGCTGGGGCCTGCCCGGGTGGTCATCACCGGAGTCACCCTGGCCACCGGGGAATACGGCAACCTCTGCTACGACCGGGAGCACAGCTCCTACTGGAAGTCCTCCACCGAGTATCTGCCGGTGCGGTATCCCGGCACCGGGGACATCTTTGCGGCGGTGCTTACCGCCGGCCTGCTCCAGGGCGACAGCCTCCCCATGGCTATGGACCGGGCCACCCGGTATGTGGAGCTGACCATCAAAACCACCTACGGCTACAGCACCGACCCCCGGGAAGGGGTCCTGCTGGAGCAGACCCTCCCCTGGCTCACCCGGCGGGAGGTCCCCAAAGGTTATCTCAGTCTCTGACGGAGCGACGCCTCTTTCGGCTGCGTTCCGTGAAGAGCGGACCCCCTTATGGAGTCCGTTTGCATAAAAAGAACAGCAGCAAAGAGAGAGGGTATTTATATGAACCGCAGCAAAATTACCGTACATGATCTGGTGGCGGTGGGTTTGATGGCCGCCATGGTCTTTGTGTGTACCGCATTTCTTAAGATTGGGCCCATCCCCACTCCTGCCGGCCCCACCCAGCTGAAGACCGGCAACGCTGTCTGCCTGCTGGCCGGACTGCTTTTCGGCGGCTGGCGGGGCGGCCTGGCGGCAGGCATTGGCTCCGCTGTCTTTGACCTGACTGAGCCTGCCTTTGCCCCCAGCGCCCCCTTTACCCTGGTATTCTTCTTTATGATGGGCTTTGTCTGCGGCGTGGTCTCCCATCTGGGAGGACGGGACGGCCGGGACACCCGCTGGAATGTGATTGCCGCTCTGTCCGGGTCGGTGACCTATCTGGTCCTCCATCTGGGAAAAAGCTTCCTCACCCTGGTACTGGCGGGCAGCGCCCCGGGAGCCGCCGCAGCGGCCTGTGGCGTCAAGTTTATTACCTCCGGGATCAACGCCGTCTTTGCGGTGGTAGTGGCCTGTCTGCTGGCTCCCGCCCTGCGCAAAGCTTTGGAGCAGGCCGGCATCTTCCGCCGGTTCCAGGAGCGGTGACCTTTCGGTTTCCCTATAGCGCCCCGGCTTTTTCAGCCATTTAAAAAGCCCTCCTCACAGGCACTGCCGCCTGGGGGAGGGCTTTCTTTTGGTATCGCTTCAGCCAAGACAACAGCCGGCACTGCTGGCAAGGAAAAAGCTTCCGCTGCAGTGCCGGGGGCAGGGAACAGGCCAGCGGCGGCCTTCCGGTATCACCATGCGTTTGGCAGAGCGAAAAAAGGGAACCGACAAATACCAGCCTTCCGGTATCAGCATGCGTTCAGCAGACCGAATGAAGTCCGCTTCCCTGCATCCTTCCCATTCAAGCAAGCGTTTAACAGAAGGAAGAATGTGATTTTAATCCCGCCGGAGCAAGTAATCTGGGGAAAAAAAGTTTGGGTACGTCTTAAGGGGCTGCTGCAAAATGAAAATGCAATGGCCATCTGCACAAAGAATGAGAAACAAACAATAAAAACCGGCCCTCAAAAAAGCGGTTCTGCTTCTTTTGGGGACCGTTTTTTGTGCATTCTTTTTGGGCAAGGCCATTTTGCAGCAGTTCCCTGCCAAGCCGGAGAATTTCCGCCGCAACGGAAACTCGCCGCTCTGCCGGGAGGGGTAAACAGACTTCCCATGCCGGCTGGGAGGAAAAACGACTGCCGTTTTGCCCCGCGAGAAACGCTTTTTTGGTATGCAATGCCCGTTTTCGGGCTGTGGGGCAGGTGATACAGACAGCCGAAAACGGTTCTCCGGGCGCAGCCCCTTCCACAAGGGGGGAGGGCAGAGCGGGATCACTGCCCCTGCCCAACCGCTGTCTGTTCGTCCCGTGAGGAGGGAGCAGGAAGCAGCCTTTTTGCCTCCTTAAATCAATCCGCCGGGCTCTCCAGAAGTATCCCCACTGTCCGCGGTTATCCGGGAGGCCCCTCCCACATGGAAGAAAAGAGAGTTTGCCCGCATGGACGCCGGCCTTCTGTACCGCGGCACCTTCCGCGCGGGGAAGGGGAAGCTCTCCTTGCAGGATAAAGATTATAAGCCGCATGACCCCGCCCACACAGGGAAGGGGCGGCTTACACCACCCCCAATACCACAAAGCCGATGGCGTTGATGGCAAAATTGGCAAACATATGGGTAAGCCAGGAGGGATAGATCCGTCCCGAATTCTGATCCAGGAAGTTAAAAAGCAGCCCCCCGGCAAAGAGTCCCGCCAGGGCCAGTCCAAAAAGCAGCGGGGAAAACCACCCGGTAAGCATGGCCACATGGTACAGGGCAAAAGCCCCGGCGCTGAGGAGGTGGGCGGCGGCAAGGGGCATCCCCGTCCGGCGCAGGCCCAGGAAAAGGAACCCGCGGAAAAAGAACTCCTCCAGCAGGGAATTGGCCAAAGAGATATAGAGCGCCACCCATACAAAGTTACCGCCGGTGACTCCCGCCGCTTCCCGGAGAGCGTCGGCGATGGCCTGGGGACGGATCAAGGGGCTTAAAACGGCCCACGCCCCCAGAATCAGGACGAAGACACCTACGCCCAGCGCCAGAGGCCCCAGAAGCGCCCGGGGAGAGGGGAGGGCAAAGAGGCTTTTCAAGTCCCAGCGGCCTCCCAACAATGAGCAGCCCACAGGCACCCCCAGAAACAGACACGCTTTGATGAGAGAACGAAGGGCATAGGGTGGGGCCAAACGGGTCTCTGCCCAAAACATGGCCAGGCAGCAGGCCGCTGCCGTCAGCAGAAGCGCCCCGGAGGAGAGCAGCTTCTCCGGCCGCGCCCCAAAACGGGGGATCATCGGCCCGTCTCCCGGTTCCGCAGCGCCGCCAAAGCCAGGATGCCCAGCTGCGTTTTGGCGTCCGGGATCTTTCCGTCCAGTACCATGGCCACCGCCTCATCAAAGGGCACCCGCTCCACCGAAAGGAATTCTCCGGGATCCAGGTGCTGCCGGGTGGGGGTCAGCCCCTCCGCCCGGTAGATATGGATGACCTCGGTGCAATAGGCGGGGGTAGGGAGCATCCGTGCCAGAGGGATCAGCCGGGCCGCCGTATGGCCTGTTTCCTCTTCCAGCTCCCGGAAGCCGCAGGCCATGGGCTCTTCGCCCTTCTCCAGCTTGCCCGCGGGGAGCTCCAGCAGTTCCTCCCCCGCCGGGAAGCGGAACTGCCGCACCATCAGCAGGCGCTCCTCTGAATCCAGCGCCGCCACACAGACTCCGCCGTGATGCCGCACAACTTCCCGGAAGGTGGTACGGCCGTTTTCCAGTTCCACTGTACAACGGGACAGGGACAGGATCTTTCCGTCATAGATCTTTTCTTCTGCAAGAAATTTTTCAAAATGTGCCATCGTCAGCCTCCGGTTTTTCAAAATGTATGGATTCCCAACTCCGGTGTGGATGAATAAAAAAGCAGGCAGGCGGCGGGAAGCCGTGCAAATGGTTCCCGCGGAAACAGCCTTTCTCCGCAAAGAGCCGGAAACTTCGGCCTCCCTGCCTATGGTCGGGTTACGGCAGCTTCTCCCGCAAGGACGTTATGAAGCCGCCCAAATGGTTCCTGCGGAAACACCCTTCCCCTGCAAAGGGCAAAGGCCTCAATCCTTCTGGGGGTGGTTGCGCCGGTAGCTCAGGTAGTTTTCCAGAATGATGGTGGCAGCCACAGCGTCCACCACTGCCCTGCGCCGTTTGCCCCGGGTATCGGTGACATTCAGGTAATGGATGGCGGAAACGGTGGTGCTCCGCTCGTCCCACATCCGTACCGGCAGCCCGGAAAGCTCCCGCAGCCGGTCCCCAAACTCACAGCAGAGGCGGGACCGGTCTCCGGCAGTGCCGTTCATATTCAGGGGATTGCCCACCACAATCTCCTCCGCCTTCAGGCGGGCCGCTTCCTCCGCCACCCGGCGGGCGGTTTTTTCCAGATCCCATTCCTGGATGACCCCAGCGGGAGACGCCAGCATCTCCCCCCTATCGCAGACCGCCAGGCCTGTCCTGGCGTCGCCGTAATCCACTGCAAGAATGACCATTTCTTTCTCCTTCCCGGCGGCGCTGGCCGCCCCGTCCCCGGACCGGGACAGTCGCTGGTTTCAGTATACACATTTTGTCCCCGCCTTGCAACGCCGCCGCCCCCGTGGTATAATACCTCCTGGCCTTTTTCGGGCCGGTCAGTCGAAAGTTCCTGACCTAAAACCATACTATGGGCCG
>CASEAH010000022.1 GCA_949285935.1 uncultured Oscillospiraceae bacterium
CGCACTTGGGGCAGGTGTTGACACCGGGAGTCTCCAGCTTCCACACGGAGCTGCGACGCTTGTTTCTGCGCTGCTTGGATACTTTACTCTTAGGGACGGCCATTTTGACACCTCCTTATCGGTCAATGTCCGCAGACATATGTTTCACAATATCATCCATCCTGACCCAACAGCTGGGCCAGCTTGGACAGACGGGGATCAATCTCCTTCTTGCAACGGCAGGGCTCACGGTTCAGGTCTGCGCCGCAGCCCGGACACAGCCCCTTGCAGTCTTGAGAGCAGAGATTCTTTGTGTCCATATTCAGGAGGAACACATCACCCAGCAGCTCCTCCAGATCCAACTGCATATCCCCATCCAGCAAAATGATGTCATCATTTTCCTCATCTTCCAACTCAGCAGCCAGCATGGACTCGAAGTCCACCCGCTTCTCCTTGGAAAAAGGTTGGGCGCAGCGGTCGCAAGTCAGCGACAGGGTGGTGACCATGGTGGCCTGGAGCAAAAGAACCCCCGCCATATTCCGCACTCTGCCTTCCACAGTGACAGGTTGGGATACAGGGTGTTCCCCATTCCACTCCAGCTGGCTCAGGTCCATCTGGAAGGCAAAGGGGAGGGTACTGCCCGGCTCCCGGGCGATTCGCTTCAAATCCAGTTTCATCGGTACACCTCGCATAACGACACAAATGGTATTATACTCAATACTCTCTCACTTGTCAAATGCTTTTTTACAATTTATTCGCTCTTTTTTTTCACCGGAAAACATGGTACACTGGAGGCAGTGAGTTTGAACCACCAGGAGTGATCTCGGTTGAAGGAATTTACCATTGGAAAAAATGACGCAGGTCAGCGGTTGGACCGCTGGCTGGCCAAAACCGTCCCCCTCCTCCCCGCCCCGCTGGCCCAGAAATACATCCGCCTCAAGCGGGTCAAGGTCAACGGCAAGGGCTCCAAGCGGGACGTGCGCTTGTCGGTGGGAGACATACTGCAATTATACATCAACGACGAGTTTTTTCAAACCCCCAATCGGGAAAACGCCTTTCTCTCCGTGTTCAAGCCCCAGCTGGACATTGTCTACGAGGACGAGCACATCTTGCTTTTGAACAAGCGTCCCGGTATGGTGGTCCACCCAGACGAGCAGGAGCGGGTGAACACCCTGCTCACCCACATTCAGGCCTACCTCTATCAGAAGAAGGAGTGGTCCCCCTACTGGGAAAATTCCTTCGCCCCCGCCCTGTGCAACCGCATTGACCGCAACACCGGCGGCATTGTCATCGCCGCCAAGACCGCCGAGGCCCTGCGCATTATGAACCAGAAGATCAAGGACCGGGAGCTGACCAAGCTGTACCTGTGCGTCATCCGGGGTGAGATGCGCCCCCGGAAGGGCGAGCTGAAGGGCTTCATCCTCAAGGACGAGAACAAGGCCCAGGTGAAGGTGTACGACCACCCCATCCCCGGCGGCAAAACCGCCCTTACCTTATATAATACGCTGGCCTGTGAGGGCGGGCTGTCCCTGGTGGAGTGCGACCTCATCACCGGACGCACCCACCAGATCCGGGCCCAGTTCGCCGCTGCCGGCCACCCCCTGCTGGGGGACGGCAAGTACGGCCGGGAGCGGGACAACCGGCAGTTTGGCCGCAGCTACCAGGCCCTGTACTCCTACAAACTGCGCTTTGCCTTCACCACCGACGGCGGATGTCTGGCCCACTTAAACGGCATGGAGTGGACGGTGCGGGACATCGACTTTATCCCCCAGTATTTCCCCAAATTCGCCGCCGGGTGGCTCCCCCAGAAATAGCCCGTTTTTCTCCTCCATTTTTCCAAACTTCCCGGGAAACCCCATCTTCAGGCCGCCAAACAGGCGGCCTGATTCATTTCCTTTTTTGCGCAAACTTTTTTCAAAAAAATGATTGACATTTCCCCATCGACATAATATAGTTTATCTCGCTATCCGTGAAACCCCGGGCCAATTTTTGGCTGTCCGCTGGAGGGCACTTGCCGGGACAAATATCGAGGGAGCTGACATTTTAGAAAACAACCATAGAAATGAGGGAGGACAAATGTCCAAGGAATTGATCCGCCTGAAAGACTGCGTCATGGCCTACGACGATGGCGTGGTGCTGGACCACATCAACCTGTATATCAACGATAAAGAGTTCCTCACGCTGCTGGGTCCCAGTGGGTGCGGCAAGACAACCACGCTTCGCATCATCGGCGGGTTTCTTTCGCCTACCTCTGGGGACGTTTTATTTGACGGCGTGAGGATCAATCATGTCCCGCCCCACAAGCGGGAAGTGAACACCGTATTTCAGAAATACGCCCTGTTCCCCCACCTGAACGTATACGAAAATGTGGCCTTTGGCCTGCGTCTGGGCAAAACGGTTACCAACGTGGTAAACGGGAAGTCCACCGCCAAGAAGGTGAAAATTCCCGAGGCGGAAATTCACCAGCGGGTCATGGAGATGCTGGAGATCGTCAACCTCAAGGGCTTTGAAAAGCGCTCCATCTCCGCCCTCTCCGGCGGCCAGCAGCAGCGGGTGGCCATCGCCCGGGCCCTGGTCAACCGCCCCAAGGTGCTGTTGCTGGACGAGCCCCTGGGCGCTTTGGATATGCGCCTGCGCAAGGATATGCAGAACGAATTGAAGCGCATCCAGCAGGAGATGGGCATCACCTTCATCTATGTCACCCACGACCAGGAGGAGGCCCTGGCCATGAGCGACACTGTGGTGGTCATGGACGGCGGCCGCATCCAGCAGATCGGTACCCCTGAGGACATTTACAACGAGCCCAAGAACGCCTTTGTGGCCGACTTCATCGGCGAGTCCAACATCATCGACGGCATCATGCGGGCCGATGAGCTGGTGGAGATCTTCAACCGGAAGTTCCCCTGCCTGGACCGTGGCTTTGCCAAGGACGAGCCGGTGGACGTGGTC
>CASEAH010000023.1 GCA_949285935.1 uncultured Oscillospiraceae bacterium
CCCCCGGCGGCGACTGCCATCCTCAGCTGAAGAGCTGCTGCTCCTGACCTTCGCCCCACCCCTCCGTGCCAACCATCCCGGACCCGGCCAGCAAGCCGGGTCCGGGATGGTTTTGCCTCCATTGTCTGGATGAACTGGAGGAGGCGCGCCATCATGATGGGAGATCATATTCCGGTATTCTGACGCTGCACAAACACCCCCTGACCTGCCCGTTGAACTGGTGCAGGTCAGGGGGTGTTTTATTGATTGGGCTTTTGTGGATATCAGCGATCCTCCCGGTCCTCCTGCTCTGGTGGAAGGGGATGCCACGCCGGCGGCTCCTCTTTCCGGTGAAACAGCCGCCTGATCCGCTCCAGAATGGCTTCCACAAAGTGAAACCACAGATTTCCCAAAATAACGATAACCAAAAGCACCAATACAATGGTGCCAATCTCCATCAGGGGCATGGGACGCCTCACTTGGTGGCAAAGCGGTTAAGGAAGAAGTCGGTAAAGGCCTTCAGTTCCTCCTCCTGGGTCACATAGACGTACAGGCTTTCATCCTCCAGCCAGTCGTAGGCGTTGATCCCGATGTAGCTTCTCTTGTCCGGATAGATGATAAAGGCGTCGGTGGGATACTTGTTCCGGTAGGCCTTCAGGATCTCAGCGCGGCGGTAATAGGTGGGGTCCCCGCAGCCGGACAGATCAGGTACGGTAGGCACCACCACGATGGTCTCGCTGTTCTCGTTCCAGCCCACGATCAGATTTCCGATTTTGGTCTTGCTGCCGTGGACAAAGCCATAATTGAACCGGCTCACATCCTCGGTATAGCCGAAAATCAATTTGTATTCATCTCCGTTTTCCACCACCTGATTAAACAACACCCGCATCTTTTTTGCGTTGGCGTTGCTCTTCTCCATATCTACCTCAGGTCCCTTGAACAATTTGCTGAACAATCCCATAGCTGTTTCCTCCTGCACATTTTATTTTGGGACGGCTCCGCCGTCAGCCAGGCAAAATAAAGACGTTTTTATATTTTTATATTTATTTACGTTATAAAACAGTCCGCCTGAACAGAAGGCCAAATGGTTCCGCTCAGACGGACAGGTGTTACACACCGTCTGCCGGCGCTTCGTGCTTGAATTGCTCCAGGCAGTCCACAATGGCATTGATCTGAAACGCAATGGTCTGCTGGGCCGCTTCCGGGGCAAAGAGGGGCAGCGTTTCCGGTATGGCCCGGCAAATGATCATGGCAGACAGACTCAGGTTGGTAAAAAGCCCTATTCTGGCCGGGTCTGCTTTGACCCCGAAACACTCCAACAGGCTGCCAAACAGCGCCCTCTGCTTGTCCCGAAAGGTCCGATAGCTTTCTTCCGACAGTCTCCGGAAAATCAGCCGCTGCTCCTCCACAGACAACACCGCGATGCCGTTTTTTTCACCATAGCAGCAGGTGTATAAGAACTGCCGGACACCCTCCCGCCAGCTCAGCCCAGGATCGTCCATCAGACTTTGGGCATAGGCAATGAGCTTGGGCTGCTGGAGATAGAGCATCTCCACAATCAGATCTTCCTTGGTGGGGAAAAAGGAATAGAAAAAGGTCCTGGAAATCCCCACCGCCGTATAGATCTGCTCCACTGTCGTGTGCTGGATTCCCTGCCTCGTCATCAGCTCCAGCCCCGTGGTGACCAGTGCCTGACGAATCTGCTTTCGTTCCTCCTCAGAGTAGGCGACTTTCGGCATTCCGCACCTCCCAGATAAAAACAACTTTTTATCTTTATCTTTATTTTATCATATCCCAACTGGATGTACAAGAAAAAACGAATCCACCGCCCCGGCTTACAAATTTGCCAGCACATATTTCAGCGCAAAGATCACTGCGATACCGTAGGTAAAGGCGGAAACCTCTCTTCCCTTTCCACGCAGCAGCTTGATGAGGCAATAGCTGATCAGGCCAAAGGCAATCCCGTCAGAAATGGAATAGGCAAAGGGCATAACCGCGATGGTGAGAAAGGCCGGAACAGCGCATTCCAGATCGTCCCATGGAATAGATGCAGCGCTGCGCATGGTAAGCACGCCTACGATGATCAGGGCAGGGGCCGTGGCTGCCGCAGGGATGATCCCAGCCACCGGCGCCAGAAACACCGAGCACAGGAACAGGACTCCTACCACTATGGAGCTCAGACCGGTGCGTGCGCCTTCCGCAATGCCTGCCGCCGACTCGGCAAAGGTGGTGACTGTGGAGGTACCCACACAGGCCCCGCAGCAGGTAGCCAGAGCGTCGGCAACCAGAGCCCGCTCGCTCCGCTTTTCCGTCCCTTCCTTCAGCCCTACATTGGCAGACAGGCCCACCAGCGCCCCCAGGGTATCAAAGCAGTCCACAATCGCGAAGCTGATGACCGCCGTCAGCAGCGGCAGCAGCCCTTTCTCCAGCACACCCCCCAGATCCATCTGGAACAGGACCGGCGCCAAAGTAATGTGTTCCATGGTCACTGTCTCGGGAATCTG
>CASEAH010000024.1 GCA_949285935.1 uncultured Oscillospiraceae bacterium
ACCTGGGTCATCAAGCGGGTTTCGTGGTTGATCATATGATCGCATATCCTCCCTGTTCACATCCGTCTGCGTTTCTGTCATGATACCGCAACCGGACGGGATATGATGTTGCGGTTGTCACATAAAAAAGGAAATGCTATACTGACATAAAAAGAGGAGGTTTCCCCATGGAGATCGAATTTCGCAAACTTGCCCTCCTTCCGCTGTTTACCGGCATCCGGGAGGAAGACCTTTCGGCCATGCTGGCCTGCCTGGGAAGTTTCCAGCGGAATTACAGAAAGGGTGAGATCATTCTCCTGGAGAGCAATGAAGTGCGCAGCGTAGGCGTCATCCTGTCCGGAACGGTCCACATGATCAAAGAAGATGCCAAAGGGCGTCAGACGCTTCTGGTCACCATGCGGGAACAGGAACTGTTTGGCGAATCGTTTGCCTGCGGAAGCCACCTGTCCGCTCAGGTCAGTTTCCGCGCGGCGACCCACTGCACGGTCCTGTTTCTCCCGTTTTATAAAATCATTCACTCCTGCAAAATGAGCTGCCCCTTCCATCATCGGCTGATTGAAAATATGCTACAGCTGATCGGGGACAAAAATGTCCGGCTGATGCAGAAAATTGAGGTGATCTCCGGGAAGACGCTTCGTGAGAAGATCTTGGCCTATTTACGGAGCCAGGCCCCGGAAGACGGCAGCCGTCGGTTCAGCATCCCGCTGGGCCGTCTGGAGCTGGCGGATTACCTTTGCGCGGATCGCAGCGCCTTAACCCGGGAACTTGCCCGCATGAAGACAGATGGCTTGATCTGGTACGAGAAGAATCAATTTCAGCTTCTATAAATGCCCAACCTGTGCGGGCGGATAAGGTAAAAAATATGGAACTGTCCCGGCTGTTTTTCCAGAGACTGGCCAGGCCGGAGGAGCGCCTTGCCGTCATCCGGAATGATATCCGGCAGACGAGAGGAGACGTACCGGGGGTCCCGTATCATAGGGGGGTCAGATTTGGCGTGCAGCTTTGAAAAAACTGCCGCCGTGGACCGCGCTTGGCCCCGGATACTGTGCTTTCGGCGGTACGCCATTTGGTACGGCATTGACGCCGGGGAGTTTCAGATCGGCCGGCACAGCCGTCTGCCGAATAAATTGGAGGAAGAATCATGAAGATCCTTGTTTTGAACGCCAGCCCCAAGGGCGAAAATTCCACCACGGTCCATACGGTCCTTTACTTACAGGCTCTGCACCCGGAGCACGCATTTACTATTGTCCCGGTGGGCCAGCGGATCAAAAGCTATGAAAAGGATTTTGCCCCGCTGCGTACGGAACTGGAGCAGGCAGAGCTGATCCTGTTCAGCTATCCGGTTTACACATTCATTGCCCCTTATCAGCTGCATCGGCTGATCGAGCTCATCAAGGCCGACGGTGTGGATCTCTCCGGGAAATTTGCCTCTCAGATCACCACCTCCAAGCACTTTTACGATGTGACCGCCCACCGCTATGTGGAGGAAAACTGCTTCGACCTGGGCATGAAGGTGGTGCGGGGGCTGTCCGCCGACATGGACGACCTCCTCACCGACCAGGGACAGCGGGATGCCAGAGACTTTTTCGACCAGCTGATGTTCTCCTGTGAACATGGGGCGTTTGTCACGCCGCCTGCCCAAGCGCCTGAACGGAAGAAAGAGATTTATCAGCCGGTGCTTCCGCCCGTTGGAAAGAGTGTGGAAAAAGATGTGGTGATCGTCACGAACTGCGCTCCGGAGGATGAAAACCTGCGGAATATGATCGCTGATTTCCGCTCTGCCCTGCCCTTTGAAAGCCGGGTAGTCAGCCTGCGGGAATTTTCTTTTTCCGGGGGCTGCCTGGGATGCTTTGGCTGCGCCGTCACCGGGAAATGCGTTCACAAAGACGGCTTTGATGTGTTTCTCCGCACACAAATCCAGAAGGCCGATGCCTTTGTGTA
>CASEAH010000025.1 GCA_949285935.1 uncultured Oscillospiraceae bacterium
CCTGGCCGGACTACAATCTGCCCCCCATTGTCACCCCCACCCCCGGAGGGGAGACCACCCCGCCGGTGACCGAGCCCACCCCCGGCGCCAGCGATACGCCCACGCCGGAGCCCCCCCCCAGCGCAACGCCAACGGACACCCCGCCCGCCGAGCCCTTCGTGCCCGCCGGCGGCTGAGGCCGGGCGCGTGGACCCAAGGACCCTTCGACGAGCCGGACCCGCCCGCAGGCAGCGCCTGTGGGCGGGTTTTGTATGCGCCGCCGCGATCCTGTGAAAAACGACGAAAAGCGGCGCGGACGGGGGGAAAAGATCGGCAGGGGAGGGGAAAGGCGGCGCTTGCGGAGAGGGAGCCGGATGTGCTACAATAGGCCACAGAGCACAGACAAATGGCGTTCTGATACGGACAGGAGGGCTGGCCATGGCGGCTGCACCAAATTATTATATCGTGGAGGCGGGCGCGCTGCCCGAGGTGTTCCGAAAGGTGGCGCAGGCCAAGCGCCTGCTGGAGACCGGCGAGGCGGGCACGGTGAATCAGGCCGCCCGGCAGGTGGGGATCAGCCGCAGCGCCTTTTACAAATACAAGGACGCGGTGCGGCCCTTCAACGATATGCTCCACGGGCGGATCGTCACCTTCCAGCTCATGCTGAAGGACGAGCCGGGCGGCCTGTCCTCGGTGCTGGCGGTGTTCGCCCGGACGGGGGGCAACATCCTGACCATCAACCAGAGCCTGCCGGTGAACGGCTGCGCGGCGGTGACCGTGGGCGCGGAGACCTCCGGGATGCAGGCCACCCTGGGGGAGCTGCTGGAGGGCATCCAGGCCCTGCCCGTGGTCCTGCGGTGCGAGATCCTGGCGGGCTGATCCCGGGCAGAGAGAGGAGAACAGATATGGTGAACGTGGCGATCCTGGGCTTCGGCGTGGTGGGTTCCGGCGTGGCGGAGGTCCTGGACTTCAACGGGGCCCACATTGAGCGGAAGGCGGGCGAACCGGTCCGGGTGAAGTATATCCTGGACGTGCGCGACTTCCCGGACAGCCCCTTCGGGGACCGGGTGGTGCACGACTTTTCCGTCATTGAGAACGACCCGGAGGTGTCCGTGGTGGTGGAGACCATCGGGGGCGTGAAGGCGGCCCTGGACTTCACCCGCCGGGCCCTCCGGGCGGGCAAGAGCGTGGTGACCTCCAACAAGGAGCTGGTGGCCGGGCACGGCCGGGAGCTGCTGGAGCTGGCGGGGGAGAAGGGGGTCAGCTACCTCTTCGAGGCCAGCGTGGGGGGCGGGATCCCCATCATCCGGCCCCTGGAGCAGTGCCTGGCCGCCAACGAGATCCAGGAGATCTGCGGCATCCTCAACGGCACCACAAATTATATCCTCACCCGCATGATCCGGGCCGGCCTGAGCTTTGACACGGCCCTGAAGGAGGCCCAGCAGAACGGCTACGCCGAGCAGGACCCCACCGCCGACATCGAGGGGCACGACGCCTGCCGCAAGATCTGCATACTCGCCTCCCTGGCCTTCGGCCGGCACATCTGCCCCCGGCAGGTGCCCACCCAGGGCATCACCGGCGTCACCCTGGCCGACGTGGCCTATGCCGACGCCTGCGGGAAGAAGATCAAGCTCCTGGGCCGGGCCATCCGGCAGAGCGGCGGGCGGGTGTGCGCCTATGTGGCCCCCCACCTGGTGGACGGGGAGGACCCCCTGGCGGGGGTGGAGGACGTGTTCAACGCCATCGCCGTCAAGGGCAACGCCGTGGGCGAGGTGATGTTCTACGGCCGGGGGGCGGGCAAGCTGCCCACCGCCTCCGCCGTGGTGGCCGACGTGATCGACGCGGTCCGCCGCCGGGGTGCGCGGCGGATGCTCTGGGCCGAGGGCGGGGAGGACGCGGCCGTCTCCCCGGAGGGCCTGGAGAGCGCCTGGTATGTCCGGGCGGAGGGGACGGCGGAGACGGTCGAGGCCGCCTTCCCGGGCCGCGCCCTGCTGCCCCGGGCGGGCGCCCCGGAGGGGGAGTTCGCCCTGGTGACCGGCCCCATGGCCCAGCCGGAGCTGGAGGCCCGGCTGGCCGGCCTGAAGGCCCTGTCCGTGTTCCGGGTGCTGGACTGACCGGCGCTCCGCCCGGGGCATAGAATGGGCCGGTGGGCAGCGGCTTTGATTTTCCTGAGAAATAGGGGGTACACACACCAATGGGACTCATCGTGCAGAAATTCGGCGGGACCTCTGTGGCCAATGCCGAAAGGATTATGAATGTGGCGGGTATCGTCACCGATACTTATAAAAAAGGGAACAGTGTGGTGGTGGTGGTCTCGGCACAGGGGGACACCACCGACGACCTGATTGAAAAAGCCCGGGAAATCAATCCCAAGCCTTCCAAGCGGGAGATGGATGTTCTTCTTTCCACCGGAGAACAAATCTCTATCGCTCTTCTGGCCATGGCCATTGAAAAGCTGGGTTATCCCGTCAAATCTCTCACCGGCTGGCAGGCAGGCTTTGTTACCGATTCCACTCATGGCAATTCCCGCATCCGGCGTATTGACAAAGAGCGCCTGACCAACGAGCTGGATAAGGGCAACATTGTGATCGTGGCCGGCTTCCAGGGCATCAACCGGTACGACGACATTACCACTCTGGGCCGGGGCGGCTCGGATACCAGCGCCGTGGCGATTGCCGCGGTGTGTCACGCCGATCTCTGCCAGATCTATACGGATGTGGACGGTATCTATACAGCCGATCCCCGCCTGGTTCCCAACGCTCAGAAGCTGGATGAGGTCACCTTTGACGAAATGCTGGAATTGTCCAGCCTGGGCGCCCAGGTGCTCCATACCCGAAGCGTGGAAATGGCCAAAAAATATAATGTCAATCTGGAAGTGCTCTCCAGCCTTACCAAGCGGCCGGGGACGGTAGTCAAGGAGGTAGCGGACGTGGAAAAAATGTTGATCAAGGGTGTGGCAAAGGACGACAAGGTGATGCGGCTCTCCATTATCGGAGTACAGGATATCCCCGGCATCGCTTTCCGGCTGTTTTCCGCTCTGGCGGCCAGGAAGATCAATGTGGACATTATCCTTCAGTCGGTAGGCCGCGACAACACCAAGGATATTGCCTTTACCGTAGGCCTGGATCATAGGGACGAAGCCATCCAGGCTTTGGAAGAGCTGAAGGTTTCCATGGGCGCCCATGAAATTGTTTATGACGACAATGTCACCAAGGTATCCATCGTGGGGGCCGGGATGGCCACCAATCCCGGTGTTGCTGCCAAAATGTTTGAAGCTCTCTCCGACGCCGGCATCAATATCCAAATGATTGCCACCAGCGAGATCAAGATCTCCGTCCTCATCCGCAAGGAAGAAGGTCCCCGGGCGGTGCAGGCAATCCACGACGCGTTCCAGGTTTGACAAGCGTCACGGGGCATGGTAAAATGTCCCGGAACAATCTGGCATGAAGCCGGACTCTGCCCCCGCCCCAGCCACTGAATTTTATCGTATTTGTAATCCGGGCCATGAAGGCACAGGCTCCGCACAGAGCGGGGCCGTGTTTTCGTGGCCCTTTTGTCTGTGGGCGGACTCATTATAAGCAAAGGTGTGTGATTCCATGAAATTTACAGTAAAGCAGCTTGCCCTGGGCGGTCTTTTTCTGGCTCTGGGGCTGGTCCTTCCCTTCCTGACCGCCCAGGTCCCTCAAATCGGCAGTATGCTGCTGCCCATGCATATCCCCGTGCTGCTCTGCGGCTTCGTCTGTGGAGGTCCCATGGGACTGTTGGTGGGAGCCGTAACTCCGCTGCTGCGCAGCATGATGTTTGGTATGCCTCCCCTCTTCCCCACGGCCACGGCCATGGCATTTGAACTGGCCGCTTACGGATTCCTGGCAGGGACCCTGTACCGCCGTCTCCCCCGCCGGCCTCTGTGGATCTATCTGGATCTGGTGCTGGCCATGGCAGGCGGCCGGGTGGTGTGGGGCGCTGTATCCATGGCCCTGTATGCCGCTCTGGGCAATCCCTTTACCTGGGAGATCTTCTGGGCAGGAGCGGTATATAACGCTCTGCCCGGCATTCTCCTGCAGCTGGTCCTCATCCCCCCGGTGGTGATGGCGCTGCGAAAAAACGGACTGGTCACCGCCGGACGGTAAGCCGGCATAGGAAAGGTTGGAGTCAATGAAATCGTGGAAAGAACTTCTGCTGGAGCAGGAGCGACTGCATCCGAAGATGCAGCTTCAGGATTTTTTCAAACTGGCTTTTCAGGCGGAGTTCGGCGCCGAACATGCCCAGGGGGACATCCATGAAACAACCTCCCGCCTGGAACAGGAACTCTCCGCTCTCACTGGGGACGGCGAAACAGGAATGGAATCCCTGGGCGGCGGTCTTTGCAGGCTGCATCTCCGGGGGCTGCGGGAGAAAGGACTGGAAACATCCACCCTTGCGGGAATGTTCCGGGCCACCGCGCAAAAAAAACGGGGCTCCCATGACGGGATGCAATCACGGCTGGAGGTCCTGCTGGACTGCTGCAGGGAAGGAGCCCTTCCCTTCCCCGTTTCTGAAGCTCAGAGTGCCGTCAGGAACTACCGGCAGCAGGGATACCCTGCGGTTCATCACAGTGCCGTCTACCGCGCCGCCTACGCCCCCGCCTACCGGGTGGTGGAAATGTCTTACTGGCGGTATCTGGAAGTTTTTGCCGCGGTAGACCGTGCGCTGGTTGTCCGCAAGTCTCTCACCGTCGCCATTGACGGCAATTGTGCTGCGGGGAAAACCACTCTGGGTTCCCTGCTGGCCTCTGTCTATCCCTGCAATCTTTTTCATATGGACGATTTTTTCCTGCGGCCGGAACAGCGGACGCCGGAGCGGTTTGCCCAACCGGGCGGAAATGTGGACCGGGAGCGGTTTGCCGACGAGGTGCTGGCAGGTATCCGCTCTGGAAAGCCCTTCCGGTACCAGCGGTTTGACTGCTCCCGTATGGAGCTGGGGGAAAAAGTGACAGCAGAGCCCCGGGCCCTCAATATTGTGGAGGGGTCCTACAGCCTTCACCCTATGCTGGAAAGCGCATACGGGCTGAAGATCTTTCTGGCCTTGGATGGAGAGGAGCAGAGCCGGCGGATCCTGGCCCGCAACGGTCCTGCACTCCACCGACGGTTTATGGAGGAATGGGTCCCTCTGGAAAACCGATATTTCCGGGAATTGGATATCCCCTCCCGGTGCCATCTGGTATTGGACTGCTCCAAGGTGGAATAATCTTTTCCTTGCGGCAGCTTTGCAGAAACCCCACTGTGAGAAAGCCGGGGAGAAGCAATCCAGACAGGTCGTGGACCGACTATGCAAAAGCTTTTTCCTTCCTGTGTGTCGTCAGGCTTACAGTCTGCCTGCACAAGATTTGGCATACTGCTTCCTCCCTGAGCGCACAACGGAAATATCCGGCAAAAAACAAAAAGCGGAGCCCCTTGGTGAATCTTTCAGATTCGTCAGGGGCCCCGTTTTTTACATGGGAATCCGGGATTGTTTCTTCTGACGCTGCAATGGCGCCGTACCCAACTGTCAGGAGTTTTTCGCTGGCAGCACAGGCAAAGCCGCTGTACCGGCGTTTTTTCCTTACTGAAAGACCAACAGCCGCAGCGCCAGATAATTGAGAGGCACACCGGCGGAAGTTTCCAGAAAGAAAAAAGCAAAATTGGCCCCGGCCAGCAGCAGACTCGCCGCCAGATCGGGCCAGTCTCTGCGGCGAAAGGGCTGCCACAGAAACCATACGGCCAGTCCCAGCCCCACCACACCTGTAAAAGAATGAAAATTGAGAACGGGACAGATGGCAAACAGATTATAGGTATGATAGAGGGTGGCCAGTCCGGGGCCTGCCGCTGTGTTCCTCAGCATCCAGGCCAGCAAAAACAGCACCCCTGGAAGGATCAGATACAGATAGAGCAGATACTGCCAGGATTTTGTGATCCGTATATTCAGCAGCCATTCTCTCCATACCCGCAGCCGCCGGGAAAGATGCGAAGTCTCCATGGAAGCCCTCCTTCTTTATTTTTCATTTTCTTCAAGAGCCGCCGTGGCGCCGCCCCGGTCCCGCAGCAGGGGAAGCAAGGAGTCGGTATATTCCACCCGGCCGCCTTCAAAGATCCACATGACCTGCAGGTCCATAAATTCCGCCAGGGCGCGCGACTCAGGGTAATCCAGCACAAACAGCGCAGTGGACAACAAATCCCCCATACCGCTGTCATCGCATACCACCGTTACCTCCCGGTAATGACCGGCAGGCATCAGGGTTTCCGGGTCGATCAAATGATGGACACGCATGCCATCCACCATGTAATACCGCTGGTAGTCCCCGCTGGAAACCACGCTCCGGTTTTTTACAAATACCACATCCACCGACTGGGCCTGAGGGTCTTCTACATCGGCTTCCGGATCCTGGATGCCAATACCCCAGCTTCCCCGGACTCCGTCCAGTGGAGCGTCCCCGGTCACCACGTTCCCTCCGGCACTGATGACAAAAGAGGTAAAGCCTGCCGCATAGATCTCATCGGCAACCCGCTGTGTAGCGTATCCTTTGGCCACCGCCCCTACATCCAGCAGCATCCCCTTTTCCTCCAGAAACACCGTGCCCGCTTCCCGGTCGATTTTCACCAAATCAAGCCGGGTATGGGCGGCTGCGGATTCCAGCTCCTGGCGGGAAGGCAGGATGGCATTTTCCGGATCCTGGGAATATCGCTCCATATAGCTATGCCAGACCTCCAGAACCGGTCCCAACGCTACATTCACCGTGCCTTGGCTGATTTCGTAGGCTTCCTGTGCAAACTCCAGCAAGTCCAGTATTTCTTCTTCCACCTGGACCGGCGCAATACCGGCATTTTTGTTGATGGTGCAAATATTATTGATCCCGTCATACTCATAAAACCGGTCATACAAACGGCTCAGTTCTTCAAAACGGGACTGGATCTGCTGGGCATAACCGTCAAATTCTTTTTGACTTTTGGCATAGCCGATCACCTGGACTACCGTATCAAAAACTCCCAGAAAGGCGTACTGATACTTACCATAGACATGGGAAGATACAGGCAGCGTGCATCCGGTCAATAACATACCGGCCGTACACAACAGACACAGGGCACGAATAAAAATTTTATTAACCATCCAAAGATCCCCTCCGTGGTCTTTCGGGAATTAGCCTACACCACTTTCCGCAAAATTGCAAGGCAGATTTTTCGTCCGGCATCCGCGCACTGAAGCGGATGCTTTAGTATGGGGTCAAAATTGGAGGATATGCTGTTCATCAGGGAATAGGCGCGCCCTTTTAGGGCAAAACAACAAAAAAGAAACGAGAAGCCAAAAAAATCTTGAACCTGAAACAAAACCCGATATAATAATGGTTGTGCGTACTGTTATTTTTTTGGCACACTAAAAACCAGTGCAGATACTGGGGATTTCTGGAGGAATGAATATGAAAAAACTTCTGGCTTTAACTTTGGTTCTTCTCCTGGTAGCCGGATGCAGCGCCCCCACTGTGAAGCTGGGCCTGGGTGTTGTTTCCAGCATGTCCTCTTCCAAGGCGGCCACCGCCGAAGCTGACGGAAAGGTGCAGGCGGATATTTCCATTGTAGCCGCCGCTTTTGACGCCAACGGCAAGGTGCTGGCCGCGCGCATCGACGCTCTGGAGGCTTCTGGCGCCTTTGACGCCACCGGTGCGCTGAAGTTTGATCCTGCTCAGGAGCTCAAGACCAAGGTAGAAAAGGGCGATGACTACGGCATGAAAAAAGCTTCCCCCATCGGGAAGGAAATGTATGAGCAGTATGCGGCCCTGGAAGCCTACATGGTGGGGAAATCCGCACAGGACATTATTTCCATGCCGCTCTATCAGCGTGATGACAGCCATCCCACCGCCGCCGATGTGGAGGAACTGAAGACCAGCTGCACCATCAATATTGGCGACTACCTCAAGGCCTTTGAAAAGGCTTATACCAACGCCAGATAACCCTTCTGTGTACCGTAAAGCGTCTCCGTCGGATAACGGAGACGCTTTTTTTATTTTCCATACCTCTTCAGGGCTCAGTTCCCCTTGCAATCAGAAGCAAAACATGGCAAAATATAGGAGTATCCAACATTACAGAAAATGCAGGAACGGAGAGAAGCCATGTCACATCAAACTGTTTTGGTACTGGACTTCGGCGGCCAGTATAACCAGCTGATTGCCCGCCGGGTCAGAGATTTGGGCGTTTATTGCGAGGTACATCCCTATAATAAGGGAGTGGAAAAGGCCCGGGAGCTGCAGCCTATCGGCATTATCTTTACCGGCGGACCCAACAGCGTATACCTGGAGGACTCTCCCAGGGTCGATCCCGCTATTTTCGATTTGGGCATCCCGGTGCTGGGCATCTGCTATGGCATTCAGACCATGGCCCACGCTCTGGGCGGTAAGGTGACCTCTCCCCAGAACCGGGAATACGGTAAAACCGATACCTATTACGATACCCAGTGTCCTCTCTTCCGGGGATTGCCCGAAAAAAGTGTCAGCTGGATGAGCCATACCGACTATGTAAGCCAGATGCCTCAGGGTTTCCGGTGTGCCGCTCACACTGACTCCACGCCGGTGGCTGCCATGGAATGCCCTGAACGGAAGCTCTATGGTCTGCAGTTCCATCCGGAAGTACTTCACACAGAAAACGGCATTGCCATGCTGCGCAACTTCCTTTACGAGATTTGCGGAGCGGTAGGCGACTGGACCATGGGGGATTATGCCCGCCGGTCTATCCAAGAGATTCGGGAAAAAGTGGGCGACAAAAAAGTTATGCTGGCCCTGTCCGGCGGTGTGGACAGTTCCGTCTGTGCGGCGCTTCTGTCTCAGGCCATTGGCAGCCAACTGACAGCCATCTTTGTGGACACCGGTCTGATGCGCAAAAATGAAGGCGACGAAGTAGAGGCTGCTTTCGGCGGACGGGAGATCAATTTCATCCGGGTCAACGCGGAAGAACGTTTCCTTTCCAAGCTGGCAGGTGTTACCGAGCCGGAACGCAAGCGGAAAATCATTGGCGAGGAGTTTATCCGGGTCTTTGAGGCGGAAGCCAAAAAAATCGGTGCCGTGGATTATCTGGCACAGGGCACCATTTATCCCGATGTTATCGAGTCCGGTGCGGGTGATGCGGCGGTAATCAAAAGCCATCATAATGTGGGCGGCCTGCCTGACTGTGTGGATTTCAAAGAAATTATCGAGCCTCTTCGTCTCCTGTTCAAGGATGAAGTGCGTCAGCTGGGTCTGGAACTGGGTCTTCCCGATTATCTGGTATGGCGTCAGCCCTTCCCCGGGCCCGGCCTGGGAATCCGTGTCCTTGGCGAAGTGACCAAGGAAAAGGCGGATCTTCTTCGGGAGGCCGACTGGATCTTCCGGGAAGAAATTGCCAAGGCAGGACTGGATAAAAGCATCAACCAATATTTTGCCGTTCTTACCGGTATGCGCTCGGTGGGCGTCATGGGTGATGGACGTACCTACGATTATGCTCTGGCACTGCGGGGGGTCACCACCACCGACTTTATGACGGCAGATTGGGCGCGCATTCCTTATGATGTCCTGGAGCGGGTAAGCAACCGCATCATCAATGAGGTAAAGGGCATCAACCGCATCGTATACGATATTACAAGCAAGCCCCCGGCAACCATTGAGTGGGAATAACGCATTTAACCCGCAAGTCCTTTACATCGGGACTTGCGGGTTTGCTCATTTGTCTGCGGGAGGGGCAGGCACGTCTTTGGGCCAGAACGTAGGTAGTGTCAAGGACGTATGGCAGCGGCGGTGGCCGGC
>CASEAH010000026.1 GCA_949285935.1 uncultured Oscillospiraceae bacterium
CAGGGCTTGATGGGACGGAACATATTCCTGGTTTTACTGCCAGAACATGCCCCTCAATATTCCTCTTCCACCATAGGAAAAGCAAAGCACAGGGATAAGCTGCTGGTTTCAAGGCCGGCGGTTTGTTTGCGGCATTCAGACCCATGGCATGGATTTGGCTTTGGGGATATCCCCCTGTAAGAATAAGATTCCGCGTGGATGA
This sequence comes from uncultured Oscillospiraceae bacterium, assembly GCA_949285935.1. Taxonomy (GTDB): domain Bacteria; phylum Bacillota; class Clostridia; order Oscillospirales; family Ruminococcaceae; genus Angelakisella. The sequence continues at coordinate 203 of CASEAH010000026.1, forward strand.
ATGACGGCCATTTTAACAAATAAGCTTTTCCTGCTCTGATGTCAAAATTTATCTCTACTTCTTTTGATATTGGGATCCAAAACCAAAGAGCTTTTTCTCCTGGCTATGGCAAAAGTTCCCGAAGTCCTTTTCCCGCATTCGGCAGGCTGCATACTTTCCGGAATAGCAGGCCATACTCCCTGCATAGACTTCTATGGGAGGTATTTCCATGCTTAAAGCCTTCTTTTGCGGAGAAACCCAAACATCCGAATCTCCCGCTGAGCGTGAAATCAGGCTTCTGCGGGAACAGGCGGCCCAGGTTCGCCAGGAAATCTGTATGGCAGAAGACGCCTTTAACTTGCTGGACGATGATCTGCTGGTGGATGCTCTGAGCTACCGGATCAAGGCACTGAATCTTTACTACGATTATCTGCTGCAGTTGGCCAGGCGTCAAGGCGAAGCCGCTGGGCAACAGATGCAGATGGAAAGGATCGGTGAAATGATGGGGTAGAATTTACACCGGTTATGGCAGCTTTTGCCGCAGCAGGCCTTATGGTCCTGGTTATTGTGATACGATTGCGTAAAACTCTGGGGGCCATGGTGGGAGCCGCTTTGGGCGGCCTGTTCACGCTGGGACTGGTGAATCTTACCGGGCTGATTACAGGTGTCTTGCTTCCGCTGAACCTGTTTTCCCTTTTGGTTTGCTGCCTGCTGGGAGCACCCGGCGTTATCAGTTTGCTGCTTCTGCAGCTGTTCTGGTAGGTCGGGTCTGCTTCTGGACCAGCACAGCTCCAAATGGAATCCTGTCGTTCCTTCTTTTTAAGGAAGTGTAAATTCCGGGGTTTCTGTGCCATTGGCAAGAAAGCTGTCGCCATTCTGCTTTCCGGCAAAATATGATTTTCACATTTTCCACAGGTGAGAATATATGCCTTCTCTTCATCTCCCCTGCTGTCACATTTGTATTTTTCTCGTAAAAAAAGAGCCTCTCCAGAGGCTCTCTTTTTATTTTCAACTATAGCGGCAGGCCTTCCCAGTACCGGGAAAGCAAATCCTTTCCATGGAAGCTTGGAACAGAGCAAAGCGGACAAAATGATCCCACTGCATCAGCCAAGTACACCCTGACATGGGATTCCTATGGGGGTTTCCTCTGCCAGTTTTGTCCTGGAGCAGATTCTTGGGGATATCGCCTCAGGATTACCGGATGGGGCGGACACTGACTCCCTCTGCCCCGTCATGGCTCACCAGAAATTCTCCATGCATATCGAAGCAGTCAATAACCACCTTCACAGCCGGAATATCCTGGGGAAGTGCGGTATTGAGACGCAAAATATAGTCGTCAGAAGTATTGTACACTGCATTGATCCATCCTGAATTAACAAATCCCTCTTCCACCGGCTTGACGCTGTACAGACGAATATCCGAGCCGGCGTATCGGGGAACAATGTAGATGCTTGTTCCGCTGGCATCCAGATCCAGCACATCCACCGTGGCGGCCTCAGGCTCTTCGGGTGAAATCACGGCAATGCCAGCCACATCCTCATCCAAAAGATCCTGGGTATACCGGGAAATCGCCGCATTTTCCACCAGCAGCGGGATCGTGCGGGTTTCTGTGACAAAGCTGTCATATTCTTCGTCGTAAAGGGCTATTTCGGCAATCAAACACTGATCTTCCACTCTCATTGCCACCACCTGGGCCCGTTCCGCCTCGGGACGATACAGGAGATGCAGCGTGGTAGAACTCATATCCAGCCGGTAAACATCTCCTCCCGGCGACACCGCTCCGTCCCGGTAGCCAATGATCAGCAGCACCGTACCATCGTTGTACCACATGGCGCTTTTGATGGAATTCTGCGACAGCTGCTTCTCCGAAGACAGAACCAGCTGCGGCTGGGACTCTTTTTCCACCACCCACAGGTCGGTAGGCTGCCCCTCTTCCTGCCGGTAAAAAATCATCTTTTCCCCATTGGGAGATTGTATGGCCACATTGGGGCGGAAACCCTCACGCAGACAAAAGTTCTCAAAATCTCCAGGAGTCATAAAGTCGGCAAAAGGTAAATAATCCTGAGGAATGGGTACTTCTGCGGAAAGGGACGTCTCTTTGGAAGCAGGGCTTTCCTCAGAAAACTCCTGTGTATCCTGGCTGAGAGACGAATCGCTGCTTTGCAGCTGGGAAGCGGAAGTTTCGCCGGAGCTGCCGCCGTTTGTGCCGCAGGCGGTAAATACCATCAGCAGCGTGCACAGCAGCACCGTCAATATTCGTTTCATGCAAAGTTCCTCCTATTGCAGTAGCACATCCGGCAGGCCGGAATATACTCTTGGGGCGCTTCTGGGGCTCAGAATATCATAGCATTAAAATATGAACGATTCCATAGCAATGTGCAACAAAAAAACCGCTTGGTATAACTTACCAAACGGTTTTTTCCATAAATTTTGCAGTGCAGGGAAAAATCAAAGGGCGCTGACTACATACACAACGACTGTCAAAGCAATGAATGCAATTACCAGTACCTTGGTCAGCCGGTTAAGGTTGGCGTCCATGCTGCGGTCGGAATTGGTGCTCAGGAAAGAATTGCCGCCGGCCAACGCGCTCAGTCCGTCGCCCTTGGGGTCCTGCAGCGCAACCAGGATGACCACTAAAACGCTGATAAGGATCATCGCTACCGCACAGATAATTTCAAATGTGCCCACTATAAGACACCTCCCATACACGATACTCAAATGACACTATAAGATTTTATCATATCCTTCCGGCTATTGCAAGGGCTTATCCAAAAGTTTTCCTTTTACGGGTGGAATAATTCTTTCACTTTGCGGCAGGATAATAGCAGCTTATCTCCCATCCGTTGCGTTTGCAGGGAGATAAGCCAGTCCGCCGGAGCCTTTTCCGACTCCGGCGGCAAAAGAGGATTTCGAAACCCGTAAGGATCATAGGATGATTCAGCTTGTCTCTCCAAAGCAAAATACCTTTTGGGGAGAGATATATGCATTTTAAAGTGGCCTGACCAAAAAGACGGGCTGCTTTTTAAACACCTTTACATATACGCTCGGTGTTCAGAAGTAAGAAGTTTTCATTTGGATCATCAGGGATGCTGGCTTGCTGACAGACCGCATTCTATTTCTGAAAATTTGCAGCGGAATTACAAAAGTATTTTCCCTTTCCAAGAAAAGGAAGAAATGGCGTAAAAGATTAAGATAAAAGCTTTTTATCAAGGGCCTCTTCTGCTTTAAAAAAGCTGTAAGCTGTTCCGGCCTACAGGCTCAGTAAAATTCTTCCTCATTTCTTTCCCATTGATCCCGACAGGCAAGCCACAAAATTTTTACTGATACTCACTCTAAACCAGTTTGCCTTCTTGTAAGTTTTCTCAGAGTGCAATAAAGGGTTCCACTTCTTCTTTCAAGACTGCGGCAACCGTACCTTAGCAAAATATGACTTTTATAGGACAGCCAACCGGGACCCGTGCTCACTGGCTCCTTACCCATCCGGCCATCTAAACGCCAAATAAATTTTCTCTCCCATCGGCCCGCCCTGGCATACGATTTCTGTATTCAATTCGCGCACAGAGCACTTTATTTATTAGAAAAATAAAATTCCAAATATTATAAAAAATTACAAAATATTGTATCTACAATTTACAAGAGCCACTTTTATTAAATTATTTTTGAAATAAATCTTGCAAAATTTAAAAAACAGGCTATAATCAATTATGGCAAATGCAAGTTGAATTTCATAAATAGATAAGCGAGGGTTTTAACATGGGAAATCGTATTGAACGGGATTCCATCGGTGAAAAACAGATTGACAGCGCTGCATATTACGGTGTCCAATCAGCCAGAGCTGCTGAAAATTTCAGAATTACCGGCCAGCGGGTAGATCCCGATCTGATTGACAGCCTGATTTTTGTCAAAAAAGCGGCGGCCATTGCCAACCGTGAATCCGGCGAACTCCCCTCCCGTCTGGCGGACGCTATTATCCGTGCCTGCGATCTTGTCCTGGCCGGGGAACATCGGGATCAATTCATTACCGATCCCATCCAGGGCGGAGCCGGCACCTCCATGAACATGAACGCCAATGAGGTAATCGCCAACCTGGCCATTGAACTGCTGGGAGGCGAAAAGGGAGATTACTCTGTCGTACATCCCAACGACCATGTGAACATGGGACAGTCCACCAATGACGTAATCCCTACCTCCGGAAAAATCACCCTGCTGCGGCTGCTTCCTGCACTTTTGGCAGAACTGGATAGTCTTGCCTCTGTGCTGGAACAAAAGGCGGTGGAATTTGACGGAGTCATCAAAATGGGGCGGACACAGCTCCAGGATGCTGTACCTGTTCGCCTGGGGCAGGAATTTGCCGCTTATGCCCATGTGGTGCGCCGGGATATCAGCCGCATCAGCGGTACCCGCAAAGAACTCTCCACCGTTAATCTGGGAGGCACCGCCATCGGTACCTGCATCAACAGTTCTCCCAAGTATCTTTCCTCGGTTGTTCCCACACTGAGCAAGCTCACCGGTCTGGAACTGACCCAATCCAAGGATCTGATTGACGCTACTCAGAATCTGGATGCTTTTGTGGTGGCTTCTTCTGCCCTCAAAACCTGTGCTGTTGATTTGTCCAAGATCTCCAATGATCTTCGCCTGATGTCCTCCGGTCCCCGTACCGGCATGTATGAGATTAATCTTCCTGCTGTACAGAACGGCTCCTCCATCATGCCCGGAAAGGTGAATCCGGTCATCCCCGAGGTCATGTCTCAGGTTGCTTTCAACATTATCGGGAACGATTTCACTGTTACCATGGCGGCTGAGGCGGGCCAATTGGAACTGAATGCCTTTGAACCCATTATTTTCTACAAACTTTTGGAATCCATCAAAACCCTCACCAACGGCCTGCATACCATGGTGGAGCACTGTGTACGGGGCATCACCGCCAACCGGGATCATTGTGAAGAAGAGGTGGCCCGCAGCATCGGTATTATTACCGCGGTCTGCCCCCGCACCGGATATCAGCTGGCTGCTTCCATTGCCAAGGAATCTCTGCATACCGGAGTTCCGGTCCGGCAATTGCTCTTGTCCAAAGGAATCCTTACTCAAAGCGAACTGGATCAGCTGCTGGATCCCTATTGCATGACTTCTCCGTCTGCGCCCCTCAACTGATTTCACTGTCATCAAGGATTCTGATTCTTCCATACCTTCATGCACCGCTGCCTGCCTTTCGGAAGAAAAGCAGGCAGCGGTCTTTTTGTTTGGATTTTGGGGAGAAAACGCCTTACAAAAAGCCTCCCTACCCCCGGATGACAAAAGGCCTTACTTTTGAATCCGAACAGGTATGGAGGCTTTTGGCTTGTAATGGACTGGTGAGAGAAAGGATTTAGAAAAATGTCATCTGGCTGGTTTCGGGAAGCCCCTCCAGCGCGCCGTGTTCCCGCAGCAGTTCAATCACCGATTTGGATGCGCCGGAACGGGAGCCTATCTCGTCCACCGACAGATACGGACCCTCTTTTCCTGCTTTTTCCAAAGCGATGGCGGCGGAAGCGCCAAGGCCCTTGAGGCTGGTGAAAGGCAGACGGATCTTACCGTCCTCAATGCGGTATAGCTCCGCCGAAGACTGGTAAAGATCCACCGGCAGCAGCTCAATCCCCCGTTTAAGCATCTCATAGGTGATCTGAAGCATTTCCAGCTGTCCGTCCTCTTTGGCGGTACGCTCATTTCCCTTGGCATACAACGCGTCGATTTTGGACTTGACGAATGCCGGCCCTTTAATGGCCACATTGGCGTCAAAATCTTCACCCCGCACGGAAAAGATAACGGCATAAAACTCCTTGGGATAATGGACCTTATACCACCCCAGACGAATGGCTGAAATAACATAGGCAGCCGCATGAGCCTTGGGGAACATATACTTGATCTTCAGGCAGCTTTGGATATACCACTCCGGCACCCCATGATCCCGCATATCCTGCTTCATCTCTTCTGTCAGAAGCTTGGGCGCTTTGCCCTTCCGGGTGATCTCCATGATCTTGAAAGCGGTTTTGGGCTCCATTTTATATTTGATGTACAGGGTGGTCATAATGCTGTCACGGGTACCGATGACGTTGGAAATGGTGCAGGTGCCGTCAGCGATCAGGTCTTTGGCGTTGCCCAACCATACGTCGGTGCCGTGGGACAGACCGGAAATCTGAAGCAAATCGGAAAAAGTTTGAGGCTTTGCATCCATCAGCATTCCCCGGACAAAAGGAGTTCCCATCTCCGGAAGTGCCAGGCTGCCTGTTTCGCACCGGATATCGGTGAGGTCGATACCCAACGCCTGGGAGGATGTGAACAGGCTGTATACCTTTGGATCGCTCATGGGAATATCCGTGATTTTAATGCCGGTGTAGTCCTCCAGATGCTTAAAGAGAGTGGGAGCATCATGACCCAACTCGTCCAGCTTCAGGATGGTATCATGGAGGGAGTGGAAATCGAAGTGTGTGGTAATGTTATCGGAATTGGGATCGTCCGCCGGGTGCTGGATGGGGCAGAAATCAAAGACTTCATAATCGTTGGGAACTACCACCATGCCTCCGGGATGCTGGCCGGTAGTGCGTTTGATGCCGGTACAGCCTTTTACCAGACGGTTTTCCTCCGCATTGGTGACGGTGATGCCCTTTTCTTCCAGGTAGTGCTTTACATAGCCATAAGCGGTTTTTTCCGCAACGGTGGAAATGGTACCGGCTTTAAAGACATGGCTTTTGCCAAACAGCTCCTCCGTAAAACGGTGCGCCCGGGACTGATATTCGCCTGAGAAGTTCAGATCAATATCCGGAGCTTTATCGCCGTCAAAGCCAAGAAAGGTTTCAAAAGGAATTTCATGGCCGTCCCGGTTCATGGGGGTCCCGCACTCCGGGCAGTCCTTAGGCGGCAGGTCGAAGCCCGAACCGATGCTGCCGTCGGTAATGAATTCGCTGTGGTGACACTGGGGACATACATAGTGAGGAGGCAGTGGATTGACCTCTGAAATTCCCGCCATAATGGCCACAAAGGAAGAACCTACCGAACCACGGGAACCTACGGAATACCCGTCGTCCACCGATTTTTTCACCAGCTTCTGGGCGATCATATACAGCACCGAAAAGCCATGCTTGGTGATGGAGGAAAGTTCCCGGTTCAGCCGGGTCTCCACCAGTTCGGGCAGGGGATCGCCATAAATTTCCTTGGCCCGGTCCGTGGTGATGCGGATCAGATCCGCCTCCGCCCCCTCGATGGTGGGGGTATAGGTCCCCTCCGGAATAGGACGTATGTAGTCTACGCTCTCAGCAATGCGGTTGGGGTTGGTGATCACGATCTCCCGCGCGGTATTCTCTCCCAGATAGTCAAACTCATCCAGCATCTGCCGGGTGGTGCGCAGGTACAGCGGTGCCTGCTGGTCCGCGTCCTTGAAGCCCTGGGAAGCCATAAGGATCTCCCGGAATTTGGCGTCCTTCTGATCCATAAAATGGACATCTCCGGTAGCTACCACCGGTTTGCCCAACCGGTCTCCCAGCTTGATGACGGTACGGTTAAAGTCCTCCAGCTGCTTCTCGCTGGTGACCATCCCTTCCCGAAGCATAAACAGGTTGTTCCCTATGGGCTGGACCTCCAGATAATCGTAGAACTTGGCAATTTCGCACAGTTCTCCCCAGTTTTTTCCTTCCACAATCGCCCGGAACAGTTCTCCCGCTTCACAGGCTGAGCCGATAATCAGTCCTTCCCGGTGCTTTTCCAGCTTGCTTTTGAGGATCCTGGGTTTTTTGTAGAAGTTGTCCAGGTGGGCATAGGAAATCAGCTTATACAGATTTTTGAGCCCTACATAGTTTTGCGCCAGAATAATGATATGATAACTCTGCCCTTTGGCGCTGCCCTGACCGGCCAGAGCCGTGTTCAGGTCCCAAACTTCCCGGACGCCCCGTTCCTCCCGCAGCTTTTCCAGCATTTTAATGAAGATTTCCCCCAGAACCCGGGCGTCGTCATCCGCCCGGTGGTGGTTCTTCTGCTCCACACCCACATGGGCTGCCACCACATCCAGCTTATGCTTCTTCAGCTCCGGATAAAGGGCCCGGGCCATGATCAGGGTGTCGATATGGCTTAAGGGATGCTTTTTGCCGCAGCGATTCATAGCCGCCCGCAGGAAGCCCATATCAAAGGACGCATTGTGGGCAACCAGAATCGTGCATTCTCCGCAGAAGCGGAAAAAGGCTTCCAGCGCTTCCCCTTCTTCCGGAGCGTCCTGTACCATTTCATCGGTGATGCCTGTCAGACGGGTAATATCCGGCGGAATGGCCATCCCGGGATTCACAAAGGTATCGAAGCTGTCCAGCACCTCCATCCCCCGTACCCGTACAGCGCCGATCTCGGTAATGCGGTCGGTCGCGGCGGACAGGCCGGTGGTCTCCAGGTCAAAGATGATATACTCGCCTTCCACCGGGCCGTCGCAGGGGCCGGTGACCACCGGGATCATATCGTTGACAAAGTACCCCTCTACCCCGTAGATCACTTTGAAATCGGGATTTTCCTTCCGGATGGCCGATACCGTGTTCATGGCTTCCGGGAAGGCCTGGGCCACTCCGTGGTCGGTGATGGCAATGGCGGGATGTCCCCACTTGGCCGCCCGCTTGATCAGTTCCGCCGCCGGGGTGATGCCGTCCATGGCCGACATATTGGTATGGCAGTGAAGCTCTACCCGTTTTTCCTTTTCATCGTCGGTGATTTCCTTCTTCTGGACAGTGCTGATGGAGCGGGGCCGCAGCGAAATATCCCGGTCGTATTTGTCATAGCCGGCTTCTCCCCAGACCAATACCGCCGTTCCCTCTTTCAGGGGTTCCAGCTGTTCCTTCTTTTCCTTGTCTTCAAAGATTTTCAAATTGATGGAACTGGTATAGTCGGTGATGCTCACCGACATAATGATTTTTGTTCCGTCCCGGTTTTCCCGGGAGGTCACGGCAAAGATTTCCCCCCATACCGTAACGTTTCCGCTTTCGGCGTTTACCTCCCGCAGCGGCACCGGTGCGCCTTTGATTTCCTTGCCCAGGACTACCCGGGCCGAACCGGGAACCACAGGCAGCTTGTCCAGAGCAGCAGCGTAGGGCTTCCTCTGCCGGGGTGCCGGACGGGCCGCTCCCCCGCCGGAAGGAGGTCTGGACGCTGGGGAATGGCCGGATGCTCCCGGCATTCCGGCAGCCTGTGCCGGTTTTTCTTCCACCGGCACCACCTGGGTGACCCCGGTAAAGGAGACCTGGGGCCGCACCCCAAAGTCCCGGGTCAGAACCCCGGCGATTCGCTCTTCCACACCGTAAGCGGACAGGAATTCTCCTCCCCCGTTTTTCAGGGAAATAATAAAATTGCCGTCCTCATACCGGGCGGAGGCTCCGGTAAAAAAGCCGTTTACCGGCACACCCTCTTCCACCAGCTCCCGCACCACCTGGGGCAGATAGTCGCCCGTCAGCCATTCCCGCGGGAAGCGGTACACCAGGGTAAACTCAGCAAGACCCAGCTCCTGTGCAAGCCGGGCCCTGACGCTGTAAATCTCGCTTTTTTTCAGAAGAGCGGCGGGACTCAGGACTGCCATCATCCTGTCCCGCTCCTCCGACACCGCGATGCTTTCCACCACGGAACGCACCAGATCGGCACTCTCTTTTCCTGAGAGGTACCGGCCAAAAATATCTCCAAAAGTCCTCAAAACACCACTCCGCTATCTTGTTACAGAGCCTCCACCTCGTTCAGCAGCGCCTCTACCACCTGTTCCCGGGGAACACGGCGTACCTCCTGCCCGTGGCGAAAAATCATACACTCCCGGGGGCCTCCCGCTACCCCTACATCCGCATCCCGGGCTTCACCGGGGCCATTGACCACGCAGCCCATCACCGCAATTTTGATATCCTTGGTGCAGCCACGCAGCGCGGTTTCCACCTGGTCGGCAATGGAGAACAAATCCACTTTACACCGACCGCAGGTGGGGCAAGACACGAACCGGGGCCCTTTTTTCCACAGGCCCACCCCTTTCAGGATGTCCTGGGCTGCGTAGATTTCCCGCACCGGCGGCGCCGTAAGGGAAACACGTATGGTATCTCCGATACCGTCGCACAGCAGGCTGCCCAGGGCGATGGCAGATTTCACCAGTCCCATCCGCTCTGTTCCCGCCTCCGTCACTCCCAGATGGAGGGGGCAGTCATTGATCTGGGAAAACTTCCGGTATGCCTCAATGGTTCTTGCGGTATCCGAAGATTTGATGGCTACCAGATAATCGTAAAAATCATATTTTTCCAAACAACGGACATTGAGCAGGGCGCTTTCCACCAGGGCGTCTGCCGTAGGGCTTTGGTATTTGGCCAAAACCTCTTTCTCCAGCGATCCGGAATTGACCCCGATGCGAATGGGAATGCCGCTGCGGCGGCAGGCGTCCACCACCGCTTTGATCTTTTCTTCGTCACCGATATTTCCCGGGTTGATCCGCACCTTGTCAGCGCCGGCGTAGGCCGATTCCACCGCAAGCCGGTAGTTGAACTGGATATCCGCCACCACTGGCATGGATACTGCTTCTTTCAGCTTTGCCAGAAGGCGGACATCCTCCATTCCCGGCACCGCCACCCGGATAATGTCACACCCGGCTGCTTCCAGCTCCTGCGCCTGCCGGATATTGCCCTCAATATCTTCCGGCTGGGCATTGAGCATGGACTGGATGGCAACGGGATGTCCCCCGCCTACAGTAAGTTTCCCAATTTTGATGGGCCGGGTCTTTTTACGCTCTGTCATGGGGATCTGTCTCCTTATTTTGCAAAAATCTTAAAAATATCGCTGAAAGTAACCACCACGATCAGGCCCAGCATCAACACCAGGCCCACCGCATGGACATACGCCTCATATTTTGCTGGAACCGGCCGGCGGAACAGGATCTCCACCAGCAGGAAAAAGAGGCGACCGCCGTCCAGCGCGGGGATAGGCAGGAGGTTGAACACTCCCACATTGATGGTAATGAAAGCCACAATCATCAGGAGAGAATCGCTCCCCTTGGAAGACGCCTCGCTGATGATGGTCGCTGTACCCACCGGCCCGGAAATTTCCTTAAGCCCAAACCGACCGGTCAGAATATCCATCAGGGAATACCAGACCTGCTTCACCACCGAAATAGTCCACTGAGCCGCATAGGTAATGGTGTTGCCCAGGGTCCGTTCCACCCCGTAAAAAACAAAGTCCAGCTGGACGGTCCTGGTACCGTCCTCATATTCCATGGTATTGAAGGGAACGGTAACCGTGATTTTTTCGCCCAGGTTTCCGTCATTCAGTCCCCATCCTGCGGCCAGCCGCTCCCAGGAAGACATGCTCAGGTCTCCGCCCCGGAGAACTTCCAGCTCCACCACACTGTCCTCGTCCCGGATCAGCTGGAAAACCACATCGTTATAACCGGGGGTGTTGTAGCTGTTTACCGCCACGATCCGGTCTCCCGATTGGAGATACTGGGCAGAAACAGAATCCTCATGAAAATCCGCCACTACATTGGTGCCCAGAAGTTCCATTCTGCTTACCAGCGCGATGAGGATCAGCAGCCCCAGCACCACATTCATGACCGCGCCGGCAGCAAGAATAATAAATCTCTGCCAGGCGGGCTTGTTGCAGAACGCACGGCCGTCGGCACTGTCCTCGTCCTCCCCTTCCATGGCTACATAGCCACCCACCGGGAACGCACGGATGGAATAAAGGGTCTCCCCCACCTGTTTTCCCCACAGGCTGGGGCCCATGCCGAAAGAGAACTCATTGACCCGGACGCCAAACAGCTTGGCGAAAAGGAAGTGCCCCAATTCGTGAAGGGTGATAATGACGCCAAAAACCACCAGCGTCAGGAGAATAGTTGTTACTGCGTTTCCCAAGATATCAGACCCCTGCTTTCCTGAATTTGGTATGGCATGCACCGGTTCCCGGCGCTGCCGCTACTGTATAGGATATGCACAAGGCGAGGAAGAATCCCCGCCTTGCTGTGGATTTACCCATGCCGTCCTTCCCCGTTGGGGATGGGACTCCACCTGACCGGCAGGCCCTATTATAGCATGGAAATATTAACAAATATACGCTCTGCTTCAGGAAAGCCTTTCACACCGAAACAATCAGCGGCCATATGCGGAAAATCAGAAAAACAACCGGACTGATAAAAAGTACGCTGTCGAACCGGTCCATAATTCCTCCATGGCCCGGCATGATGTGGCCAAAATCCTTGATGCCATACTGGCGTTTGATAATGGATGCGGACAGATCTCCCAACACACCCAGCAAAGCCAGGGCCGGAGTCAGTACCGCTACTCCCAAAAAGTTGATTTGTACCCTGTCTGTAAAATATCCATACGGCACAATGGCGGAACAAATAGACTGGAAAATCTTGCAGAGCAGCAGATTACAAAGAACCGCCACCACAATTCCGCCAATCAGGCCTTCCACAGTTTTTTTGGGACTGACTGTGGGACACAGCTTGTGCCGCCCCCAAAAGGTACCTACAAAGTAGGCGCCGCTGTCTGCCCACCAGGCCGAACCAAAGGAAAGGATCAGGTAGAACAGGCTCACCTGGGGAGTGGACTCATCCCGGATCTGGATCAGGCAGTAGAAAGACATGGCCACCAGAATGGTGGTGAGAAAACAATAACACAGCTCTCCCACCGCCAGAGTATCATGTTTGGCCAAAAGATAGCAAAACCCAAAAACCACATAAAACAGGGTCAGCGGCAAAAACAGCATGGAAACGGGATCTGTATTCAGGAACAGGAGCATCACACAGTAAAGGGCGCTTATTCCCGCCAGCAAAGAATGGCGAATCAGGCCTGCGGCGTTAAAAAGCTCGAATACGGCCATGACGCATATAAAGGCTGCCAGGCAGTTGACCAGCAGAGTGTCGAAGAACAAGATGGCCACCACCAGGACCAAAAGCCCTACGACAGCCGTTATAATACGTTGTTTCAAAGTCAAACTCCTCCGAATCGCCTGCTTCTGCCGGCGTACTGGTGCAGGGCATAGTTGAGGTGCTGGGGGGTAAAGTCAGGCCAGAGCACCCGCATAAAAATCAGTTCAGCGTAAGCCGACTGCCATGAGAGGAAGTTGGAAAGGCGCATTTCGCCGCTGGGACGAATGATCACGTCCGGGTCGGGCTGCCCGGCGGTATACAGGCTGCCGCTGAGCGCCGCTTCATCAATATCTTCCGGCGCCATTTCGCCCCGAAGACAGGCTTCCGCCAGCTTACGGGCTGCATGAACGATTTCATCCCGCCCGCCGTAATTAAGCGCAATGTTCACCGTCATACCGGTATTGTTCCGGCTGCCCTCTTCGGCGCGGATAATGCTTGCCCGCAGATCCTCCCGCAGGGGAGCGACATCCCCCAGGACCAGGAGCCGGACATTTTCTTTCTGGAACCGGGAAAGATCTGCCAGGTATTCCCCCAGCAGATCCATCAGCGCATCCACTTCATGCTTGGGTCTTTTCCAGTTTTCGGTGGAAAAGGCGTAGGCCGTAATGGTGGGGATCCCGATTTCCTGGCAGTATCGGACAATCCTGCGGAAGGCTTCCGCACCGCTTTTGTGCCCCATTTCCCGGGGCAATCCTCTCTGCCGGGCCCAGCGGCCATTGCCGTCCATAATAAAACCGATATGCCTGGGCAAATGCTCCCGGGAGGGAGGCTGCTTTGCCTTTTCTTCCTGAAGGTTCTCCCCCATGCCACAGCCTCCTGCTTCAGATTTCCATGATCTCTTTCTCTTTGCCCGCGGCAATTTTGTCGATCTCTTCAATATACTTATCGGTGGCCTTCTGGATCTGGCTCTCCATAATCTTCTGGTCGTCCTCGGTGATCTCACCGCTCTTTTTCATGGACTTGATCTTCTCGTTGGCATCCCGGCGGATGGAACGGACCGCCACCTTGGCTTCCTCACCGTATTTTGCGATGGTCTTGCAGATTTCCTTTCTGCGCTCCTCGGTCAGCTGGGGGAAAGTAAGGCGGATCACCGAACCGTCGTTGTTGGGATTGATACCAATATCCGACGCCTGGATCGCTTTTTCAATGGCCTTAAGGGTGGAGCGGTCATAGGGCTGGATCACCAGGGTGCGCGCCTCGGAAACAGACACGGATGCCATGGCGTTGATTTTGGTGGGAACGCCGTAATATTCCACCGTCAGCTTATCCAGCACGGCGGGGGTCGCCCGTCCCGCCCGGATAGAGGCATAGTTGGAAGTAAGAACGCTGATGGTCTTGGTCATTTTTTCTTCGTAAATCTTAAGCTCAGGATTCATGCTCGTCATCCTTCCTTTTCAAATTATATGAATCAGATATGCCGGACTGCCCTTTTCCCGGCCGGTCCGGCTGCAAAAGCCGCTGGAAAATCACACCGTCTCGCTGACTACCGTGCCGATATTTTCGCCGCATACCGCCCGGTAAATATTATCCGGATCGGCCAGGCTGAACACCAGAATCGGCATTTTATTATCGCGGCAGAGGGAGGCGGCGGTCATATCCATCACCGAAAGCTTCCGGGTCAGCACATCGCTGAAGGAAATCTCATCAAACCGCTTGGCATCGGGATATTTGTGAGGGTCCTTGTCGTAGACCCCGTCCACCATGGTGGCCTTGAAAATAATGTCGGCGTCCACTTCGGCAGCCCGGAGCGCAGCGGTGGTATCCGTGGAAAAGAAGGGATTGCCCGTACCGCAGCCAAAAATTACCACCCGGCCCTTTTCAAAATGGCGTACAGCCCGGTTCCGGATATAGGGTTCCGCAATGGCCGGCATGGAAATGGCGGTCTGCACCCGCGCCGGAACATCCAAAGCCTCCAGGGCGTCTGCCAGGGCAAGGGAATTGATGACGGTAGCCAGCATGCCCATATGGTCGGCACGGGTACGGTCCATTTTGCCGCTGGAACGGCCTCTCCAGAAGTTGCCGCCACCCACTACAATGCCGATCTCCACCCCCAGGTCCACACACTTTTTGATGCTTTGGCAAATTGCCACTACTGTATCATAGTCAATACCAAAGCCGTTCTGACCTGCCAGGGCTTCTCCGCTGACCTTGAGGACAATCCTCTTATATTTAGGGGTCATGGAATATCTCTCCTGTTCCTCTTTTTGTTTGGGACTCTATTTATTTTACAATAACAAACTCTTCCTGTAAAGGCGTTTTTGCAGGGTTTGCAACCAAAAGCGTCTTGGAAAATATCCTTCTAAAAGGGAGCCCCCGGGCCATACAAACCCGGCAGCTCCCTTCATATTCCGGCAAAAGGGCGCACCCCTGCCAAAGACGTCGGAAATCCCTTCCCTTTGGAAAAATCGGAGGTCCAATACTTTGATACAGGACCGTCATCTTTATCAGATTTTCTGGTGTGCCAAAACAGGCAGATCCGGTACCAATCCGGCCATTTCCTGAACAGTTATAAAAAACCGGCATTCACCTGAAACGCCCGTTTTTTCTCTTCTGAGCCCTTCCCGGAAGCATTTTTTCTTCAGGGTGACGGCATCGTTCTAAAAATCAATCCGGTTAAAGTCCCGGCTGTTCTTTTCCATCCGCTTCAGTTCATCGCCCACCAGCCCTACCATCAAGTAGCGGTCGTTGAAAGCGTCATAGAAAAATTCCTTAAGCAGGCGGAAATTTTCAATCTCCCCAGTGGTGCGGACATGGGTCCGCGGCCCGGTACAAGGGTGCAGGCGGTCGCCCACCATAATATGTTCCTCATCCACAAAAGAGATGGAGACATCCTTTGCGATCTCCTCTTTTACCTTCTGTTCCAAGGCTTCCAGGTCAATATCCGGCTTTTCCCGCTGGAAGGCCAGTACAAAACCGTGGGTTACATCGTCATGGACGCACTTGGCAGCGTCTTCCGGAGGCATGAACAGCTCGCACAGGTCTTCCGCCGTATGAGCCATCTTCCGAATATGAATGGACTTGAAGACGATACGGCAGATGTCCTCTGGCTCCGGCCCAAAAAGGTTGGGGCGCGTGATGATGATATGCTCCCCCACCCCAATGAGAAGGTGTGCGTTGCGGCCCAGGAAGGGATAGATCAAGTCAAAATGCTCCACCACCACCCGCTTTCCCTTGGCAATGGCAGTGTTGATGGCATCCGCCAGTTCATGCATCTGGGTAAAGGCCGATTCAAAGCGGATATCCACATGGTAGGTATGGGGGGTATAGAAGCCGGTATCCTCCTGGTTCAGCAAAGGAAGCGGCCGGACGTTGACCCCTTCGTCATCGTTGGAAAGCTCCAAACCGGGGAACATGCCCTTGACCAGCATACTTTTTCCGGACCCTGCCTCCCCCACCACGCCGATCAGGCGGTCAAAGGGGCTGAGATACAACTGGGAAATCTGCATCCCCAGGTTATAGATACGCGCGCTGCCCCGGGGGGCAAAATAAACGCTGTAAAGATGGCTGCCCTGCATTTTGGCTGAATAAGACATTGCCGAATTCCTCCTTTACCCGGTACTTTCCAGTTGGTTCGATTATAGCATGTTTTCTTGAAAAGCGTCAATGAAGCTTCGGGAAGGGCGGCGATTTCCGAAAAATTTCACATCTGCGCCTTTGGATCATTCCTTGCTTCTTTGCCCGTTTGCAAACACTAAGATCACTGTGCTGGCAGTTCCCGCAATGTGGCCTGATCCATTGGAGCCCCGACACGGCCAGAAACTGGCATAAGGCCCTTCGCATTGAGGTTTTCTGCCGCAGGCTTCACAAGGAACACCGAAGCTTCCTGCTCCCCACATCACATAAGAGGCGTATTCCTGCTGTTGTCCCGACCCCAACTCCTTATTTGAGGGTTCCTTCTATCAACAGTTGCCGTTTGGGTCGCCTGTCGTTCAAGATTTTATTCGGTGTGCTTTGACCGGAAAACCCAGCAGCTTTTCCCCATCAGTCATAACCACCGACTAAGCCGGCAGCTTGAGTTGGCCCTGTAAGGGCCTGTTGCCGGCATGCGTCTCAAGACGCGCGGAATTTTATTTCCCTCGCATCTCTTGCCCCACAGCCCGTTAACGGACAACCACTGTTCTGACAGCGGTCTGTTATCCCTGATAACTTGCTCTCAGCAGCTCGCTTCGCTCGACCCTTGAAGCGAAAGCTTTTTTGCGAGGCCCCTCCACCGGCACAGCCGGTGGTTTCCCTACTCAATAAGAACACCCGGCGGAAGCAGGAAAATCCTGAGCCCGCCGGGCCTGATTGGACAAAATCTCCGGATTTTACAGGGATCCAGGAACATTATAAATGGTATCCAGGTGGCTGCCGTCCCGGTAAAGGATCTCTGCCACCGGGCGATCACCCCGGGGCAGCTTTCTGGGGATACCGGTAAGTTTTTCGGCCATTTCCTTCAGCTCATGAATGTCCCGCACCGGAAGTCCCGCGGAAACCAGCCGGTCCCTCAGTTCCTTCCGGGCAGGGTTGACCGCAATGCCCTTCTGGGTCACCAGCACATCCACTGTGGACCCGGGAGTGGACACACAGGTCACATGATCTGTAACGATCGGCAGCCGGGCCCGGGAAAGAGGCGCAATGATCATGGCCAGCTTAGCCCCCGCCGCTGTATCGCTATGGCCGCCGGAACCGCCCATGATCCTGCCCGTGGAATCCGTATGGACGTTGACATTAAAATCTACGTCAATTTCCGTAGCGCCTAAAATCACTACGTCCAGGCTGTCCACAATGGCACTCCGGCAGCCCGGCGCAGCATAGTGGGCCGCCGAGATCTCCCTGTGCCGGGGATTATCCCGAATGGATGTAACGGCATCCAGGTCAAAGCACTGGACATCCAGCAGGGTTTCAAAGCATCCGGCGTTGAGCATCTCCACCATATAGCCGGTAATGCCGCCCAGGCCGAAGCTGCCCTTGATCCCTTCGCGGAGCATGATGGATTTAAGGAATTTGGCGGTAGCCAGCGAGGCTCCTCCCGCTCCTGTCTGGAAGGAAAAGCCGTCCTTCAGCAGTCCCGAATGGCGGATGACCTGAGCCGCGTCAGCGGCCATGGCCAGTCCCACCGGATCCCGGGTAATTTTTGTGGTTCCCGAAACAATCCCTGCTGCGTTGCCGATGGAGTCCACCTGCACCACATAGTCCACGTAGCTTTCGGAAATGGACCAGTCCGCCAGAGGATAAGACACCAGATTATCGGTAATGACCACTACCTTTTTGGCATGCATGGCATCTGCAAAGGCGTAGCCCAGGGAACCGCAGGCGGATTTTCCATATTTCCCGGAGCAGTTTCCCATGGGATCGGCAGTGGGGGCGGCAATAAAGGCCACATCCACGGGGGTCCGCCCCGACTGGATATCGGCAGGGCGGCCGCCATGGGTTCGAAACTCCACCGGTTTTTCCATCACGCCGGAGGAAATCGCGCTGCCCAGCACGCCGGACATATAGTCGGTTTGAAGTCTGGTGACTACATGGTTGCGGATATGCTCCAGCAAAGGCTCATGAACATCAAACAGAGAACTTGCGTTGACCGTCAGATCCTTATAGCCCAAAGCGGCGATCTGCTCCATCACCATATTCAGCACATAGTCACCGTTACGCAGATGATGGTGGAAGGAGATGGTCATCCCATCCCGCAGACCGGTCAGGGCAATGGCTTCCTTCAGGGAAGCTACCAGCTTACTCATCTCAGCCCCTCCCCTTCGCCATTTCTTCCGCCATCTCCAGGGTTTGGCGGGCCCGCTCCACAATGGGAGCGTCGATCATTTTGCCGTGGAGGGAAACAGCGCCCTTGCCCTGTTCCTTGCCCCGACGGATCGCCTCCATAACTTCCCGGGCGTACTGGATGTCCGCCTGGGAAGGACTGAACACCTCATTGATTGCCGGAAGATGCCGGGGAGAAATGGCCGCTTTTCCGGTAAATCCCAGGCTTTTGGCATACTCAGCGTCGGCCCGGGCCCCTTCGTCATCGTTGACGTCGGTAAAGGGGGTATCATATACGTCCACTCCCGCAGCCCGCGCGGCCATGACCATCCGCCCCCGGGCATAACGGATCTCCTCTCCGCCCTTGGTGCGCTTGCACCGCAGGTCGGCGGTAAGATCCTCTCCGCCCAGCAGCATAGCCGAGACCCGGCTGCTGGCGGTGGCGATGGCATAGGCGTTTTCCACCCCAAGGGCCGTTTCGATCAGGGGAATGATGCGGACAGTCCCTTCAGGAATATTTTCTTCTTTCTCCAGCCGGGCAATGGCTTCATCCACCTGCTGCACATCGGCGGCGCAGCTGACTTTGGGCGGCATAACGGCATCCGGCCGCAGGGGGATCATTTCTTCCAGATCCTTCTGCCAGTATTCCGTATCGGTGGAATTGATCCGCACGATCACCTGGCACCCGGGGTATCCGAGAGTCCTGATAGAATTGCGCACCAGCACCCGGGCGGCGTCCTTCTCCGACGGGGAGACCGCGTCCTCCAGGTCCAGGATCACACAGTCAGCCCCCAGGGAATCCCCGTTGATAAGCATATTGGGAGTGTTTCCGGGCAAAAAGAGCATGGACCGCTTCATGCCTGCTCCTCCTCCCTTCCACGCATCAAAGCCGTTTCCACCCGGGCCCGGATGACGCACTCCAGCGCCCCCCGGTCCACCAGACGGATATGTACGTCCCGTACCTGAAATTCTTCCAGAGAAGAACGGACCGCCGCTTCAATGGCATCCCCAAACTGGGGGCCCACCACCGAGTCGATCTCCACCTGGATTCCCTCACCGGGCTCCAGTTCCACATACACGTCGCTGGATTCCAGTGTGCCCGCCGCGGCGCGCCTGCAAATCTCCATCCGTCCTCACTTCCTTTCCGGATTTTATACCAATGCCTTACCGGCCGGCCCGCGCAGCCCGCAGGGCCAGGATGCGGCTCATTTCGTTATATACGATCATGTATCCTTCATCCACGCCCATGCCGGGTTTGGCCAAGATCTGATCGGGCCGGGTGGCCATGGCGCAGTGGACACACACCTGAGCGGAGCGTTCCGTCTCGTTGCAGGTACCGCCCTGATAGGCGCCGATTCCCTTTTCCTTGCAGTACAGCACCGCTTCCACAATGTTATTGATACCGCCCAGATCAGGGGTCTTGATCTGAATCATATGGCCGGCCTTGTTGTCCGCAAAGTACTTGATGTCCTCCAGGGTGTTGCACCATTCGTCGGCCACCAGTTCCACGTTGATGCCCCGGTCATCCAGTTCCCTGGTCAGGGCTTTCAGCGCCAGCATCTGCTTTTCCCGGTCCTCCACATCCATGGGGCCTTCAATGCGCAGATGGAAGGGCTTGGCAGCTTCTTCCAGCCGGGCCAGATAATCAGCCATGGCCTTATAATTATCGTTGCCGAAGGCGGCGCCGATGGTGCCGTAAACGTCGATGTGCAGGATGGGTGTGTAATTTTCATCCAGACGCAGCTTCTGAATGCGGTCCCGCAGCCAGCAAACATACTCCTCCAAAATCTCGCCATGCTCGCCCAGCTTGGTCTTGACGTTGTTGATGAGGGCATGAGGCAGCACCTGTGCTCCCTTCATGATCATCTTATCGGAATTTTCGTACCGGTTATCTCCCGACTGGGTAAAAATGGGGATCATCTCTTTGGATACGGTGCAGCCGTATTCATCCGCCACCACCTCGCACATCAGGCGCTTGCTGGCCCGGGCCACAGCGTCCAGAATAGCCTGGGTAACACCATAGCGAATGGCGGTGTGCAGACGCTTGCCGTCCACATGGGTCTCCTCCACCATCTGGGACAGGCGGCGGAAGCTGTCGGCCTCCTGACCTACCAGCAGGGGTTTGATGTGTTTTTCAATGCTGGGGATGAAGTCTTCCGCCAAAAAGAGGGGATCCCGTCCGCCGGCGCCGCTGTACTGAACAGCCGCACAGTCGCCGTATGCGATCTGGCCATCCTCCAGCACCAGCATCACCGAAATGGCTTCGCCAGCCTGGCGCACCGCCGAAAAGCCGGCAGTAACGGGAGAACCGATATAAGCAGCGCCGTCCGACACCGCGCCGGCCTTGATGGCCCGCTGGTCGTCAAAGAAAAATCCGGTACGGCCTTTGGAACATACTACATCAACGATTTTCATGGAAAAATCCTCCTAAATTTCATTGCCCGGTATCTGTCAAACTCTTCCAAAAATCCCGATTAGCGCCAGGGCCGGCCCACCAGACGGCCTTTGCTGATGGCATATACGTCGTCAATCACCATCTGGAAGGACGCCTTACGCTTCTCATACTGGGCCCGTTCCTCGATCATTTCCCGGTTATAATCCTTAAGATCCTCGGACAGCGGCAGGTTGCCCGGCTCCAGAATACGGATGGCGCCGTTATTGTCACGGGCGGGGAGCATCTTTCCGGCATTGTAGCGGCTGGGGGCAAAGGGGATATCCACCACACCGGCCTGCACAGCCCGCACCACACCCAGGGCGATGTCTCCTTCACCCAGCTCAAAGCACTTATCCACGATGCACCGGGTCTCCTCGGTGATGATCCGCTTCTCCTGCTCCAGGCCGCTGGCAGTAAGAGTCTGATCTCCCAGCATGGAAATCAGCTGCTTGGTGCAGCGCAGGCCCTGAGCATTGGCTTCCATGGTGGGGACGCCCATGGCTTCGTGAGGGGTCTTGACAATGACCTTGGTGGCTTTGGAAAGAGCCGCTGCCGCACTGCCCCAGGAAATAACGCCAAAGGCCTTGGCTTCGTCCTGAGGGAAGCCGCCCATCCACTGATGGAGAACGGTGGTAACGGTCACATTATGATAGCCGTACCGGTGCAGATACTCGTCGGTCAGTTCTTCCAGCACCCGGATGGCCGCCACGTCCTGAACCAGGTTGCCGCACTGGCCGTAACCCACGGTAATATTATGGACGCCCTGTTCCGCCGCCAGCAGCGCCTCAATGATGGCCACCGCGTTGGAGATGCAGGGAGGCACCAGGGTTCCGGTGAGCGGGCCGAAGGGTTCGCGGTTAATGGAAACACCCGCCTCTTCATAAATACCGGTCAGGCGGTCCACATACTGCCAATCCCGGATGGTCTTTTCCATGGGAACACTTTTGGCATAAGGGATATTGTAGGAGATTCCGCCGCCTTCGTAGCTGGTAAAGCCTCCGGCGTAGCAGATCTCCGCCAGCAGGCGGGCGTCGGGGGTACCGTGGCGGACCTGAATCGGGGTGTCCAGGTTCTGGATCAGCTGGCGGCAGCCGCTGACGCCATGGTTGACAGCGGGGAAGCCGTTGAGCATGGACCGCTGGCTCCGGATGGATTCCCGGATGCCGTTCTCCGCTTCTTCGTACCGGTTCTGACGGGTGTAGCTGTCAATGGTGGTAGGCAGCAGGTCGGCCTCGCCCTTGTCCTGCAGGTAGGTGAGCAGCTCGATCTGTTCCTTGATAAGGGCAACGCCGGCCCGGGGCTGGATCAGGGTCGTATGCTTGCGTTTGGCTTCCTTCAGCTTTTTGGAAAACACCTTGTGGTCGGGAAGCTTTTTGTGGAAATCGATGGCCTCCTGCATGTCCACGTCCTTACCGGTGGGCCACTGGGTCAGTACCTCTTTGCGAATGGCATAGAATTCGTCATCGGGGATACGCTTATTCTGAATCTCCAACGCTTTGCAGCTCCTTTTTCATAATTCTCAGCGCGGTCTGGGGCCGTGTTTCAGAAAGAAGGCCCATGGCCGCCAGGATATAGCTTCTGTCCACCCAGATCTTGGCAGACCTGGGGCGCAGGGACATGGGATCAGCGGGGTTGTACAGCGCATGGGAAACGATTTTTCCCGTATTGACAGTATGGATCAGGGACCCTCCGGTGGCTACGATCTGCCCTACATCGGTCAGGTCTTTGCCAGTCTGGACATAAGTGAGCCCCATCATGGTGTAGGCCTCTTCCAGCGTGCCGGCATGCCTGCGGACCGCTGTTTCTATGGCCATGGACGCCAGGGCTTCATCCAAAGCGCGCATCTCAGGATCATCTCCCGGCAGGACATCTGTATGGCCCGCCAGATAATCCACCAAGGTCTCCACCCGGTCCCGTGAAAGGCCGGAAAGCTGGGCTAACTGCTGAGTACCTGCGGCTTCCAGGATCCCCCGGATGCTGTACCGCATCCCGATGTCCCCTTCCACCGTACGCTTTACATAAGGCTCCGGCAGCCCTTTATAAATGGTGTTGGCATTGCGGGGCATTCCCTCGGCAATGGAATATACGTCGGTGGTAGCGCCGCCCACATCCACTGCGATGAGTTCGCCAATGCCTTTTTCTCCCTCGCAGCCCTCCGCCAGCAGCTGCATGGCTTTCATCATGGCTGACGGCGTGGGCATCAGGATGCCTGAAATCAACTCGCTGGCCTTGCTCAGGCCCTTGGCGTGAATGATCCTCCGCAGAAAAATTTCCCGGATCTGCTGCTGGGCCGGCAGAATATTCAATGTACCAAACCGGGGCATAACATTTTCACAGATGTATGTTTCCCGCCCCTCCAGAAGACGGGCACACTGGCGTACCGCACTGCGGTTGCCCGCGATCACCACAGGAAAATCCGCCTTGCACTGCGCCAGCATCCGGGCGTTGTGCAGGATGCATTCACTGTTGCCGCCATCGGTTCCGCCCACCAGCAGCATAATATCCGGCCGGGCCGCTTCAATATCCTCCAGGTCCTCTTCTGTCAGCTGAAAGGAATAGACCTGAATCACCTTGGCTCCCGCACCCAGGCTGGCCTGGCGTGCCGCTTCGGCGGTCAGCTCCGGCACCAGGCCGCTGGTAATCATCCGCAGACCGCCCGCCGCCGAGGAGCAGGCATACCGCTCGGCAAACTGCAGCGGACCGGTTTTTTCTTCCAGAAGACGAACTGCTTCCGCCAGTCCCTCTCCCACATCCGTCTGCACGGTGGTATAGGCTGCGGCTGTACCAAGCAGAGTCTCCCCATCGGCGTCCACCGCAGTCACTTTGGTATAGGTGCTGCCGAAGTCAATGAGCAAAATCGGAGTCATCAATCCTCACCCGTCCTTTTACTCCTGTGGTTCCTCTTCCACGTGCAGGTCCTTCTTCAGGTATTCAATGGTGGTTTCAGGAGTGGTTCCAGGAGGGAAGGTCCGGTCAAAGCCCATGGCTTTAAAGCGTTTTTCCACTTCGTCAAAGGGCTGCTTGCCAATAACGATATTGCCGCCTACATAAAGAAGGATC
Source organism: uncultured Oscillospiraceae bacterium (assembly GCA_949285935.1). Classification (GTDB taxonomy): domain Bacteria; phylum Bacillota; class Clostridia; order Oscillospirales; family Ruminococcaceae; genus Angelakisella. Next base: position 24,304 of record CASEAH010000026.1, read on the forward strand.
CCCTGCAGGCCGGCCTCATCGCATTTCTGGCGCATGCCGCGGCAATCCAGCTCTCCCTGGCCATACAAAGAAGAAACAACGATGGCATCCGCATCCGCTTCGATGGCGGCAGCTATGTACTCCTCCTGGGAAACCATAACGCCCAGATTCACCACGTCAAAGCCTGCGTCTGTAAACGCATGATACAGGATCTGGTTGCCTACCGCATGAACATCCGCGCCAATCACGCCAATAACCAGTACTTTTTTCTTCATATTGCACCTCTTTTGCCGAAGCTGGCGCTTCGGAATTTGTACTATGTCTATAGGATATATTGTTCTATTTCTTTTGTCAATATCGCAAAGTTCCACATTTGAAACACGAAATTTGGTAGTTTTGACCCGACTGGAAAACAGTCCTCTTTTCCATCTGGGCCACGCATAAAACATAGTATCAATAAAAGATATCATGCCAGCAGGGACAAAAGATGCATCGCAAGCAGCACTACCGTCGCCGGCATTATTGGACATTTCTTTCATGTGTTGAAATCAGCGTTTTGGGGTATATAAAAACTTTGTCCGTCTATCGGGGATTCAGCATCTTTGATTTTCTGTTCGGATGGCAAAACCAGCATTTGTGATAGCAAGAGAAGTCTTTTCACGATTGAACCCTTCATTTTTCCATCCACATTGTCTGCAATGGATTGCGCAAGAAGGGTCTGCTGCAAAACAAAATACAACGGCAGCCTGCACAAAAAATCAGAAACAATAACGAAAATCGGCCCGCCAAAGAAGCTGTTTGGCTTACTTCGGGGGCCGATTTTGTGCATTATTTTTTAAAAGATCTATTTTGCAGCAGCCTCTGAACGCTTTGATAAAATTATTTTCCCTTGCTGCCATGTTTCTGTGTTTGAAGCTGGGCGATCTGCTCTTCTAAATGCATAAAAGAACCCGCATCCAGCTGATAGCGGTATGGGATCACCTGTCCCCGAACAGCAAACGCATGAATCGCTTCCAATTCTTCAGGAGATGCCAGACCGGCGTAATCGGGGGGGACCACCAAAACATCCTGATCCTTCAGAAAATCCTCCAACGCTCCTTCCCGGCCAAAGAGTCTTCCCTGAGCCGGATGCTCCCTTCCTGCCAGTGCTGCGCATCCCCGGCTCATGATCTGAATGAATCTTTCGCTGGCAGCCATCAGCCCCAGACGCTGGCCCGGACGAAGCTTCGCCAGCTGGATCACGGTTTCCCGTGCCGGCGCCATTACAACCCGGAGAATGTGCGCTGAATCTTCCACCAGTTCCTCCAGTTCCTGGGAATGATTATAGGTTGTGACGATGAGATCCATATTTTCTCCCAATCTGTTTGCCCTGTGGCGCAGATCTTCCAGAAGAAATTTATACAGATCCACTCCCTGTAAATCGGAAAGCTGTTCGGAGATCATCGACAGGGCCTCGGGATTGCAATCCACCGCCGCAACATTGATATTGCAGCTTCTCTCCACTCTGTCCCGAAGTTTCAGATCAAAAAAAATCCGCATCTCCTTGGGAGAAAAGGACAGTTCCTCCAGTTCGTCCAGCAGGTGGTCAATGGCCTTCATGGCCCGTTCCTTCCTGCTGCCTGATTCCTGATCCTCTCTTTCCAGCACAAAGGTGCCCCGTCCCTGGGTCATCTGAATGATTCCCATCTTTTCCAGTTCATCGTATGCCCTCTTGATCGTTCCGCGGGCCAGATCCATTTCATCCGCCAGTTCACGAACCGTCGGCAGTTTTTCTCCCGGAACCAATCTGCCATCCCGGATCGCCTCATAGACGGCGTCCACAATCTGCTGATAAATAGGCGTTCCCATATCGGAATGGATGGTGATGGAAAGCTTCATGGCGCACCCCCTTATTGTTATATGATAGAATGTAACAAATTGTCCCACACTTGTCAATGCTGCATCCACCTAAAAAAGTCGGCAGCTTTGTCTGAAAAGGATAACTTATTTCGATACAGCGACTTCATATCCCGCATCCTTTCCAGAGTTCCCGGCCCCCAAAATAGGCATACAGATCAAGGAGGGATGCCGCGGCAATAACCTTTTTGGGAAAGCAGAACTTCACGCATCCGTAACCTTTCCTGCCGGACAATTGATTTCTCTTATGAATGACCACTTTCGGCCTGCTCCACCGGAATTTTGAAGGCGAAGTTGAAACTGTGACCCCCTTCACCAAAGCCGGCATATAAACAAAAGCCTCCCGCACAAATCAATGGAAGGGCAGGGAGGCTTTTGCAGCAAAACAACGCGTTGGATCAGGCATTCTCAATGCCGGAGCGGACGGTGTTATACATGTTTGGACGCCAGATACTGGGCCCGTCCGGTTTCATACAAATTGTTCCCCTGGCTGTCGATCACGACAATCACCGGAAGATCTTTCACCTCCAGGCGGCGGATCGCCTCCGCACCCAGATCCTCGTAAGCGATCACTTCCGCCTTGGTGATGCAGTCGGACAGCAGCGCTCCGGCCCCGCCGATGGCTCCAAAATACACTGCGCCATATTTTTTCATGGCCTCGATCACTTCGGGGCCTCTTTTTCCTTTACCGATCATCCCCGTGCTGCCGCAGGCGATGAGGGTGGGAGAGTAGGCGTCCATCCGGTAGCTGGTGGTAGGTCCGGCAGAGCCCACCGCCTGGCCCTCCTTGGCCGGGGCGGGACCTACATAATAGATGGTAGCGTTTTCGATTTCCATCGGCAGAGGCTTCCCTGCCTCTACCAGTTCCACCAGGCGCTTATGCGCCGCATCCCGGGCGGTATAGATCACTCCGGAAATCAGCACGGTATCGCCGCATTTGAGTTCCCGGGCCATCTCCCGGGTAATGGGAGTGGTGATGCGCTTTTCCATAATCACAGCACCTCCGATTGATGACGGGTAACATGGCAATTGATATTAACTGCCACCGGAAGCCCGGCAATGTGGGTAGGCATGGTTTCAATATTCACACCCAAAGCAGTGGTACGGCCTCCCAGTCCCTGAGGTCCAATCCCCAATGCGTTGATCCGCTCCAGCATTTCCTCTTCCAGAGCGGCATAGTAAGGATCCTCGTTGCGGATGTCCAGGGACCGCAGCAGCGCCTTTTTGGCCAGGAAGGCCGCTTTGTCAAAGGTGCCTCCGATTCCAACACCCACTACAATGGGCGGGCAGGGGTTGGGGCCCGCGTCCTCCACAACTTTCAGGATAAACTCCTTGACTCCTTCCAGCCCGTCGGACGGCTTCAGCATTTTCAACTGACTCATATTTTCACTGCCGAAGCCCTTGGGGGCCACTGTGATCTTGATTTTGTCTCCCGGGCAAAGATCATAGTAAATCAAAGCAGGCGTATTGTCTCCGGTATTCCCTCTCCGGATGGGATCCCTCACCACAGATTTGCGCAGATACCCGTCGGCATAACCCTGGCGCACCCCTTCATGCACGGCCTGCGCCACGTCGCCCGTAATGTGGACTTCCTGTCCGATTTCCAGAAACACACAGGCCATCCCGGTATCCTGGCAAACAGGGACGTCTTTGGCGTCTGCAATTTCATAATTCTCAATGATTCGGTCCAGAATGCCGGCGGCGGAGTTCCAGTCTTCGCAAGCCCGGCAGGCGGTAATACGTCCTTTTACATCCCCGGGCAAATGGCAGTTTGCCTCGATGCACAGGCGTCTGACCACTTCCGTGATCTGTCCTGCGTTGATTTCTCTCATAAATCTGACCAATCCTTTCCCATATACCTGGTATCGGGAGATCCCGGTAAAATTCCATAAAATTTCCGGAAAATCGGGATACATTATGGATTATACACCTGTTTTTTTCTTCTGTCCACACTTGGACTCAATAAATTGAAGGAATTCCTGCATAACGGGTCTTTTATTATTCCCTTCCCTTACCGGGGCGCTCCGTTGCTCTCTTTTAAAATAAGGACGGTGTTACGCCCATATCAACCCACGGTATGTGATGAAATAAAAGCTCCCACACCGCTTTTCTCTCCCCTGCAGCTTGCGAGTCCATATCCGAGCGAAATTTTCCCCAGCCGGTCTTTGGCCGTAGGTGGGGATTTCCTTTAAGATATGTTCTGCTGGCAGCGGGAAAGGGGTCCAGGAGGGGGATCTTCCTGGCACACTGCCTTGCCTTGCAAGGTATAGTATGTTATCTCTGCCGGCCACAGAGGTACGGGAAACAGAGCGCAAAGGGCAAAGCGTCCTCTGCCACCGACCGGGGAAAAGGTGTCTGGGGGCTGGCAGAGATGCATATTGCGCTCCACACTGACCAGTCGGAGCAGACACAGACCTGCACCCAGGGGCACGAACAGGAGCGATAAAAAAAGGACGGGCAACCTATTACACTTGTCCGTCTTATACATTTCAGGTAAATAAGAATTTTTTATTGCTTTTTTGATTCAGCAACTGCTCTAATAATGGCACATATAAGATTTCCGGCCAGCCCAATCCCAATAATGATTGCCGAAATCCTGATAACATCAGGATTCATATCTCCAAATACTTCTATCGTTAATGGGACCGTTGCGATAAGTGCAGCAATCAAAAAAATAATATTGAGCAAATGGATTTTCTTCATCACAACGATTCTCCCCCTCTGAAGCTTCTGAATCTTTCGTTTTTATTGTACTTATAAACTATGAGCAATTCAACCACAAAGAGCGCGGTATTCACCATGTACTATATCCAAGAACCGATAAACCGGGTGGATCAAACCGATCTTCTTGTTTCTGCAATCCCAGGGGAACCGTTGGAATGCGCCGAAAAGGAATACCGATGGAAGCGGACGACAGCTTGACCGTCCGGGGCAACCAATGGAATCGCCACAGCCAGAGCAAAGACGGTGGCCCCGTTGATTTTGCCATAGATTCTTTCGGCGAGAGCGTTACTGGAGCCGTTTAGCTTCTTATGGAAAAAAAGTGAGCCGCATTGCCGCAGGATTCCTCACAGTTCCGACCTCGGGCGGAGGGGTTTGCTTCGCCGGGGTCAAATATAACAAATAATCCAAACCCGTCTCCTATTGAAAATAAGTTCGGATTATATTGTTCTGGTGCAAATCCCAAACACAGGCAAAAGCCGCAAAACGCTCCCTCATCTGCCGACACGGGACGCTTTTTGCGGCTTTCACAACCATGTTCCAAAAAGAAAATCGTTTTAACCCGCCTGGGATTCCTTTGCTGCGGCGTTTCCGGTATACAGCTGATAGTACCGCCCGCCTTTGGCGATCAGCTCTTCATGGCTTCCCCGTTCAATGATCCTGCCCTGCTCCAATACCATGATGCAGTCAGCATTCCGAACAGTGGAAAGACGGTGGGCAATGACAAAGGAGGTCCGGCCGTACATAAGGCCATCCATCCCCTGTTGTACCAAAGCCTCGGTACGGGTATCAATGGAGCTGGTGGCCTCATCCAGAATCAGCACCGGAGGGTCCGCCACCGCAGCCCGGGCAATGGCCAGCAGCTGACGCTGGCCCTGACTGAGGTTGGCGCCATCACCGGTAAGAAGGGTATCGTAGCCATTGGGCAGCCGCTTGATAAATCCGTGTGCATTGGCCAGTTTGGCTGCAGCCACACATTCTTCATCGGTGGCGTCCAAACGGCCGTACCGGATATTTTCCATAACCGTTCCGGTAAAAAGATGGGTGTCCTGCAGAACGATCCCCAAGCTCCGGCGCAGGTCGCCCTTTCGGATCTTGCGAATGTTGATTCCGTCATAACGGATCTTTCCGTCCTGAATATCATAAAACCGGTTGATGAGGTTGGTGATGGTGGTTTTTCCCGCTCCGGTAGACCCTACGAAGGCAATTTTCTGCCCGGGTGTGGCATAAAGATGGATGTCGTGAAGCACCACTTTTTCCGGGACATAGCCAAAGTCTACTCCATCCATCACCACATCGCCGGTCAGTTTTGTATAAGTGAGGGTACCGTCATGGTGCGGATGCTTCCACGCCCAGATCCCGGTCCGTTCCCTGCATTCCTCCAGAGTCCCGTCTTCCCGTTCCCGGGCATTGACCAGCGAAACATATCCTTCGTCTTCTTCCGGTTTTTCATCCAGAAGCTCAAAGATTCTCCGGGCGCCTGCCATTGCCATGGACATGCTCCCCAACTGCTGGCTGATCTGTGCCACCGGCATGCTGAAGTTTTTATTCAGGGTCAGGAAGGAAACCAGCGTTCCCAAGGTCAAGCCCGTGAATCCGTTGAGGGCCATCACCGCACCCAGCACAGCACAGATCACGTAGCTGAGGTTCCCCAGCTGGGCGTTGACAGGCATCAGGATATTGGCAAAGGTATTGGCCTGATCCGCACTTTGCCGGAGTTGTTCGTTATACCGGCAGAAATCCTCGATGGCCTGATCCTCATGGCAGAAGACCTGTACTACCTTTTGGCCTTCCATCATCTCCTCAATGTAGCCGTTTACTTTGCCCAAATCCCGTTGCTGGGCCATAAAGTACCGTCCCGACCGCCCTGCGATCTTCCGGGAAGCGGCAATGGACAAGCAAAGCATTGCTACCGCGGCAATGGTGAGAGGGATGCTCAACCGGACCATGCTGATAAAAACGCTGGTTACCGTGATCAGGCCCGAGCACAGCTGAGGCAGGCTCTGGCTGATAAACTGACGGAGGGTATCGATATCATTGGTGTAAATGCTCATGATGTCGCCATGGGCATGGGTATCAAAATACCGGATGGGAAGGGTCTCCATATGGGTAAAAAGCTGAATCCGCAGGTTTTTCAGCGTTCCCTGGGAAACATAGATCATGATCCGGTTGTAGAGGAAGGCACAAACCACGCCCACCCCAAAAATAACCGCCAAACGGCTCAGGGCAGCAGCCAGAGGAGCAAAATCAGGAGATTCCACCCCGATCATGGGCATGATGTAGTCATCGATCAGCGTTTGGAGAAACAGTGTCCCCTGCACCTGAGCCAACGCGGCCCCGATGATTCCGGCCACGACGATTATGCAATGAAGCCAGTATTTTTTCAGGATCACTTTCATCAGCCGTTTGGCAACACGGCCACTGTCTTTGGGCATTGGACGCCCCAGGCCGGCATTGCGGCCACGAACATTCTGTTGCATTCCGGATTACCCCGCTTTCTCGTCAAAGTCGCCGCCGGCCTTCATCTGGCTTTCGTAGACTTCCCGGTAAATTTTGTTGGAAGCCATCAGTTCCTCATGGGTACCGATCCCGTTGATCCGGCCGTTATCCAGCACCAGAATACGGTCCGCATCCTGAACGCTGGAGATTCTCTGGGCAATGATCAGCTTGGTGGTCTCCCCCAGTTCCTGGCGAAGAGCCTGGCGAATCTGGGCATCGGTAGCCGTATCCACCGCGCTGGTGGAGTCATCCAGAATCAGGACTTTGGGCTTTTTCAGCAGTGCCCGCGCGATACATAACCGCTGCTTCTGACCGCCGGAGAAGTTTGCACCATCCCGTTCCACCCGTGCCTGATACCCATCGGGGAGGCGGCTGATAAATTCATCCGCACAGGCCACCCGGCACGCCTGCCGGCACTCCTCTTCGGTGGCGTTGGGATCTCCCCACCGGAGATTCTCCAATACGGTACCGGAGAAGAGGACATTTTTTTGCAGCACCACTGCTACCTGGTTGCGGAGGGTTTCCAGGTCGTATTCACGGACATCCCGTCCTCCCACCTTCACGGTTCCCTGGGTAACATCATACAAGCGGCTGATGAGAGCCACCAGACTGGTTTTGGCACTGCCGGTGCCTCCGATAATGCCAATGGTCTCCCCGGATCTGATTTTCAAATCAATATCCTGCAAAACAGGTTCCGCGGCGCCGGGCCGGTAGCTGAAGCTCACCTGCTCAAAAGAAATGCTTCCATCAGCCACCTGATTCACCGGAGCGCTGGGGGCCTGGATGTCCGGCTCTTCCTCCAGGACCTGCGCGATCCGGCGCATACTGGCAATGCTCATGGTTACCATGACAAAAATCATGGAAAGCATCATCAGGCTCATGAGGATATTCATTACATAACTGAAGAGGCTGGTGAGCTGGCCGGGGGTCAGGGTTCCGCCGATAATCATATGGGCTCCAAACCAGCTGAGGGCCATCATGCAGCCGTACATGGAGATCATCATGGCGGGGCTGTTGAAGCTGAGGAGCTTCTCCGCTTTTACAAACATGGTGTACATATTCTGTACGGCATTCTGAAATTTCTCTGTCTCAAAGCTCTCCCGCACAAAGGATTTTACCACCCGGATGGCCGTTACATTTTCCTGAACGCCTGCGTTAAGCTCATCATATTTCCGAAAAACCTTTTCAAAGGCACCCATAGCATGTGCCACAATAAAGCCCAAACATAATCCCAAAAACGCGATGGCTGCTACAAAAATCATGCTCAGCCTGGCACTGATGGAAAAGGCCATAATCAAAGCAAATATCAGCATGACCGGCGCGCGCACACACATCCGGATGATCATTTGGTATGCATTCTGAAGATTGGTGACGTCGGTGGTAAGGCGGGTGACCAATCCGGCCGTGGAATACTTGTCAATATTGGAGAAGGAATACCGCTGGATGTTTCGGTACATGGCTTCCCGCAGGTTGCAGGCAAATCCCGAAGATGCCCGGGCCGCGTGCCGACCTGCCAGGATCCCCATGGTCAGGCTCACCGCCGCCGCAAGAAGCATCAGCGCACCATAACGATACACGGCAGACAGATTTCCCTCATTGATGCCCTCGTCGATGATGCGGGCCATCAGCAGAGGAATGATCAGCTCCATAATAGACTCCAATGTGGTAAACACCGGTGTGAGCAAAGAGTCCCGCTTATATTGCTTCACCTGGGACAACAGAATTTTCAGCATACGCTTGCCTCCCGTAATCACAACTTATATCGAATTGCCTTGGACGTACTGCCGTCAGGTATCTGTTTAAAGCACTGCTTTCACCTTATCCAGCAGGTGCATCAGCTGGTCATATTCCCCTTCTGCCAGTGAGTCACGGATCAACTGATCGGTTTCCAGCAAAGAAGAATGTATCTTTTCCAGTGCCTCCCATCCTGCCGGGGTAACATCAATTCTCTTGAGGCGCGCGTCGTGGGAGACCCCTTCCCGGCGCAGGTAACCCTTTTTTTCCATCAATTTCAGCAGACTGGTAACGGTGGAACGGGCAATATCGAATTCCGCCTCAATATCCCGCTGGTATACCGCTACCTGCTGTTTTTTTCTGCGGCTCAGATATCCCAGAAGCATCCCCTGCACGGGGGTGATCCCTTCCACACCGTTGGCGGCGGCAGTCATATTCATCCTGCGGTCCAAAAGATTGGATACAATATGTAGTTCTCTTCCTAAATTTCTCCTGTGCTCCATGATGCACCTCCGGCTTGTATGTTCGTCTCTGAACAGTTCGATGTAAAACAATATATCGTCGTTTCACCAAAAAGTCAAGCAATAATTTGTTAAAATAACCTGATTTTTTCTTTTCGGATTCCTACACAAAAACACAGCGCCAAAAGCGGGTCGTTCCGTTCTTTTGACACTGTGTTTTTTCCTGTGATTCTGATACAACAGCTATCTATTCGTTTCGTTTCCGGTCCAGATGGTTGAGCAATGTTACCAAAACTGTATTGACCACAAAAGCTGCCGCCATCAATCCCGAAACCCATACCAACAGGTAAGACAAGGAGCTGACTGGCATCTGAGAAAAATTCAGAAGCATGGATAGGACGCTGAGGACCACGCTTACCAGATTCAGTTCCGTTCTCCGGGGGTACACAATAAATAAGTACAGACAAATAATCAGCATGGGCACCGCCAGGCATTGGACCAGAAAGGGGTCTCCGCCGCCGGGACCTGTCACCAGCCATACCGCCGCAAGAGCGGCTGCCAGCAATCCTCCGCAAAGGAGCGCCGCTGCTTTGCGCACCGGTTTACGTTTTTCCAGCTCTTCCCGTTCTTCTTCTTTTACCACAGGGTCGGCCAACCGCTTGGAAAGGGGACCGCACCAGCCGCAATACAGCACAAAAGGTGCATACAGCACATTGGCAGGAACCAGATACAGCAGGCCCGCCAAAAGGAAGATCCCATATCCCCGCAGAAAACTCAGGGCAAATTGCTGCCGGGCTGCAGCCATCCACAGACACATCAGCCCAAGGACAGCTGTCGCTGAGGACATGGTCAGGCTGATCCACGCCATTAAATCGGGGAAGACCGCCAGGCCCCCAGCCTGCATCAGCTGCAGAAGGGTAAGCAGGGCGGCGCCCCGGCGGACCACCGCGACGCCAACCGTGACGTACAGCAGATATGTCTGCCAGGGCTGTTTTTCCAAAGATGGATTTTTAGTCAAATGCTTCGCCTCTCCTTGGCGGTAATCCGCCCATATTTTTCGGTTTTCACCGGTTGTCAGCTGTTCAATACCTTTTGGTACATTTCCATGTACTTTCTGGCCGACTGCTCCCAGCTGAAGTCGCAGCTCATGGCGCGCACTACCGCTTTGCGCCACAGCTCTTTATTGTGATACAGGCCCAATGCCCGCTTGATAGCTCCCAGCATGTCATGGGCATTATAAGTTTTGAATGTAAAGCCATTCCCCTTCTCACCGCCCAAGTCGATGACAGAATCCTTCAATCCGCCGGTTTCCCGCACAATGGGAATGGTGCCGTACCGAAGTGCCACCATCTGGCTCAGACCGCAGGGTTCGCTCTTACTGGGCATCAGGAACATGTCGGCCCCGGCGTAAATTTTCCGGGCTACATCGGGCAGGAAGCCTTTGCGCATGGCCACCGTACCGGGATAGCGCCGGGCCATCTCCTCAAAGAAATTCTCATAAATGTAGTCGCCGGTGCCCAGCACCACAAACTGTACCTGTTCCGCAATGATGCTGTCGAAAATATACCGGACCAGGTCCAATCCTTTCATTCCCACCAGTCGGGTAATCATAGCGATGACCGGCTTATCGGGATCCAGTTCCAACCCCATGCTCTTCTGGAGTTCCTGCTTATTTACTGCCTTTCCATCCAGGCTGCGGACTCCATAGGTTTTGAAAATTTCCATATCGGTTTTGGGGTTGTAGCTCTTGACGTCGATACCGTTGAGGATTCCGCACAGCTTATACTGCTTTTCCCGCAGAATACGGTCCAGGCCAAAACCAAACCAGGGATCCAGAATTTCTCCCGCATAGGTGGGGCTGACAGTGGTAACCATATCACTCTCTTCAATGGCGCCCTTCATCATGTTGACGTTATCGTCGTACCGGACCATATCAATGCCCGCGTTGGTCAATCCGCAGATGTCGGTAGCGATTTCCATACCATATTTGCCCTGATAAGCAATATTATGAATCGTAAAAACCGTACGGATGGACCGAAGCTTTTCCACATCCCGGTAGAAGACATTGAGGAAGACGGGGACCATTGCCGTCTGCCAGTCGTTGCAGTTGATGATGTCGGGCGTATAGTCGATCCGCACCAACATTTCCAGTACCGCCTTGGAGAAGAAGACAAAACGTTCTGCATCATCATAGAATCCATAGATTCCACTGCGTTTGAAGTAATATTCATTATCTACAAAGTAGTACTTAATACCATCCTGCTCGGCTTCAAACAGTCCGCAGTACTGGTTACGCCAGGACAGCGGCACATTAAAGTGGGTGATATACCGCATGGAGTCCTTCAGCTCCTGACGGATATCGGAATACAGAGGCAGGACTACCCGGCATTCGGCGCCTTCCTTGCTGAGAGCCGCGGGAAGAGAGCCCGCCACATCGGCCAGGCCTCCCGAAGCAATAAAGGGACGGGCTTCGCTTGCAGCGTATAAAATCTTCATATTTCCTACCTTCCTTTCCATAGATGGGCGCCGCGGACGCTCCGGGGCTATGGCTATAATCCGGGATGGATCACGTCATACATGGGTCTGCTTGGGAATATACAGCGGGTAGGTGAGATAGCCGCCCAGCTTGCGGCCGTCCTTGATCAGGACGTCCTTATCCGTAATGACATAGCTGAGCTCGGCATTATCTTCGATAACAGTGCCCTGCATCACGATGGAATTTCGCACGACTGTACCTTTGCCGATACGGACTCCACGGAAAATCACGGAATTTTCCACCCGGCCTTCGATAATGCATCCATCAGCCACCAGACTGTTGGACACCGCAGCCTTGAGGCCATAACGGGCAGGGACCTCATCACGCACTTTGGTATAGATGGGACGGCGGGGATCAAAGAGCTGCATCCGTGCCTCCCGATCCAGGAGCATCATATTGGCGCGGAAATAGCTTTCCATACAGTGGATCCTGCAGCAGCTTCCCTCATAGCGGTAGCAGTTGACCTGATCCGCCTGCGCCTGCACCTGAAGAATATCCTGATAGAAAGAGTAGTGACCCCGGGACACCGCGTCGGTCACCATCCGGATCAACAGGTCTCTGTCGATGATGGCAGTGTTCAGGTAAAGATTCTGGTCTCCCTGAAGGTCAGGGTTGATCAGGACATCGTTGAGCAGGTCGTTTTTCCCAATGCTGAGCACCACGTTGTCCTGATCGTTTTCCTCGATTTCCCGTCGGGTATAGGCCACGGTGATCCCGACGCCCGCTTCCTTGTGGCTGCGGAGAATATCCAGATAGTCCACATTGGCCATTACATCACAGTCGCTGAGGATCACATACCGGGCATTGGAGGACCGGATATAGCCCATGATCCCCCAAAGGGCTTCCAGGCTTCCCTTATACATACCGGACCCGGTGCGTGAAAAGGGCGGCAGGATGGTCAATCCTCCAATCTTGCGGGCCAGATCCCATTCCCGTCCGGACCCCACATGATCCATGAGGGAATGATAATTGCTTTTGGTGACAATACCTACGTCCCGCACTCCGGAGTTGACCATGTTGGACAGGGGGAAATCTACCAGCCGGTAACGGCCTCCTACCGGAATGCTGCCCATGGTGCGGTGGAGGGTCAAGTCTCCCAGGGCCGTATCATGCATATTGGAGAAAATGATTCCCAGCATCTTGTCAGCCATGATTCTTTCCCTCCTCTTCTGTCTCAACGGCCGGAATATTCTCCGATACCATGCCTTTGGGAGGTACCACAGCGCCCCGGCCTACGGTCAGGCCCGCGCCTACCACGGCCACGCCCCAGTCATCTTTGTTCTCGACCAATTCCGGTCGCTCGCCCACATGAGCGTTCTCTTCCACCACTACATTCTCCGCCAGAATGGCGTACTGTACCGTAGCGCCGGATTTGATTACCGTGCCCGGCATGATGATGGAATCCCGGACCACCGCGCCTTTTTCCACCACAACGCCGGCAAACAGCACGGAAAAATCGATCTCGCCTGAAATATCGCAGCCTTCGGTGACCATGGAATTCTCCACCTTACCGCAGGGCGCTACATAATGAGGCGGCATGACCGGATTGCGGGAATAGATCTTCCAGCTGGGATCATACAGCTCCAAAGGCACATTGGGATCCAGCAGATCCATATTGGCCTCCCAGAGGCTGTCGATGGTACCCACATCCTTCCAGTATCCATCGAAGGCATATGTAAACATCCGCTCGCCCGCGGCCAGCATATTGGGAATGATGTTCTTTCCAAAGTCATTGCTGGAACCGGGAGTATTCTCATCCTCGATCAGATACTTGCGAAGCTTGTTCCAATTGAAGATATAAATGCCCATGGAGGCCAGATTGCTCTTGGGATTTTTTGGTTTCTCTTCGAATTCGTACACACTGGAATCAGGATTGGTATTCATGATGCCGAACCGGGACGCCTCCTCCATCGGCACCTCGATCACCGCGATGGTGCAGTCGGCGTTCATGTCCTTGTGGTGCTGGAGCATCTTGCGGTAATCCATTTTATAGATATGGTCGCCGGAAAGGATCACCACATATTCCGGATCGTATCGCTCAATAAAGGGGATGTTCTGATAAATGGCATTGGCGGTGCCGGTATACCAATCGGAACCGGAGCTTTTCTGGTAGGGGGGCAGAGTAAAAACGCCGCCGTTGAGACGGTCCAGATCCCAGGGCTGTCCGTTGCCTAGATACTCGTTGAGCACCAGCGGCTGGTACTGGGTCAGCACACCAACCGTGTCGATGCCCGAATTGACACAGTTAGACAAGGGAAAGTCGATGATACGGTATTTGCCGCCGAAAGGAACCGCAGGCTTGGCCAGCTTCTGGGTCAGGGCATACAATCGGCTTCCCTGCCCGCCTGCCAGCAGCATGGCCACCCACTCTTTCTTCATGGACATGGTTTACCCTCCTTTTGTTATGCTTCCCCGGCCTTGGACCGTGCGGTCCGCGGTTTACGGGAAGCAGCCGGCCTGGCCCCGGGCTTTTTTTCGGCCTTTCCGGTATTTTGATCTTTAAATTTTGGCTTCAGGTACACGGTGCAGAGGGGCGGGATGGTGAGGGTAATGGACTGCTGGTACCCGTTGCATTCTTTTTTGCGGCAGGGGATCATTCTGCCGTTGAGGGTGCCCGTTCCGCCATACCGAAGGCTGTCGGAGGTGAACACCACGTTGTAACCCGACGCTGCGGGGACGCCCACCCGATACGCTTTCCACTCCACCGGAGCAAAATTGCAGAGCACCACAATCTGGTTGCCCGCTTCATCAATGCGCCGGTAAGAAATCAGATTGTGGGTATTGTCATCGGCATTGAGCCACTGGTAGCCATCCCAACTGTCCTCCACCTGCCACAGGGCGGGAGTTTTCTGATAAAAGCGGTTCAGATCCCGTACATAGTCTTTCAACTGCCGGTGGCTCTCGTAGTCCAGCAGCATCCAGTCCAGCTGTTTTTGATAGTCCCATTCAATAAACTGGCCAAACTCGCTGCCCATAAACAGCAGCTTCTTGCCGGGGTAACTCATCATATACCCAAGGAACGCCCGCACGCCGGCAAATTTCTGCTCATAGTCCCCCGGCATCTTATTGATCAGGGAGCATTTGCCATGGACCACTTCATCATGGGAGATGGGGATGACAAAATTCTCACTGAACGCATAAAACATGCTGAAAGTCAGTTTGTCGTGGTTAAAGCTGCGGAAATAGGGATCCATGGACATGTAGCACAGCACATCATTCATCCAGCCCATGTTCCACTTGAAGTTAAAGCCCAGACCGCCCACATAATCGGGGCGGGTCACCAGCGGCCATGCGGTAGACTCCTCCGCGATCATAGCCGTTTGAGGGAACTGGGTCAGCACTGCGGCATTCAGCTTGCGCAGTAAAGACACTGCTTCCAGGTTCTCTTTGCCGCCGTTTTCGTTGGGAGCCCAGCGCCCATCCTGCCGGCCGTAGTCCAAGTAGAGCATCGAGGCCACCGCGTCCACCCGGATGCCGTCGATGTGATACAGATCCACCCAGAACATGGCGCTGGAGATCAGGAAACTCTGGACCTCGCAACGGCCGTAATCAAAGGCGCAGGTCCCCCATTCATAATGCTCCCGCTTCCGCTCGTCCTGGTATTCATAGCACCATCCGCCATCAAAGCGGTAAAGGCCGTTTTCATCCTTGGGAAAATGCGCGGGCACCCAATCCATAATGACGCCGATCCCTTCCCGGTGGCAGGCATCCACAAAATCCATAAATTCTTTGGGTGTTCCATAGCGGGAAGTAGGCGCGAAATATCCGGTTACCTGATATCCCCAGGAGCCGTCAAAAGGATATTCTGTCACCGGCATCAGTTCGATATGGGTGTATCCCATCTCTTTCACATAAGGCACCAGCTCTTCGGCCATCTTCCGGTAGCTGAAGGGGTTGCCGTCCTCATAGGTGCGCCAGGAACCCAGATGCACCTCGTAGATATTCACAGGGCCGCTGTGGAGGTCGCTCATGGCCCGTTTGCGCAGCCAGGCGGCATCTTTCCATTTATAGGCCTGAAGGTCATATACTTTGGAGGCATTGCCCGGCCGGGTCTCGGTATGGAAGGCATAAGGGTCTGATTTGTACAGCTTGTCACCTTCCGGAGTGGTAATCAGGAACTTGTAGGAATCAAATTCCTTGACGCCGCTGATTATGCACTGCCAGAGGCCTTCCTCTGAAAGGGGCACCATAGGATTACGTTCTCCGTCCCATTGGTTAAAATCCCCCACCACGCTTACCGCTTTGGCGTGGGGAGCCCAGGTGATGAATTCCACAGTATCGTCCTGTGTAAAATGGGCGCCCATCATTTTATATGCCTGATAGTTGGTGCCCTGATGGAACAGATAGACGGGGACCTGTTTATCCTTCGGCTTCCTGACCACTGCACATCCCTCCTTTTTTCTAAGTTTTATTCTACCATCCCCTTCCCTCTTTTGCAAGCACAAATTGTAATATTTTTAAATGCAGATTTAAATATGGAAGATCTATTTGTATATTTTACATAAATTTTATCCGATTATCTCCTTCCTGTCCCAAGGGGGGTGACTTCTTTTTTTCTCTTCTGTCCTTCTTCTGTCTTTTTCGTCAAAATTGGGGGATAAAATTTTATTTTTCTCCACATCCCGCAAAGGGGCGGATGCTTTTTTCTCTTTTTTGCGTTATAATGAGGTTACTTATTTTTCCGGGCGGTCTGTCTCGATCTTTTCTTTTAAGGAGGCGGTTTTGTGTTTGCAGATCTGCATCTGCATTCCTGCTTTTCCGATGGTACCCAAACTCCACAAGAAATCGCCTGTCTGGCCCGCAGCGCGGGGATGGGCCTGATTGCTCTGGCCGATCATAATACCAGCGCAGGCTGGCCGGAACTGATGGAGGCCTGCCGGGATCAGGGCATCCGGTGTATTCGCGGGATGGAGATGGACTGCCTCTATCTTCCCTGGGAGATCCATATTCTGGCGTATGGGTTTGAACCCCGGGAGGAATTGATGGCACTGGCGGACCGCAGCCGCCAGCTGCTGCTGGATATGAGCGACCATCTGATAGAGCGGCTGCTTTTTGACTATCCGCAGCTGAGCCTGGAAGAATACAAGGCTTTCTGCTGGGATCCCCGGTCGGGAGGCTGGAAAGGCCTTCACTATCTTCATCACAAAGGGGTCACTGCCACGGTGGAGGATGGGATGAGGCTGTATGCCCAGTACGGCTGCGACTACCGGGACTACCCTTTCCCTCAGGCGGAAGAAGTGTGCGCTGCCATTCGGGCAGCCGGTGGCTCCGCGGTGCTGGCCCACCCCTGCAACTGGTTTGCCCCTTCCTGCCCCCGGGAGTTGTACCGGCATCTGGACGCTTTGCGGGAGCGGGGGATTCAGGGGATCGAATGCTATTATCCCGCCAATACCCCGGACATGACCCGCCTGTGTGTAGATTACTGCCACAGCCGTCATCTCCTGATTACTGCGGGGAGTGACTCCCACGGCGGCTTTGGAAAGAATCACCACGGAGTCCGGTATTACCTGGGTGCGGTCCGGATTCCGGAAACGCAGCTGGTATTGGGGAGCCTGGCGGGGCCGGGCGACCTGTCCCAACTTTGACCCTCACATTCTATTCATCTTAAAGGAGCAAAATCACTATGAAAATCGGAATTATGTGCGCCACCATCCGGGAGCTGACTCCGGTTGTGGAGAAAATGGAAAATCCTGTGGTAAAACACGTTTGGAAACGGGAATATCACTGCGGGCGGCTGCACGGACTGGATGCAGTGGTCGTCATGGGCGGCGTTGGTAAGGTAAATGCCGCTGTTACCGCCCAGGAACTGATCAACCGTTTCGGGGTGGAAAAAATCTTTTTCACCGGTGTAGCCGGCGGCCTCAGCCCGCAGGTGCAGATCGGAGACGTCATCATCGGCCAAAGCATCCTGAACCATGATATCCCTTATGAGCTGGTCAACGATCAAAATCAGTTCCCCGGCATGCCGGAGGAATTCTCCTCCGACCCTCAGCTCACGGACCTTTGCCGTGGAATTTCCCCCCGAATCCATTTCGGACGGATCATTACCGGAGACGCTTTTATCACCGGAGCCCAGCGTGATGATCTGATTTGCCGGTTCCATCCTCTTTGTGTCGATATGGAAAGCGCCGCCGTGGCCCAGGTGTGCTGGTTCTTCGACCTGCCCCTCCTGGTGATCCGCTCCCTTTCCGACCACGCGGATGACGATGCTCATGAGGTGTATGAGGCCAATGTAGCGTCCAGCAGCATTGGAGCCGTGGAAGTACTGGATCGGGTATTGCAGAAACTTTCCGGGACGGCAGAGTAAAATTTTTTCTTTATGCATCTTTTCTCCTTCCGGCGCATAGACTGGATAGTATCGCCGTGTAAAGGAGGATCAAAGATGGACGATATTTTTTTAGGCTCCGGGGATTTGTACGGCTCCCAGCGGCAGGGGTACGCTTCAGACGGAGATTGGTTTTCTGTCCAGGGCGACCTGGATGACTTCATTTTTTACGACCCACTGGGTTGTGATTGGCCCTGCGGTTCTGACCTGTAAGTAAGTGATCCGGCCGCCTGAAAACAGGCCATTTGAAAATCGTACACAAAAAACCTGCATCCTTTCTTCGTCTCAAACGTTCTGAAAGGATGCTGGTTTTCGCTTTCCCATATTTTATCCGTACATCACCGGGAATTTCGGGGCCATGGACTGCCTCGCCGGGATTTCAGAGTGTTCCCCGCCTTTCTTCTCTCCAAAAATCAAAGGGAAGCGTACTGCCTCTGATTTTGGTCTTATGCCGTCCCTCATCAAAGGGGTACACAGCAGGCAGGATTTCTTCCAAAGCGCGCGTCATTCCGGCGGCAGGCGTTTTTATAAAAACCCCGCCCGTCCTGGAAATTTTTCAGGTATCGCCATGCCGCTTTCAGGTAAGCGGATGAGGGGAAGTTCTTATCTTGGGCTGCTGCAAAATAGTCCCGCCCAAAATGTTTCTCAAAAATCGGTTCCCCAAGGAAGCAGAACTGCTTCCTTGGGGAACCGATCTTCTTTGTATGTCTCTAATTCCTTGTGCAGATTGCTGTTGCATTTTCATTTTGCAACAGCCTCTTTACAGTCATAACCAAGGCTGTGACTCCCCTGCCCGGAATCAGTTCTGTCCGTCCAGCTTCTGCTGCTTCACCAAGACCTGAGGGTAGATCCTGTCAAAATCTTCCTGCGCATAGTCCCCTGTCATAAGGGCACAGGCGCTGGCCGCAGAAATGGCCACCGCCAACCGGATGATTTCCGGTACGGGAAGCTTTCTCTGGAACCCCACTGCAAATCCTGCCATCATACTGTCGCCGCACCCCACGGTATTGACCGTCTCGATCTGGGGCGGCACTCCATGGTAAAGTACATTTTCGTGCAGGACCAGGACTCCTTCCTTCCCCAAAGAAACCGCCACCAGGGGGATTCCCTTCCGGGACAGTTTCTTCATGGCGCCGGGCAGTTCCCGGAGTGAAGGGGAAAAACCCAAAAGCTGGCTGATCTCATCACTGTTAGGCTTGATCATAGTGGGCCCTGCCTCCAGCCCTTTTTGAAGGCAGGGGCCGCTGGTATCCAGCAGGACAAGCTTTCCACGCTCTCTGGCGCGGCGCACCATTTCGCCGTACAGTTCACAGGGGACTCCCGACGGCGCGCTGCCCGACAAAACCAGGATATCGCTTTCATCCAGCAGGGAATCGTAATCCCGCCGGAAACGGGCCAGTGCTTCTCCGGAAATTTGAGGTCCCGGCTCAAGATATTCCGTATGCCGTCCAGTGGCCTTCTCCCGAATGTTGATACAGGTTCTGGATTCCCCGTCAGATTCCGTCAGCCTTACGCCGATCCCCTGATCCAGCAGGGCTTTTCTGATGAAGCCGCCGCTGTATCCCCCGGCAAAGCCGGCGGCCAGCACTTCTTCTCCTGTTTTTCGTACCACCCGGGCCACGTTCAGGCCCTTTCCTCCCGGGGTGGAGATACAGGTCCCCACCCGCTGAACCATATACGGCTGCATTTGGTCTACCAGATAAAGCTTATCCACAGCCGTGTTAAGTGTAACAGTGGCGATCACTTCTCCCCCGCCCCTTCTTTGGATCTGGTTATTTCAGGGTGATGTAGGCATCCAGCCCCTGGGGCTGGTCAGGGTTGGTGCCATTGGCCAGTGCTTTGAGAAGAGCCAGCAGCTGGCAGAAGCCCAACAGATAAAATCCAAATGTGGCAAAGCTGCCGTCGGGGCAGGGTACCACAAGGTCACAGGGATACTCTTCCTGATCCTTTTGCGGGCAAAGCACCGCCAGAGTACCGCCGCAGGCCTTCAGATCCCTGACCATATCCTGCTGGAGATGTCCTCCGCCGGGCTGCGTCACCGCAACGGTCAGTGTTCCGGAACCGTTAAGCACCTTGGGGCCATGGCGGTAATCCAGCAGATGGAAATACTTACCGCTGATGAGGGCAATTTCGGTAAAGGCCAGGGCCGCTTCTTCTGCGATCCCGCAAAGCACGCCGTCTGCCAGCACCACAACATCCTTAAAATCCCGCTGGGCCAGCTGCTCCAGAGGCGCGCGGTATTTCTCCAAAAATGCCCCGATGCTTCTGATGGTTCCGGACAATTCCTCCAGCGCCGTGTCGTTCTGCTCCAGAATGTCAGAGAGCATCAGCAGAATACCGTAGAAGTTGGAGACCGTCCGGGTCTGGCATACGCTGTTGTCATAGGCCCAGGGAAACACCAGGGAAAAATCGGAGAGAGGAAGCAGGTCGCAGCCTTCCTTCATGGTGACAGAAAAAATCAGGGCATTGGTGCGATCCTTCATGATTTCAACCGCCCGAATGATCTCACTGGTCATTCCCGACCGGGAAAGGGCCACCACGATGCTGTCCTTCAGCGCCTCCTGATAGAAATCGGGGGCAATCAGATACTCCCCTCCGGCAATGGCTTCCGCCGTCATGCCGGCCTTTGTACCGAAAATTCTCTGACCGGTTTTGGCCAGCATATAGCTGGAACCGCATCCCAAAAACACCAGCCGCTTGCGGCGGGAAAGAAACTCCCGGATCTTCTCTTTACCTTCCATAACCGCGTCAAATGTTTTTTCCAGGGCCTCCTGCTGGGCCAAAATTTCCTGTTCTGTCAAATACATAACCGTAACATTCCTTTCTTGGTGGTCATTCCATACCGGATGATCCCACTGCCCTCGAAGAGGATCTGAGGATAAAAAGAACTGTCAGCCCTCCGGCGGTGATGAATAAAAGCGACGAAAAGAAAAAAGGAAGCGTGGGACCATAATCATATAAAAATCCTGCAAAGAGGGCTCCTGCAATCATTCCGAAAGATTTGAGAGAATTGTAGGCGCCCATCAGAACTCCCCGCTTTTCCCGGCCGCCCAGCTGGGCGCAGGCATCCTGCACCAGGGGGATATAGATGGCGTTACAGGCAAAAAATACCATATTGACCAGGACAAAGCCCACAATGGTCTTGCAGAAGGTCATCAGGATCAGAAAACACGCCCCTGCTCCCAATGTCGCCGCCAGGTATTGGTTGGCGCGCTTGCTGCGGATCATCCAGACGCAGATGGTGAGATTGGTCACCAGAGAAACTCCGCCTACCAGAGCTTTCATCAGCCCGTTGTAGGAGGGCTTGAAATTCAGCTGATCTTTCATATAGTAATTCAGGCACTGCTCATAAGCTGTGGAAGCAAAGCTGGTGATAAAAACGACAGCCAGCACCAGCACCGCTGAAACAGCCAGCAGTTCCCCGGCCCCCCGGCCAAACCCCGGCCGGGCCGCCGGGTTCCTTTTTTCACCCGGTCCCTGCTGGTCGGGGTGGAGGCAGAACCGGAACAACACGCCGCACAAAAGCAGCAGGATCACCTGGACCGCAAAGGTCAGGGGAATGGAATGATCGCCGATCACGCCTCCGGCCAGATACCCCAGCGCGCCGCCCACCGTGACCACCGTAGCGCACACCGTCAGATTTTTCCCCTGTTCTTCCTCCGGGGAAAAGGCGATCAGGTAGGTAAGGGTACAGACGCTGATCCCGCTTACAAAAGCGCCCGAAAGCATCCTTGCTGCTACAATGAGCGTTTGGTCACGGATAATGCCGAACAGCCCCTGACCCAGGGCATAGCCTGCACAGCAGAGGCCCAGAACATTTCGGCTTCCCACCTTCATGCCTGTGCTTCCCCAAAAGGGGGAAAACAAAAAATTGGTAAAGGCCATGCCTGCAAACAGTACGCCAAACATATAGCTGGGAAACTGCAGACGATCAATGAGGGTGGGCGTTACCGGGTGTACCAGGTTGGCCGCTACAGACTCCAACGCATAAATGGCGATCATAACAGCCACTGTGGAATGGTTGTGAGATTTCATACTTATACCTTTGCCAGATTCTTTCTGATCTCAGCGGTGATCTTTTTCCCGTCGTGGATCATGGCCAGGATTACTCCCCCCACTGAGGGGCCGAACTCCGGTTTTTTTACCACCGCGCCGGGCAGGAGCGCCTGAAAAAATGGTTTGAGTACATAATCCCCGCTGTTGAACACTCCCCCGCAGTAGGAAACGTCCACCGTATCGCCAAAATCGATTCTTTGGATGCAGGTATTGACCAGTTCCGCCAGCATCCGGCCCGCCTGCTCAAAAATCTCCACGCAGGCAGGGTCCCCCTGACAGGCCAGTTCATAGGCAAACTTGGATAAGGTGGCCACCTTGGAGCGGTTCATCTCCCATTTGTTGGTCAGCAGGTCCAGAATGTCAAAATCATCCCGGAACTGGTAATTGTCCTTCATCTGCTGGTACAAAAGCGTCCGGGGATCTCTCCCGTCACTCTGGCGGGTAAAGCGAAGCGCCAGCTGACTGCCGATCCAGTAGGCGCTGCCTTCGTCGCCCCCAAACCAGTGGCCCCAGCCTCCGCAGCGGGTCTCTTCTCCCTTTTCGTTGCAGCCGTAGGCAATGGAGCCGGTTCCGGCAATGATGATAACGCCGCTCTTCCCTCCCAGGCTTCCGCCCCAGCCGCATACATTGTCTCCGCCAATGCTGTGGGGGATGTGGAAAACTCCCTGGTCCACCGCTTTGCGGATCTTGTCCATATCCCCTTTGATCTCTCCGTAAGCAGCCAACCCCACAAAAATGTGGGCAATGTCTTCCCGGGAGACCCCTACCTGCTGCACCAGCTCTTCAATGCCGGCGTTCATGCTGTCCACCAGTCCGTCAAAGCCGCACTGCTGGTAATGGGTGGTCCCCATGCGGGAGTTGGCCACAATATTGCCTTTTTCATCGGCCAGGGTAAACTGGGTTTTGGTCCCGCCGCTGTCGATTCCCAAATAATATTTCATTACGACTGCCCCTTCGGTGCTTCTTTTACAAAATTGAGAAGATTGCCGGAGAAAATCCCCTGAATCTGTTCCGGCGTCAGGCCCAGTTCATCATAGATCTTGGTATCTGCAGCGATCCAGCTTTTTGCCCACTCCACATTGTAATCCCCGGTGGAATTGTCGGTGCCGAAAAAGAGATTGCCCAGGATATCATAGCCGGCAAAGAGCAGCCGGGTCAGGGCATCCCTGCGGTAAATCATGGGCGTTCCCGGAGTATTGTCCACAAACATCCGGCTTCCGATCTCCTTGCCGGTGTGGACCGCATTGTTAAACTTGCCGTAAACCGCGATACATTCATCGCACCAGGGCCAGGAAATATGGGCCAGGGCAAAGTCCAGACCGTCTACCGGCAGCAGGGGCTCAAACTCCGTGGGCTTGTTGTAATTCCCCGACGGATTTTTCCCGTCCCAAAGGATCCCCGAGTGGAACAGCACCGGCTTGCGGTAAGAAGCAATATGCCGGCAGGCTTCCACGCACCGGGGATCTCCGGGATAAAACCGGTTGCAGATAATCTTGAAGCCCGCGATCCCCTCTTCCACCGCCCGGTCGATCTGCTCCAGAACATCCTCCGCCACAGGGTTGATGAAGAAAAAGGGAAACAGGTATTTTTCATCCCGGCAAAAGGTCAGGATCTGTTCCAGCCGCGCTTCATAGGGCCGGGCGCCGGGGTCCATATTTTCCGGCATCGCCGAAAGGATCACGCCGCCGTCTACCCCGGCCGCATGCATCCTCTCCAGCATGGGCGCGGGGTCCTTGTCCTCCGCGCTGATATGGATATGCCCGTCCAGTATCATCCTTTATCACCACTTTGTCATTTTTTCAAATACCGGTCCAAAATATCGGAACTGGTCAGCAGGTCGTCCACGCCTTTATAATCCGTCTCCATGACCAGGGCACCTTCATAATGGATCTCCCGGAGGGCCTGGAACATCCGGTCGTAAGGGATGGTTCCTTCTCCCATCTGGGCGTGCAGATCACAGGTGGTATCGTTGTCGTTGATGTGCACGTGGCAGATCCGGTTTCCCAGGGTACGGACAAAGTCTCCTACATCCGCTTTCACCCGGTGGGCGTGGCCGCAGTCAAACAGCGCCTTGACATTTTCCTGTCCGCAGCTGTCCACGATGTTTTTCAGGTCCTCCGCCGTATGAGCCACTTCCTGAGGAAGCAGCAGATTTTCCAGGGCAATGGTCATGTGGTACTGTTTGGCATAATCGGCCACTTCCGACACCACTTCGGCGGTCATCCGCCGGGCCGCGTCCTTTTTCCGCTCACCCGCGGCAATCAGCCGCTTTTTGGTCTCGGAATCGGCGGAAGCAGGAATATCCATGGTCATGATGGTTCCGGGGTGGAGAGGCAGAATGGAAGTGCGCAGTTCGGAAGCGTAATCGATGCATTCCCGAATCTGACGGATCAGCTCCCGGCGCATTCCCAGGTTGGTCTGCCCCATGTCCAGGTTGGTGGGGATATGGCAGGACACCGACACGGGATACCGTCGGATCAGTTCCCGGATCCCCCGCACATAAGAATCGCTGTCCATCCCCAGATAATTGCAGGGCCATTTGATTTCCACCCACTGATAGCAGCCGGTTTCAATCAGTTTAGCGCCCATTTCCAGAATTTCATCTTCTTTCCAGTGAAACGGAATATGGAAACCTTTCAGCATGAATTTTTCCCCCTTGTTTCAGAACGTAAAGTCCCCGATCTTATCAACTCTCTTGGCCAGCGTAATCAGGGTCACGGTAATAGCTACCAGGAAGACACCGTAAACCATGGCAAGACCTACATTAAAGTTGTTCATGGAGTTGGTCATGGCAATGGAAATGGGCATGGTGGAAACGGTGTACATCAAAACGGAAATGGTATATTCACCGATGAGCGCCACAAAGCCCAGCATAGCGCCGGAAAGGATTCCCGGGGAAATAATGGGAACCAGAATCTTCAAAAAGGTCTGAAGCCAGTTGGCCCCCAGGCTTCTGGACGCCTCCTCGATGGAGTCATGGAGCTGATAGAGAGAGGCGTTGGTAGAACGGACGATCAGGGTCATCCGGGTAACGGCATAGGTAAGGGGCAGAAGCACGGAGGTACCTACCAGCACTTTGCCAAAGGCAAAGGGCGTGGGCTGGTTGAAGGCAAGAATCATGTTGACGCCTACGGTGCTGGCCGGAAGGGCCCAGGGCAGCAGCGCCAGAAGTTCTACCAGATAGCGGATCTTTACTTTTGTTTTCACAATCACATAGGAGGAAACAGTCCCCACCACGGTAGCGATGGTGATTCCGATTACCGACATGCGCAGGCTGTTGATAAAGGGCTCAAAGGTACGCTTCTTGGCAAAGAACTCCGTATAGTTCTCCAGGCTGAAGGTTTTGGGGAAAATGTCCACCGCCATAGCGCCCTTGGGAACAAAGGACAGGAATACGATGACGACGATGGGCAGGATGATGACCAGCAGCGCCAGGCTCATGCCGCAGAAGAAAAGTGCGTTTCCCTTTCTGCTGCGGATCACGATCCTCTCCAGGGGCTTGCCCTTCACGTCCATGATATAGTTTCTTCTGGTTTCATAATACCGCATGACCAGCAGGAACACAATGGACATCATGGCCAGCATCAGTCCCTGGACCGCCACCAGATTGTAAAATCCATTGGTTTTGGTCATAAGGATCTGGACGCTCATCACCCGAAAGTCCCCGCCAATCAGGCTGGGGGCCGCAAAAGAACCTACGCCGGACATAAAGGTAAGGACGCCCGCTCCCACAAAGGCAGGAGTGAGAAGAGGCAGCGTGATGGTCCGGAAAATATGGAACCGGGAGGCCCCCAAACTTCTGGCCACCTCATATACGGAAGCATCGATCCTTTTGAGTGCAGAGGAGACCATAACATAAAAGAAGAGGTATTGCGTGGTGGCGTGAACAAAAAGGATGCCCGGCAGGCCGTTTAGGATGCTGGGGGCGCTGTCCAGATGCAGCCACAGCTTGAGCAGCTGAGGAATGAATCCAGTCTCGCCATAAATCTGCATAAAAGCGATGGTAAACAGCACACCGGGGACCATCATGGGGATCAGCAGCATGATATCAAAGGTCTTTCTGCCAAAAAACTCAAACCGGGTCGTGATAAAGGCAAAGACCGTACCGATGGTGCCGCAGACCAGCACGGTGAGAATGGCAAGAATAAAGGTATTGCGATAGGCGATCAGATTTTTCTCATAGCCGAAAAACTCTTTATAGTAATCCAGGGTAAAGGCGCCCTGATCCAACCCAAAGCTGAGCTTGATGGAATTGAAGGCCGGATAAAAAACCAGCCACATCAGGCACCACAGCAGCGGCAGCAGGCAAATGTATGTAAGGACAGTTTTACGGGTAATTTTGATTTTTTTCATGTTCACACCTCAAGAAGCGTGACGGCTTCGGGGCTGATCTGCACCCGCACCCGCTCTCCGGCCTGGAAAATAGGCGCCAGACCGTTGTTGGGCGCTGTAACATTCAGTTCATTCCTGCCGATTTTTACTGTATAATAGGTGACCATGCCGTTATACTGGCTGGAGGTCACTTCCGCGTCAAAAATATTTTCGTCTCCCAGGGGTCCCAATTTTCCCAGAATATGAACATACTCGTTGCGGATGGAGACGTACCGGAAATTTTCCATGGGGCGGGCGGTTTTCAGCTGTGTTCCATCCGGCAAGGCCACTGTATCCGGCCCTGCGGGAACCGCCTCGATCAGATTGGTCTGGCCCACAAAACCCGCTACAAAGCTGTTGCGGGGCTGTCCGTAAATTTCCATGGGGGTGCCGATCTGCTGGATCTTCCCTTTGGAAAAAACTGCAATCCGATCCGACATCATCAGCGCCTCATTCTGGTCGTGGGTAACATACAGCATGGTGATTTTCAGTTCATGCTGGAGCCTTTTCAGCTCAAACCGCATCTCGTCGCGCATTTTGGCGTCCAGGTTGCTGAGTGGTTCATCCAGCAGCAGGATCTTGGGCTCTGTTGCCAGGGATCTGGCCAGTGCCACGCGCTGCTGCTCGCCGCCGCTCAGCTGATTGATTTTTCTGCTTCCGTAACCCTTCAGGCCTACCAGGGTCAGGTAATGCTCCACCTGCTTCTGGATTTTGTCCTTGGGCATTTTTTTGATTTTAAGGCCGTAAGCCACATTTTCATGAACCGTCATATGGGGAAAGAGAGCGTAGTTCTGAAACATCATGCCGATTTCCTTGGCCTCGGGAGGCAAATAAGTAATATCCTTTCCGTCCATGAGGATCTTGCCCTCAGTGGGAGTCTCAAACCCCGCGATCATCCTCAGAGTGGTCGTCTTACCGCATCCGGAAGGCCCCAAAAAAGTAAAAAACGAACCTTTCTCCACTTCAATGTTGGCATCCGATACCGCGCATACTTCGCCAAATATTTTGGTTAAATTTTTGATTTCCAGATAAGCCATTTCCGATCCTTTCACCTTTCGGGCTCCATAATGCAAGGGGACCCCCGGAGAAGCAGTTCCCCGGGGGTACGGCCCCTTTGGTTCTTATTCAGACTTGGAAGCGTCCACGATCACGTCGTTGTAGTACTGCATCCAGTCAGCCTGCTTCTCGGTCAAAGTCTCCCAGTTGACATCCATAGCCTTATACTCCATGCTTCTCATCCACTCGGGAGCTTCGGCAACGGCGGAGGGCAGGGTGGGCATACGGTCAAATTCCTCAGCCAGACGGAGCTGTACTTCCTTGCTGCCGGCAAATTCCATAAACGCCTGGGCATTGGCCTCGTTCTTGGCGCCTTCGATTACGGCGATGCCGTCGCTGATGACTACCGCGCCGGACTCAGGAGCAACAATGGTAAGGGGCATATTGTTGTCCTTGATATTGGTGGTAATGCCGTCCAGAGTCCAGAAGCCCACAGAAGCTTCGCCCTTGGCGATTCCCTGGAACATGAGGTTGGAATCGGTAACGTATTTCTTGGTGTTGGCGTCCACCTGCTTGAGGAACTCCCAGCCATCGGGATCCAGCTTGCCCTGCTTGTCATACTGCTCGATCAGGGCGGAGAAGGTGGCTCTGCTGGCAGCGGAGGTGACGCTTCTGAAGATCAGCTGGTCCTTGTACTCCGGCTTGGCCAGGTCTGCCCAATCCTTGGGAGCGGATGCCTCATCCAGCAGGGTGTTGTTATAGAACAACATCACAGGAGTCTGGATGGTTCCGTAAAAATAGCCGTCGGCATCCACAAAGTTGCTGTCCAGCTCCTGGGCCCAGCTGGGGCTGGAAGGCGCCAGGAGGCCTTCCTGCTTCATCTGCTCAAAAACATTGGAAGGGTTACCGTAAATGATGTCGGCCTGGGGGTTGCTCTTTTCAGCGCGGATCCGGTCCACCAGTTCAGCACCGCCCAGGTAGAGGTACTCCACTTCCACGCCGGTCTCTTCCTCAAACCACTCGGAGATGGCGTCCATGATGTCCTCGCCGTGGCAGGAATAGACCACCACTTTTCCGGAAAGTTCTGCTGCCTCTTCTGCAGGGGTGCTTTCGCCGGAAGCGGGAGAAGAAGCATCTTCAGGCTGGCTGGCAGGCGCGCTGGAACAGCCCACAACACCCAGCAACATGGTCATGACCAATAAGAGACTCAATAACTTTTTCATGATAACCTCCTGTTAATCACACATTTTCAGTTTTTTCATTTGGTTGGCAAGCCGGTCCAGTTTGGCAACTGGTACGTACCTGTTGCCTGTATTGTAGCATATACCCTTTAAGGTTGCAAGGGCTTTTTAAACAATTTGTCGTAAAATTTCATAAAAGTAAAGAAAAAAATATGTAAAAAGGCATTTTTGTGGGCCCGTTTTTGCAGGATCTTCTTTTTTTCCTGCGCTGAGAAGGGATCCAAACATTGAGCCTTTTCCCAAATTATGCTATACTGAACAAAAGCAAGTTAGAAAGAATGGGGCAAATGGACATTAAGTTTGACAAGGTGAGCGATATCCCCCTCTATAAGCAATTGGCAGACGGAATTATTAAGGCGATCCAGTCCGGAGAGCTTCCCATCAATTCCATGATTCCTTCCGAGCGCACGCTGATGGAAACCTATGATATTTCCCGCTCCACGGTTCGTCAGGCCTTTGACCGGCTGACCAAACTGGGGTATCTCCGGAAAGAGCATGGCCGGGGATCCTTTATTGAAATGCCCTGTATCGAGCATCAGTTGGGAAGCTTTGTAGATTTTAAAAAAGAAATGAATATGCTGGGAAAGGAAGCCGAAACAAAGGTACTCTTTTTCCGGATTATCCTGTGTTATCCATGGCTTGCCCCCATTCTCAGGCTTACCGCCAAGGATTATGTGTTCAAATTCGTGCGCCTCCATCTGGCAGACGGCGAACCCCTTTTACTGGAAACCACCTATCTTCCTTACAGCCGCTTTGAAGGATTGATCCGTCAGGATCTGGAGCGGGACAGCCTGCACGAAATCATCTCCACCTGGTATCGTACCCCTATCACCCGGTCCGTGGAATCATTTGAGATCTATCACCTCACTCCCAATGAAGCAGAACAACTGCAATGCTGCCCGGAAGATCCCGCCATCTGTAAAAAGCGTATCTCTTTTTTCGGAGACATTGTCGTGGAGCACACCGTCAGCATTACACCCAATAACCGGCTGATTTTCCGAACTGTTATGGAAAAGTAATCTGAAAATTTTTGTTGTGCGTCATTGGCTTTTAAGGATTTCCTTACACAAACCAGCTGCCATGCCCCGCCACATCATAACATAAGCGGTTGTTTCTATGGCTTTATTGGGACATGTTCCCGTCCTCCCAATCTCATTGGCATGGAGAGGCTCGCTGTCACTCCACCACAACAGCAGGTTGCTCGCTCCTACCGCTGCCTTCGATATTTTATACCAGCCTCTCCTGCCACTTCCATCCTGCTGCTCCCTGTTCCACCCGGATATTTGCAGGCAAAGCAAAAGCCTTTTAGACCACCGGCACTGCCGGTGGTTTTTCTTATGCAATCAAAACAGCGCCCTGCCTTCGTAATGGCAGGGCGCTGTCAAATTCCAGGATGTCCGGCAGGGCAGGCTGCAAGAATTGGGAGTCCACCCGTGACCAGCGACTATTTTCTATCCATCAGCGGCTGTTGAGGATCCTCAGAATATCATCAATGTTGATGTCGTCATCCTTCTTTTCCAGGTTGTCAAAAAAGTTGGGAGCGGAAAAATCGCTTTTTTCCTGGCGGGACGGCTCCGAGGCGGCCGGTGCCGGCTGAGAAGGAGCAGCTGCAGACTGATTGGAAGCAGACACTCCGGCAGAGGCGCTGGCCGCAGCGGTCGCAGCTACCTTGGGGCTGACATAGGTGGGAATGCTGTAGCCGGATTCATGGTCGAAATCTGTAGCGATCACGGTAATGCGGATCTCATCCTCCATGGATTCGTCAAAGGCGACGCCCCAGATCAGGTTGACGTCCTCATGGGCGGCGTCGTGGATCATGCTGGAAGCCAGGTTGATATCTGCCAGATCAATGTTGGGAGACGTAAGGAAGTTGACGATTACGCCCCGGGCACCATTAATGGAAGTTTCCAGCAACGGAGAGGTAATGGCTTCCTTGGCTGCTTTTTCAGCCTTATCGGGGCCGGTAGCCCGACCGATACCCATGTGGGCGTAGCCAGCACCCTTCATAATGGCAGTGACGTCGGCAAAGTCCAGGTTGATGACACCCTGGATATTGATCAGATCGGAGATGCTCTGCACCGCCTGCATCAGCACTTCATCCGCCGCAGCAAAGGCGTTGAAGAGGGTGATCTTCTCTTCGGAGATATACCGCAGCCGCTCATTGGGAATCACCAGCAGCGCGTCCACGTTTTCCTTCAGAGCGGCAATACCCATATCCGCCTGGCTCATCCGGCGCTTGCCCTCAAACTCAAAGGGTTTGGTGACCACACCGATGGTAAGGATCCCCATGTCGTGGGCAATCCGGCCCACCACCGGCGCAGCGCCGGTTCCGGTGCCGCCGCCCATACCGGCGGTGATAAAGACCATATCCGTCCCCTTCAGGGCCGCGGTGATCTCATCCTTGCTCTCTTCGGCTGCCTTTTCACCCATGGTGGGGTCGCCGCCGGCACCCTGGCCCTTGGTAAGCTTGTCCCCAATATGCAGCTTATAGGTGGCGTTGGAAAAGCGCAGTGACTGGATATCTGTATTCATGGAGATAAACTCCACGCCGCCCATACCGGAATTGGTCATGCGGTTGACAGCATTGCCGCCGCCGCCGCCCACGCCGATCACTTTGATGGCAACAACTCTTTCAAAGTTGTTATCCAGGTCAATGTTCATTTTCATTGCACATTCTCCTCCGATATGTTTGGACGCATCCAGTCCATTCTGCGTCGTGATTTTTGTCAATCGTAATAAATCATAATTATTCAACCTATATTTTAGCAGATTTATTACACGGAATCAACAAGCAATTGGTTCCAAACTTTGGGAACTTGTGCCCTGGAAAAATGGGTCAGTACGCGTTCCAGTAATCCTGGTTCACCAGCGATGCAATGCTCTGTTCCAGAGTATAGGCTCTGGGCGGGACGGTCAGATCCACCGTCCCTTCAAAGCTTTGGGGAAGCTGATTTTTCAAAACCTCATCGGCCATGGTCAATTTGTAACTCAGCTCCAGCTCGCTGCCGATCTGCAGCAGCGCCCGGTCCTCATAAAGCAGCACCGTACAAAGCTCGTCGCTGACGTCGATATAATTGATGCCGCTGAACCCGGTAACGTCCACCGCTTCCGCCACCCTGCGGATGGTGGTCATAATCTCCTCGCACCTCTCTGCACGGCGCGCTGCCTCTCCGTCAGTATCCGCCTCTTCCTCTGCTTCTGTCAGGCGGTGGGGATAGCTGCCCACTGGAAAGCCGGAATAATCCGCTCCCACCACCAGGGGCAGCCCCTCTTCACAAACTCCGTCTCCCTGCTCCAGAACCCGCCCCTCTTCACTCAGGAGGGTGTAGCTTTCCTGGGAATTGACAATGGCTACCGCCGGCTCCGTCTCTGTTACCAAGATTTCCACCGAGGTGGGAAGCACCCTGGAAATCTCCACCTCGCCGATATAGGCAAACTCCTCCTTGAGTTTTTCCTCGATCCGGCCGGTATCCATGGCGAAAATATTCTGCCCCACCACGATCCCTGTGGCTTCCTCGACGGCATCAGGTGTATACCGGGAGACGCCGATCACTTTGATCTCAGCAATATTGAAAAACATGGCCAGGCAGATGACCGCCGCCGTGGTGAGCACCACCAGCATGAAGGAGGCGGCGGCTATAATTTTTTTTCGTCGCCGCTTGCGGCGCTTTGGTCTGTATTCCCGTTCCATTCCGCTTCCTCCCGCCTGATATCCGCCCCCAGGGCCCGCAGGCTGCCCGAAAAATCTTCATATCCACGGTCTATATGCCGGATCTCCCGGATCACACTGGGTCCCTGGGCTGACAGCGCCGCCAGTACCACTGCAGCGCCCCCCCGCAGGTCGGTACACCGCAGTTGGCCTCCGTGGAGTTCGGGCACGCCGGTGACCACGGCCACCCGGTCCAGGACCCGGATGTCCGCCCCCAGCTTCAACAACTCGCTGACATGGCGGTACCGGCCGTCAAAGATATTTTCCACAAACACGGATGTCCCCTTTGCCCCGGCGGCGGCAGCCATCAGCACTGCCTGCATATCAGTGGGGAATCCGGGATAGGGCAGCGTCTTAACGATTCCCAGTTCATTGAGGCGTTCCGGTCCTCTCAACAGCACCGAATCGATGCGGGTCGTTACGGAGCAGCCTGCATTATTCAGGTAAGCCAGCGTAGAGAGCAAATGACCCGGGTTCACGTCCTGCACTTCCACGCTTCCTCCCGTTATGGCCGCCGCGCACAGGAAGGTCCCCGCCGCGATCCGGTCAGGAATAACCCGATGGGTGACGCCATGGAGTTTTTCCACTCCCTGGATGGTAATGGTCCCATCCACTCCGCAGGTGATCTGGGCGCCGCAGCCGTTGAGAAACGCGATAAGGTCCCGAATCTCCGGTTCCCGGGCCGCGCCGGTGATCCGGGTAGTTCCCCGGGCCGTAACCGCCGCGATAATGATGTTTTCGGTGGCTCCCACACTGGGAAAGGGCAGCGCCAGCTCTGTTCCCTGTAAGCCCCTGGGGGCGCTGCAGACCAGAGTACCGCTTCCTTTTTCCCGAATACGGACCCCCATCCGCCGCAGAGCGGCCAGATGAATGTCAATGGGCCGTTTACCCAGTTCGCATCCTCCGGGAAGAGTCACCTCCGCCTTACCATGCCGGGCAATAATACCTCCCAAAAAGACGATGGACGAGCGCATGGCGCTCATCAGGGCGTCAGGGATGCAGTGGTCGCCTCCCTCCAGCCGGTGGGTATAAACCGTTCCGCCCTCCCGCACAACGCGGCAGCCCAGGTGCTGCAGAATATCCAGAGCCACCGCTACATCGGTCAAGTCCGGACAGTTCTCAATAACACAGTCCCCGCAGATGACTGCCGCTGCCAGAATGGGCAGCGCGGCATTTTTGGCGCCGTGAATCCGGACGCTCCCTCCTATTCTGCTTTTTCCTCCCACTATGTAAACGGCCATAAATCTGCACCCTTTCCCCCAAGCTGGGCGGCAGTTTCGGGGCATTTTCATGAAATGCCGCTGCTGTCGCCTGCAAACGTATCCTATGCCGCGGGGGAAAAATGGGTTCATTTATTTTTGAGGCAGGAGGGGCAGGATTTCCCTCAGAATTTTTTCATTGGCGTCTGTAATGGCCATTTTTCGGGCATTCCGGCCCAACTGCTCCAAACGGCCCCTGTTCTCGCACAGTTCCCGTACCATTTGGGCAAGGCGCTGGCCGGTGAGGTCCTTTTCCTCCAGGACCAGGGCAGCCTCATGATCCACCAGCACCATGGCATTGTGATATTGGTGGTTCTCTGCCACATTGGGGGAAGGGATGAGGATGGACGCCCGGCCTGCCGCCTGCAGTTCACTGAGGGTAATGGCTCCTGCCCGGCAGATCACCAAGTCCGCCGCCGCCAGACAGGCGGGCATATCGTTGATGTATTCCCGGATATCCAGCTGGGGATCGTTGCGATAATTCACCTTTCTCTCCTCCAGCAGACGGGGCAGCAGCTCCACGCCGTACTGTCCGGTGGCATGGATGTGCCGGATCTTCCCGGTGCCCGAATGCCAGGCCATCACGTCCGCAATCGCTTCATTGACCCTCTGGGCCCCCAGGCTGCCGCCAAAGGATAAAAGGCACAGCTGTTCGTCCGGGATTCCCATTTTTCTGCGGGCCTCCGCCCGGTCTGCCGTCAGCACCTGCGGCCGGATGGGATTGCCGGTCACCGTCCATTTGGCACCGGGGGGCAGATGCTCTGCGGCCTTGTCCACCGCCAAAAGGACCTTGTCCACATGCCGGGCCAGCAGCTTGGTAGTTACTCCCGGAAATGCATTCTGCTCCTGGGTGGCTGTGGGGATCCCCATTTTGGCCGCCTTCAGAACGATGGGGCCGCTGACATATCCGCCTGTACCCATGACAAAATCCGGTTGAAAGTCCCGGATAATCTTTGCCGCTCTCCGTTGGGCCGTCATCAGCAGTCCCACCGATTTAACGTTGCGGTAAATGTTGTAAGGGGTCAGCCGGCGCTGGATTCCCATGGCCCGGAAAGGTACAAACTCAAAGCCCGCGGCCGGTACCAACCGCGCCTCCATGCCATCGGGATTTCCGGCAAAGCGGATGACCGCCTGGGGATATTTTTGCCGGAGGGCTGCGGCTACCGAAAGACCGGGGTTAATATGCCCGGCCGTTCCGCCGCAGGCAAATAAAATTCTCATGGGAGAATCACTCCTTTTCAAGGGCCGTTTGACGTGATATGGATAAAATAATTCCCATCTGTGCCAGAAGCATGGCCAAAGCCGTTCCGCCATAGGAAAAGAACGGAAGGGGGATACCGGTGTTGGGGATGGTATTGGTAACCACCGCAATATTCAGCACTGCCTGAATTCCCACCTGAGCAGTCAACCCCGCAGCCAGGAGGGTGCCGAACCGGTCTCTTGCTTTGATGGCGATGGTAAATCCCCGCCATACCAGAAGGACAAACAGGAGAATCACCACCACAGCTCCTACGAAGCCCAGTTCCTCGCATACTACGGAAAAGACAAAGTCATTCTGCGGTTCGGGCAAAAACAGGTACTTTTGCCGGGAGTTACCGATACCGGCGCCCAGCAGTCCCCCGGAACCGATGGCATACAAAGACTGGATGGTCTGGAAACCGGAAACCTGAGGGTCAATAAAAGGGTCAATCCATACATTGATGCGGTACATGGCCCGATCCCGTATGGCAGGGATGAGCATAGCTATTCCCGCAAAGGCAGCTCCTCCCACTCCCGCCAGAGCAAACCATTTGAGACTGGCGCCTCCGATAAAAATCATGACAGCGCCGATAAGAATGATCAGGACCGTACCGGACAGGTGCGGCTCCATCAGAAGCAGGACAGCCAGCACTCCCAGAATCATGCCGAAGGGCAGGATCCCGTACCGGAAAGTCTTCATTTTATCATGATTGATGGAAATGATGTGGGCAAACAGCAGTACCACCGAAAGCTTTGCAATCTCCGAAGGCTGAAAGGACTGATTGCCGATGAAGATCCACCGTCGGGCATTGTTGACCGCCGGCTGGGTAAAAACCGCCAGCAGCAGCACCACCGACGCTCCCATGGACAGCCAGGCGAACCGGTGCCAGATATGGTAGTCCCAGGTGGAAAGGATGACCATGGCGATCAGTCCCAATACGGCAAACACCAGCTGCCGGGTAATAAAATGGAAGCTGTTGTTTTCGTAATAGTAAGCATAAGCATAACTGGCGGAAAACATCATCACCAGCCCAAAAACCAGCAGCAGCAGGACCAGCACCAGAAAGGTGAGGTCGATGCTGCCTTTGGCCCGCTTAATAGGGATCCTTCCCGTTTTTTTCCCCTCGCTGCGTCCGGTCAAGCCGCCGCCTCCCTTCACTGTTCCGGTGGGGACAGGCGCACCGGCCTGAGACCGGCGCACTGTCAAATAAGTACCACTGCCAACACCGCCGCCGCGGCGCCAACAAAAGTCACAATGGAAAACATCACCACGATCTGCACTTCGGTATATCCGGAAAGCTCAAAGTGATGATGGATGGGGCTCATTTTGAAGATCCGCTTGCCATGGGTGATCTTGAAATAGGTCATCTGGATCACCACCGAAGCCATTTCCACCACATAGATCACACCGATCAGGAGGATCAGCAGGGGCATTCCGGTGCCGAAGCAGAGGGCGATCACCAGTCCTCCCAGGAAAAGGGAGCCCGTATCTCCCATAAAAACCTTGGCGGGATAGAAATTCCAGATCAGGAAGCCCAGGCATCCGCCTGCCATGGCCGAGGCCATGATCCCCATTTCCCACATACCCAGCAGGGAGGTAATGACCATGTAGGCGATCCCCACCACAAAGGTAACAGAGGAGAGCAGTCCGTCCAGGCCGTCGGTAAAGTTGACGGCATTGGCCAAAGCCAGCATGGCCAGCAGCGCAAAGGGGTAATACAGCACCCCGATGTCCAGAGAGCCACCAAAGGGGATCAGAAGCGTGGTGCTTCGGTCGCCGCTTATGTAAAGCAGCGCCAGGTAGCTAATCCCAAAAACCACCTGCAGCAGCAGCTTCTGCCGGGGGGTGAGGCCCTCGTTCTGCTTGCGGACGATTTTCAGGTAATCATCCACAAATCCGATCAGGCCGTAGGCAAGAGCCAGCATCAGGCCATAAAGAAGCCGCGCCTTGATCAATTCGCTGTCCGGCCTGGCGCCCAGGCTGGAGTTGAATTTCAGGATCATATACCCCGCCACTACGGCGATCACAATACCAAAAATAAACATCACGCCACCCATGGTGGGGGTTCCCTGTTTATTCTTGTGCCATTTGGGCCCAATTTCCAGAATCGTCTGCCCAAACTTTAATTTTCTCAAAATCGGCAGCAGCCAGAGACCCGACGCGGAGGTGATCCCAAATGCCAATACCACCGTTGTCACAATCCAGATACCATCCATATTCCTACATCCCATCCGCCGGTGTCCGGCTTCTAATCATACGGCTCCGGGGTTCAAAAAGCAGTCGAAACCCGGTGCCTGGGTCAAATTTTACCTGATGCGCCTGATTCTGCCGGCGCGCCAAGGGTGTGATACAGCTGCTGAATCACTTCCTCCAGCTTCATTCCCCGGCTGGCTTTGAACCAGACCAAATCCCCCGGTTCCAGGGCTTCTCCCACGGCCCGGGCCAGTTCTTCCTTCTTTTCAAAATAGCGGACCCGTTCCATTCCGGCTTCCCGAGCGCCCGCAGCGTACTCCCGGGCCTGGTCTCCCCAAGCCATCAGCAGGTCCACCCCCGACCGCGCCGCCAGCCGCCCTGTTTGGCGATGGCTCTCCCGGGAAACGGCCCCCAGTTCCAGCATATCAGAAAGCACCAGGACCCTTTTCCCACGGCAGGGGAAGGTCCCCATGGTTCTGATGGCAGCCGCCATGGAGTCCGGGCTGGCATTGTAGCAGTCCTCCACTACGGTAATACCGCCGGCCTCCACCACCTTCTGGCGCATTCCCGAAGGACGGTAGTTTTCCAGCGCCTCCACAGCCGCCTCCGGCGAGATGCCCCAGGAAACGCCAATGGCGAAAGCCGCCAGGGCATTGCATACCAGATGTTCTCCGCAGCCTGGTACAGCAGCGGCATACTCTTTTCCCTGCCACTGGATCATAAACTCCGTGCGGGCAGGGGTACTGTTCATGATTTGCCCACGCACCTGGCAGCAGGGGTCGTGGATCCCGTAAAAGACCACGTTGAGCCGGGGAATCCGCACCTGGCGCAGCAGGTCGTTATCACCGCACAGCAGCAGCATGGCTCCATCCGGCAGACACTCCGCCAGCTCCAGCTTGGCCCGGAGGATATTTTCCCGGGAGCCCAGCAGTTCCATGTGGGATACGCCGATGTTGGTAATGACTCCCACCTGGGGACGGGCGGCCATGGCCAGATCCCGGATCTCTCCAAACCCGGACATCCCCATTTCAATAACCGCAGCCTGGGTTTCAGCCCCAATGGAAAGGATGGTGCGGGGAGCGCCGATTTCATTGTTTTGATTTCCAATGGTCTTGATGGTACGGAACCCCGCCTCCAGGACCGCCGCAATCATATCTTTGGTTGTGGTCTTCCCCACGCTTCCGGTGACCCCGACCACCCGCAGATCAAACAGGCTCCGGTACCAGGCGGCAATGTCCAAAAGTCCCCGGAGTGTGTCAGGTATCCGCAGTACGCGATCAGAGGGCCAGGGGCCTTCCTGGCTGGCCAGGACGCATTCCGCTCCCCGCTCCAGCGCCTTTTCTATGAACGTATGTCCGTCAAACCGCTCTCCCCGGATGGCCACAAACAGGCTGCCGGGGCCTGCCTCCCGGGAGTCGGTGCAAATTTCCCGTATCTCACCTTCCCGGGGGCATGGGATCCCCAATGCCCCGGCAAGCTGACTGATTTTTATCGCTTCCACTTGGTTCGACCCACCCTAAGCTGAATTTTATGGTTTCCGGTGTTTACGCTTTTCCAGCAGCTCCCGGACCACTACTTTTTCATCAAAATAAATGGTCTCATCATGGAGCACCTGGTAATCCTCGTGGCCCTTCCCTGCCAGAAGGAGGATATCTCCCGGCCGGGCGTTGTCCAGTGCCCAGGAAATGGCCTCGTACCGGTCCGGAATGATCCGGTAGGGAGTGTCATACCGGTCCAGACCCGGCTTTGCGTCGTTGATGATACGGATCGGGTCCTCATCCCGGGGATTGTCGGAGGTAAGGATCACAAAATCCGAATATTTGGCTGCCATTTCTCCCATCTGGGCCCGTTTGGTGCGGTCCCGGTTCCCGGCGCAGCCAAAGAGGGTCACCACCCTGCCCGTGGCATATTCTTTCAGGGCGCTGATCATTTTTTCCAGGCCATCGGCCGTATGGGCATAATCCCGGATAATCGTATAGCCTTCATCACAGGGAAGGACCTCTGCTCTTCCGGCCACACCGGGACAGTCCCGGAGGCCTTTGGCGATCTCCGCAGTAGAAAGCCCCAGCAGCAGGCACGCCCCCGCCGCCCCCATGGCGTTGGAAACAGAAAACCGTCCCGGCTGTCCGATGCGGATGCGCTCGATCATATTCTTCCCCACCAGGATAAAACTGGTGCCCCGGGCATCAAAGGTAATATTTTTTGCGGTAAGGTCTGCGTCGTTGCGGTCCAGGGAAACGGTCAGGGCCTTATCCCCCAATTCTTCCGCCAGCTGGCAGCCATGGGGGTCATCCACATTGATTACCGCCCGACGGCTCATGGAAAACAGGCGTTTTTTGGCGGCAAAATAGTTTTCCATGGTTTTATGATAATCCAAATGATCCTGGGTCAGGTTGGTAAAGATCCCCACTTCAAACTCGCATCCGTCCAGCCGGTGCTGATCCAGCGCGTGGGAGGATACCTCCATCACCACATACTCACATCCTGCTTCCGCCATTCTGTCCAGCATGGCATGAAGCTGATAAGGATCGGGAGTCGTATACTTGGCGGGCAGCTCCATGTCCAGGATCTCGTTGTGAATGGTTCCCATAAGTCCTACCTTCCGTCCCGCAGCCTGCAGGATGCTTTTAAGGAGGAAGGTTGTGGTGGTTTTGCCGTTGGTACCGGTGGTGCCGATGAGCTTGAGACGCCGGGATGGATTGTTAAAATGATTGGCGCACAGAATGGCATAGGCGCTGCGGCTGTTTTCTACCAGAATCTGACAGGGCAGCCCCACGTCCCGTTCCGCCACCACGGCAGCCGCACCGTGAGCGGCCGCCTGGGCAGCAGCGTCATGGCCGTCAAATTTTCCGCCTTTGATGCAGACAAAAATGCAGCCCTTTTTGATCTGCCGGGAATCGTTGGTCAC
The DNA here is from genome assembly GCA_949285935.1 of uncultured Oscillospiraceae bacterium. Lineage (GTDB taxonomy): Bacteria > Bacillota > Clostridia > Oscillospirales > Ruminococcaceae > Angelakisella. The sequence goes on from CASEAH010000026.1 coordinate 64,428, forward strand.
CCCTGTAATGGTGATTTGGTCCAGGCCGGTAAGGTCCGTGGTGTAAGAAATGTCTTTTAAATATTCTTGCAATGTCATAGCCGGACACCATTCCCTTTCCTGGTTATATTTTGAGGGAGCGGAACGCCGCTCCGGGGCGCTGGGAAAGCGCCGGGGATATTATAGCACAAACGAAGGAGTTTGAAAAATCAGCCCTCTGTCGTTCTATTATGATTCCAAAGAACTTCCATATTCTTCTCCAGGCGTGGTTCAGTAAATATTCTGAATGGAGGTATCGGCGAAATCTACCGTAATCACCGTTCCCCGCATCACCTCGGTGCCTGGTTCAATGGATTGCTTGGCGGCAACGGCGTTGGCATTATCTGTTCCCACACCTGTCACCTTGATGTTCAGGCCGGCGTTCAGGATCATTTTGTTGGCTGCCAGTCCGGTCTTTCCCACCACGTCAGGAACAGTTACCTTCTCCTGTTCCGATTCCTCGTCGGTAAACAGGATGACCGTGCTGCCCTGGGGCACCGAAGAGCCGGGGGCAGGCATTTGGGAAAGGACCCGTCCGCCGCCACCCATGATCTTGGCATTGAGGTTTTTGAGAGCAATGCTCCCCTGTACATCATGAGGGGCGCTGCCCACATAGTTGCCCACCGTTACATCGGCGTTTTTCAGCTCCTGTTCCGTGTAGACCTTTTCCACCCCCAGGTAGGGCAGGATATCGGCAAAGATCGCCCCTACCACCGGTGCGGCAATGGTGGAACCATAGGCATTGGTAAGGGAAGGCTCATCCAGCAGGACCAGTACCGCGTACTGGGGATCATCCATGGGTGCTACGCCTACAAAGGACAGAATATTTTCGTCCTCACCCGTCTGGAACTTCAGGTCCAGCTTCTCGGAGGTACCGGTCTTGCCTCCGATGCGGTAGCCGGGGATATAGGCATTTTTACCGGAACCCTGGGTGACCACGCTTTCCAGCATCTGGCACACGATGCGGGACGTTTCCTCCGAAATCACCTGCCGTTTCATATTGGGCTGGGTGGTGGAAATAATGTTTCCATCCGGATCCAGCACCTGTTTGACCAGATATGGCTCGTACAGGTATCCCCCATTGACCGCAGCCGCCACCGCGGTGATCATCTGAATGGGAGTCACCTTGATGGTCTGGCCGAAGGCAGAAGTAGCCAGATAACCCTCCGAAAGCTTTTCCAGCTGCTCCAGGGAATGGTGGATTCCGTTGGCCTCACCGGGCAGGTCGATACCGGTGGGTTCTGCCATTCCAAAACTGTCGTAATAGTTATAGAAATTTTGCGGACCAATGGCTTCGCCGATCATCATGAAGGCGGGGTTACAGGAATTCTGCACCGTCTGCTCCAGGGTTTGCAGGCCATGCCCCCCGGCCTTCCAGCAGTGCTTTTTTACACCGCCCACCACATAATAGCCGGGATCATTGTATGTATGGTTGACGTCGGTAGCTCCCGTCTCCAGGCCGGTCGCCAGAGTAAAGATCTTGAAAACCGATCCCGGCTCATAAGGCTCGGATACGCACTTGTTGTTCCACTGCAGGAACTGCGCCTCCTCCTTGGCCTTGCGGTAGGCAGCCTCTTCCTCTTCGGTCCCCCGGGGCAAAGCTTCCACTGCCTCCCGTGTCGCTGTATCCGCAATGGTAAGGGGATCGTTGGGATCAAAATCCGGCATGGTGGTCATTCCCAGAATCGCACCGGTTTTGACATCCATTACAATGCCCGCCGCGCGGTTTTTTACCCCATGCTCAATTACTGCGGTACGCACATGCTTATCCAGCATATGCTGTACCGTTTCGTCAATGGTAAGTACGATGCTGTTGCCGTCCTGCGCCTCGTACATATCGGTGTATTCCAGGGGCATATCGGTCCCCTGGGCATTCTTGGCAGAAACCATCTTGCCGGGAGTACCGCTGAGGATATTGTTATAATAGGCTTCCAGGCCATAGGATCCCTGATTTTCGTCATTGACGAACCCCAGCACCGTGGAAGCCATGGTGCCGTAAGGATAATACCGTTTGCTGTCCTCCACCAGGTAGACGCCGTTGATCTTGTTCTCACTGGCAAAGGCAAGAACCTGATCGGCCACTTCCTTTTCCACCTTTTTCTTTACAATCTGGTGGTAGTTTTTTTTGTTTTTGGCTTTTTCAATGACAAAATCCCGGTCAACATCCAGGATCTCTTCCAGGCCGTCCGCCAAAATCTCCGCCTGCTCATCCGTAATATCAGCCGGGGAGAATACCACTGTCCACACAGTGGCGGAAACCGCCAGCTTCTTCATGTTGGTATCGTAAATGGTACCCCGGTTGGCTGTAATGGCGGTGGTCCGAAGCTGCTGGGAGATGGCCTTTTGCTGGTAAAAATCCCCCTGCACGATCTGGATCTTATAAAGGCTGTGGATCACGGCCCCAAACCCCACTACGGTCAGGATGACCGCCGCTGCCAGCAGGCGGATACGCATACTGTTTTCCGGCAATTTGGACATCAGTCCGGCGCCTCCTTTCGACTGTTTCCCCGGGCGCCCCCAAAAAGTGCCCTAACAGAAAACTAAGAGCTAAGAATCATCCTCTTACCTCTCAGTCCCCTCATCATCACATTATATTTTACCCAACATTCAGGTATTCCACAACCTCCTGCAGCCATTTGATCAGCTGCTGCTCAGGCGACCTGTCCGGCGCCTTATCCGTCTTTTCAATCCTGTCATGTTCGCTCAGCTGCACATACGTGACCTGGTACTGGTCCAGCTTGCCCATTCCCAGATTGTTGGTGGCATATTGTTCCACCGCCTTAATGGACGTGGCGCTCTCCAGCTTGGATTCCAGCAGTACCGTTTCGCTCTTCAGCAGTTCCAGCTCCGCGTTGCCCTGGCTCAGCTGGTCCCCCAGCTCGATCATCACCACATTGGTGTAGATGGAAAGAGAAACCAGCGCCACCGTCAGCGCAATGCAGCACGCCATCATAAAAGGGGAAACCCGGCGCTGGGGACGGCTGGTGCGTACAGTAAGCGTGGGCCTCTGGTGTACCTCGGCTTCCTCATATCGGCTCAAATCATAGAGCCGGGCCTGGTTCTGATTCAAATCCAGTTTTTCGGCGGCATTGCTTTGCATAATGGGCGTGCTCCTTTCCCTTGTGGGTTCTATCATTCGGCGCGTCGCCTGCGGGCGGCGCCCACAGGGAAATTACAGCTTTTCCAGTACCCGCAGCTTGGCCGAGCGGCTGCGGCTGTTTATCTCCTGCTCCTCCGGAGAAGCCTCAATGGGTTTGCGGTTCACCAGCTTTGCCTTCGGCTTGTTGCCGCAGACGCAAACCGGAAAATCAGGTGGGCAGGTACAGCCCCTGCACAGGGCTGCAAATTTTTGTTTGACCATCCGGTCCTCCAGCGAATGGAAGGTGATAATGGCGAACCGCCCTCCTGGGGCCAGTCTGTCAAAGGCGCTGTCCAGGCATCGTGACAGGTTGTCCAGTTCGCTGTTGACCGCAATGCGGATGGCCTGGAAGGTTCTTTTGGCGGGATGTCCTCCCTCGTATCTGGCCCCCGGCGGAATCGCCTGCCGGATCAGCTCCACCAGTTGTCCGGTTGTTTCCACCGGTGCCTGCTGGCGGGCATAGTTGATTTTTTTTGCAATGGCGAGGGCGTATTTTTCTTCTCCAAACTCCCGGATGATCCGCGCAAGGGAACTGACATCATAGCCATTCACAATATCGTAGGCGCTGGTCCCCTTTTGGGTCATCCGCATATCCAGCGGCGCGTCGCTCATATAGGAGAAGCCCCGCTCCGGTGTATCCAGCTGATAGGAGGACACCCCCAGATCCAGAAGGATCCCATCCACATACTGGATTCCCAGACGGTCCAGCACCGCAGGGATCTCGGCAAAGTCACTCTCCACCACCTGTGCCCACGGGTACGGCTCCAGCCTTTTGGAGGCGGCGGCAACCGCATCAGGATCCTTATCCAGGGAAATCAGACGCCCCCCCTGAAGCAGCTGAGCGGCGATTCTGCTGGAATGGCCCCCGCCTCCCGCGGTGCCATCCACATAAATTCCATCCGGCCGGATCTTCAGCCCTTCCATACATTCTTCCAGAAGCACTGGAACGTGATGGAATTCCATAGTCGCTCACCTCTTCTCCATCGGAGCTTGTCCGCAATTAAAAGTCCTGCATCTCATCAATGGCTTCCGCCATCATTTCAGCGGTGAGGCTGTCCGTGCAGGCCTGCCATCTGGCCTTGTCCCAAATTTCGGCCCGTTCCGAAGCGCCGGTGACGATCACGTCTTTTTCCAGATGCGCGTATTCCCTCAGATGTCCGGGGATTACCACACGCCCCTGCTTGTCCGGCTCCACCTCCACGGCGCTGGCAAAAAAGAACCTTTGCAGGAACCTGGCTTTGGAGACTGGCTGGCGGTTGATCTTTTCCTCCAGGTGCTTCCACTGTTCAAAGGAATAAACTGCCAGACATTCATCCAACCCTTTGGTGACAATGAACCTTTCCCCCAAGTCTTCCCGGAGGCGTGCGGGAAAATTCAGCCGGCCTTTTGCGTCAATGCTGTGTTCAAATTGACCCAGAAGCATTTTCCCGCCTCCTTTCTCAGGGGTAATTAACCACTATTCACCACTTTTAACCACCAGTGCTTAAATTATACCCCATAGTCGCTCCAATTGCAAGGAATTTTTCTTGAGATCAGACGACAAATTTCACTTGCAAAGCCGCAGAAGCAAAGGATTTACACCACATTGTCACAGTTTGTTCCAAAGGTTTCCAGCTGCAGCCAAAAATGGTTTTCCTTGCCCCTTTTTCTTTTTTCTGTTCTTTTGTTTTGGGGGCAGGCCGATATCTTTCTGCCCTAATTGGGGGTATGTTTCTGCGATTTTTTTACAGCACACTCAAAACAGCTTACACCTCTTTGCATGAAGATTCGTGGCACCTGGCAGCGTTTTGATCTATAAAAAATGCCCTCCCCACATGGGGAGGGCACAGCAAAACTTATCTAAATGGGATGTTTAAATCATGATAAATGCCAAAGCATAAGGCTGATTTTATTTCTTTGTCACCCGCCGGCAGGATGAGAACGCACAGAACGATCTCCAAGTCCTTCCGGAGCCGGCGCCATGACCCTGAGAATATCGGATATCTGCCAAAGCATGTCCAGTTTTCCTGCGTGCGCCGGAATTTTTACGAAATGGAGATCCAGGCAGCATTCTGGTAAAAAAGAATCGCTGCCCTGCTGATGCAGACGCGTTGCAAGGAAGGGCGCCTGTATTTTACAAAGTTATTTCCCTGCTGGCAACCGGCCGCACAAAATCGCCGTATTTTGGAGTGTCTCTCGCAGCCCCGGTGGGCAGGGGGCCACACCCGGGCAGGATATACCCCAAACTCAGAATTTTGGATTTTCCGATCTGTTGGGCCGAACCGGCTCAGGCCGCACCTTGGAGCCCCGGGCTGATTCCTGGGCAGAATTTTTCAAAGCCTGGCGGGTGGTGCGCACATCCGTAAGAGAACGCTCCAAAGCCTCTTCGGTGGACCGAAGCATGTTTTCGGAAAAATCATAAGCCGCCTGCTTCATCTCCCGGGCACGCAGGTTGGCCTGGGTAAGGGCCTCTGTAGCACGGGAGGTGGAACTGCTGGTCAGTTCGTTGGCCTGAGCGGTGGCACGGGCAATGATGTCACTGGCTTTCTGGTTGGCTTCGTTCAACATGGAAAGGGCTTTGGCATTGGCCTGGCGGACAATGGTGTCCTGATCCACCAGCATTTTTGCCCGTTCCTCCGCTTTCCGGATCAGCTCTTCCGATTCTCTTTTGGCAAGAGCCAGGATCTCGTTGCGGTCGGCCACCACCGCCTTGGCTTGTTTGATCTCAGTGGGCATATTCAGACGGATGTCGTCGATGAGGTCCCGCACCTTGTCGGCGTCCACCACGCAGCGTCCGCCGGACAGCGGCAGGCTCCATGAGTTTTCCAGCAACTCATCCAGGTTGTTGAGGATCACATCTATATTTGCCATACGTCTCGTCCTTTCCTGTTATTTTTTCCGCAGCTTTTCCCGGATCTCATCCAGGATGCACGCCGGCACAAAGCCGGAAATATCCCCTCCCAGGCCTCCTACCTGCCGGACAATACTGGAACTCAGGTACATGTTCCTGGGGCTGGGAGTAAAGAAAATAGTCTCGCAGTGGGGGTACAGCTTATGGTTGGTCAGGGCCATCTGGAACTCGTATTCAAAGTCCGAAACCGCCCGCAGGCCTTTGATAATGGCACAGGCGCCCTGCTCCCGGACATAGTCTACCAGCAGCCCGCTGAAGACGTCTACCTCCACGTTGGGCAGATCCCGGGTGACCTTGCAGATCATCTCCCGGCGCTCTTCGGGAGTAAAATAGTTCTTCTTTTCCTGATTGGCCGCCAGCAGCACGATAACCCGGTCAAACAGTCCGCTGGCCCGCTGAATGATATCCAGATGGCCGTTGGTGACAGGATCAAAGCTGCCGGGACAGATCACGGTTTTCATGCCTGTTCCTCCTCAGGTCTGCGGTAAGCAGTCAGTTTGATCTTTCCATAGCGATATTCCTTCTTGCGGGCAAACGCTCCCACCTGTTCCGGCAGCTCCTCTTCCCGGGCGGTTTCGCACAGGATGATGCCTCCCGGGCTCATCCGGGGCACTACCAAAGGCAGGGCGGCCTGAGTAAGCCCCTTTTTGTAGGGCGGGTCCATCAGAACAATATCAAAGGTATCCGAGGAAGATCGCAGGAAAGCGGCAAAATCCATCGCCGCTACCCGGCTGTTTTTGGCCAGACCGGTGGTCTGGAGATTCTGGCGGGTCACATCCTGGGAATCTCGGGACTGGTCCACAAAAACACAGTACCGGGCCCCTCTGCTGAGGGCTTCGATCCCCAGCTGTCCGGAACCGCAGAACAGGTCCAGAACAAAAGCGCCTTCCACTTCAAACTGGATGATGCTGAACATGGCTTCCTTAACCATATCGGTGGTGGGGCGGACATCCAGCCCCTCCAGGGTAACCAGCTTGCGGCCGCGGGCCGTACCGGTAATTACTCTCAATACAGGGTCCTCCTGATTCATTGATTGGATTCTCTTATCATCTTAAAGAGTGTGGCCCCATGCTGTCAATCACTTTCGTGCAAAAAGGCATATAATTTTTCCGCCGCGTCCCGGTTCATCCCCTTCACGGCAGCCAGTTCCTCCTTGGTGGCAGCTTTCATGGCCTTATTGGTTTTAAAGTGACGATAGAGGGCTGTCACCCTTGCCTCTCCGATCCCGTCCACCTCCAACAGCCGGGCGGTCAGGCTGTTTTTCTTGTGGCTTTGGCGGGAAAAGCTGATGGAATACCGGTGCACCTCATCCTGAATGGCAGTGACCAAAGCGAAAACACTGCGGTTGGCCGCAATAGCGATCTCCCTGCCTTCCCCGGCCACGGCGCGGGTACGGTGCCGGTTATCCTTCACCATGCCGAAAACCGGGATGGTCACATCATACCGGCGCAGCACCTCCCGGGCCACCGCCACGTGTCCCGCGCCGCCGTCGATGAGCCACAGGTCAGGGAGCCGTTGGAAGCCGTCCTCTGCGCCACCCTTTTCCTGGTGCTCCAGATACCGGAGGATCCGCCGGGAAAGCATCTGATCCATGGCAGCATAGTCATCCGGCTGGTGCTGCTCCCGGATGGTAAATTTTTTGTACGCCTTCTTTTCGGGGCGGCCGTTTTCAAAAACAACCATCCCCCCCACAATGGTCTGCCCGCCATAGTTGGAAATATCAAAGGCCTCGATGTAAACGGGAGGTTTTTCCAGCCCCAGCAGCCGTCCCAATTCATCCACTGCCGCCACCTCCCGGCCGGTGCGCCGGGTTTTGAGGGAAAGGCTCTGGGCGGCGTTGTTCCGGGCCATCTCCACCAGTTGAAGGCTCTGTCCCCGCTGGGGTACGGTAATGGTCAGCTTCCGGCCGTTTTTTTCCCAAATCAGCCTGGAAACCAGCTCCGTATCCGGCAGAGGAGTATCCAGAAAGATCTCAGAAGGCGGATCTTCGGCGCCCAGGTAGCGGCTGAGAATAAATTCTTCCATCATTTGTTCCGGGCTGTCCAAAGAATCAAAGCTGTAGTCCCGCTTGTCCCGCAGCCGGCCTTCCCGGAACACCAGCACCGACAAATACACGGTATCCGGGCTCTGGACGGCGGCGATGACATCCAGGCTCTTATGGTTATAAGCAATGACTTTCTGCTGCTGGGTCACCTTGTGGATGGCGGCGATCCTGTCCCGGTAACGGGCCGCCCGTTCAAAATCCAGTTCTTCAGCGGCCTGCTCCATTTTTCGCGTCAGCTCTTCCACCGACTGGATCCCACCGGTCCGGATAAATTCCACTGCCTCTCCCAGCGCCTCGCGGTAGGCCTCCTCGGAAATTTTCCCGGTGCAGACCCCCATACACTGCTTGATGTGATAATTGAGACAGGGGCGGCCTTTCCGGAAGTCCTGGGGGAAGCGCCGGCTGCAGGTGGGCAGAAGGAAAGCCTTGGTAGCCTCATCCACTGTTTCCTTGGTCACCATGGAGGAAACGTAGGGGCCCAGATACAGGGCATCCTTGTCGTTTTTCTGTTTTTCCGCGGTGATTCGCCCATAGGGCTTCTGTTCGATGCGGATGTAATGGTAGCCCTTGTCGTCCTTCAGCAGGATGTTGTACTTGGGGGTATGGAGCTTGATCAGACTGCACTCCAACACCAACGCCTCAAACTCGCTGTCGGTGACGATGTAATCAAAGTCCGCCACATTTTCCACCATTCTGTAAACCTTGGGCAGATGCTTTTCCACCGACCGAAAATAGGAAGAAACCCGGTTTTTCAGGTTTTTTGCCTTTCCTACATAGATGATCTTGCCATCCTTGTCCTTCATGATGTAGACCCCGGGCTCCTGGGGAAGAAGGCTGGTTTTTTTTCGCAGCTGCCCCAGTCGATGCTCGTCCATTCCGCAGCCTCCCTACGCATTTTGGCTGTACATAAAAGAAGGCGCGCCGCCCCCCGGGACCACGCACCTTCTCAAAAAACCTGGCAAAAACCGTTTCTGCGCCGCACACCTGCAGTCGAGAAAAACCGTTTTACTCGGCAAAGCCCGAATCAATCAGCTTAACCAAAGATTCTACTGCCTGCTGCTCGTCGCTGCCGTCGGCAATCACCTTGATGGAAGTGCCTCCCACGATTCCCAGAGACAGAACGCCCAAAAGGCTCTTGGCGTTAACGCGGCGCTCTTCTTTTTCCACCCAAATGGAGGACTTGAACTCATTGGCTTTCTGAATGAAGAACGTGGCAGGGCGGGCGTGCAGACCTACATGATTCTGAACCATAACCTCTTTCACGTACATAAATCATACACTCCTATGCAAATGTAATGTCAAAAATGTCTTTTGGGATAGTTAAATTATACTCAGACGCGGGAAATCCGTCAATGAAATTTCCTGTCCGCAAGGGGCTTCCCAGGCATTTTCTGCTTGTTTTCTATATATTGCCCCGTTCCCGAATCGTTATTTATGCAAATTCCCTACAATGTTTTCAACAACCTTAGCAAGTTGCACACTATCAGGCAAACAGCCACTGGACAAGACTCTCCCAGACCGGCACCAAAGCCGGCAGCAGCAGGGCGGGAAGCAGGTTCGCGGTACGGATCCGCACCACACCGAAAAAATTGATGCCGATGCACAGCACCACAGCGTATCCCACCATACAGATATTGTCCCGCAGAACACCGGTAAGCACGGGAGCCAGCAATCCGGCAGACAGGGTCAGGGCACCCTGATAGACCAGCACCGTCGCCGCCGCGAACAGCACTCCCCACCCCAGGGTAGAAGCCAGAATAATGGCGGCGATAAAGTCCAGGGCACTTTTTACCAGCAGGACGCTGCTGTCGCCGTACAGGCCGTCATTCAACGATCCAATGATGGTCATAGCGCCCACACAAAACAGAATGGATGCGCTTATAAAGCCTCTGGAGAAATCGCCGGCATGGAGCCGCTTTTCGATCCTCTCTCCCAGGCCTCCCAGCCATTCTTCGATCCCCAGAGCTTCGCCAATAACACTCCCCACCGCCAGACAGACCAGCAGAAGAAGCTCTCCCGATGAGCTGAGCCGCCCGGTAGCGGGGTCCGTGGAAATCATGGTGGTAATCAGGCCATTAGCGCCGATGACGCAGGTTGCCACTCCCAGCATGGCTGTAACGGTCTTTTCCATCCGTTCACTCAGGCCCCGCTTGAGCAGCAGGCCGATGCAGCCGCCCGCTGCCACCGCTGCCGTATTCACAAAAGTGCCCGTCATGGCTCCTGCCCCCCTTCCCCCAGGGAGCGGGCTGCGTCCTCTTCCTTCAGCTTTTCCAGGTAAGCCAGGTCTTTTTTATCCAACTGAGCCTGTTCCAGCAAATCAGGACGTTTGTAATAGGTGTTGCGCAGCGACTGTTCCCTGCGCCACTGAGCGATGTTGCCGTGATGCCCGCTCAAAAGGATCTCCGGCACCTCACGCCCATGCCACACCGCCGGCCGGGTATACTGGGGATACTCCAGCAGGCCGTTCCAGTGGCTTTCCTCAGTAAAGCAGGATTCGTCCTTCAGGACCCCTTCACAAAGGCGGCCCACACAGTCCACCACCGTCAGGGCAGCCAGTTCCCCGCCTGTAAGGACAAAATCGCCGATAGACAGTTCCTCGTCCACGATCTCGTCCAGCACCCGCTGATCCACACCTTCATAATGGCCGCAGATGAGCAAAATATTCTCCATTTTTGACAGCTGCCGGGCTTTTTCCTGGGTCAGGGGCTTCCCCTGGGGGGACATGTAAATAACATAAGGGTTTTTGGGAAGGTCCAGGCAGATATCCTGGTAGCATAAGTAAATGGGGTCCGCCTGCATCAGCATCCCCATGCCGCCTCCGTAAGGCGTGTCATCCACCCGGTTCCATTTGTTAAAGGCAAACTCCCGGATGTTGTGGACATGGACCTCCAGCTTTCCGGCCCGGATGGCGCGACCGATGATGCTTTCGTTCACCACCGTGCGGCACATATCCACAAACAGCGTGGCAATATCAAAGCGCAGCATCGTCAAACAGTCCTTCCAATGGCCGGATCTCCATCCTGGCGGCTTCCACATCAACAGAAATCACTACCTGGGGAATGGCAGGGATCAGCCGCACCTTTCCGTCCGCAAAGCGGATATGATATACATCGTTGGCGCCGGTTTCCGTCACATCCACCAGCTCTCCATACAGCGTTCCGGTATCCGCGTCCCGTACCTCCATACCCAACAGATCCTGGATATAGTAGACGCCCTCCTCCAGTTCTTCCATGGTGCGGTCCAGATACAGGATCCTGCCCCGCAGCAGCTGGGCGTCTTCCACCCGGTCCACACCAGCCAGTTTCAGGATCACCATGTTTTTCTGCACCCGTGCCCGTTCCACCGTCACTTCCGTGTCGCCCTTGTCCAGATAGAGCGTCTCCCACTCCGCCAGTTCCTCCGGCGAGTCGCACCAGGGCTGGACCTTCACTTCTCCCCGCAGGCCGTGGGTGGTGACAATCTTCCCGCATTCCAAGAACCGTTTCATATCCGCATCCCTCTTTTCAAGAAGGCCGCCGTAAAAGGCGAAACGATCTTCGCCCTTTCCAGCGGCCCCTTGCATTGTTTCTCAGTCGATTTCCACCGCGGCCTTGCCGCCCACCTTGCTGGCAGCGGCCCGCACTACGGTGCGGATCGCCTTGGCGATCCGTCCCTGTTTGCCGATGACCCGCCCCATATCGTCGGCGGCTACATGAAGATGATACACAACGGTACCTTCCTCATCAGGCTCGTCGGCAGAGACAGTCACCGCGTCCTTGTCGTCCACAAGGCCGCGTGCAATGGCAACAATGAGTTCTTCCATAGGTTGCCTCCCACTCTTTCCTTACCGGGCTTGTCCGGAGACAAACTCTTAGAGGATACCCTCAGCCTTGAAGATGGCCTTAACGGTATCGGTGGGCTGAGCGCCGGTAGAGATCCACTTCTTGGCCTTATCGGCGTCCACCTTGACCACAGAGGGGTTCTTGGTGGGATCGTAGTAGCCTACTTCCTCGATGAAGCGGCCGTCTCTGGGGTAACGGGAATCAGCCACAACAATGCGGTAGAAGGGAGCCTTCTTCGCACCCATGCGGCGGAGTCTGATCTTAACTGCCATGGTGATTGCACCTCCAAAAATTGTGTATAAATGTATGCTTAACCGAAATGCTTCGGGTAAGTCCCTGTTGTCTCACGCACCGGTCCGGTGATTCATCCGGGCAGACCGGGGAAGCCTCCGAAAGGCATTCCGCCCTTGCGGCGCTTGAGAGAACCCATCTTTTTGACCATTTTCTGCATCTGCTCCAGCTGCCGCAGAATCCGGTTCACATCCTCTACCTTGGTGCCGCTGCCCGCAGCGATCCGTCGTTTCCGGGAAGGGTTGATGAGGGAGGGCTTCTGCCGTTCCGCGGGAGTCATGGACAGGATGATGGCCTCCACCCGCTTCATCTGTTTTTCGCCTTCCTGGGCCTGTTCGTCGGTAACCTTGGCCCCGGGGATCATATTGAGGACCGATGCCAGAGAACCCATTTTTTTCATCTGGGCCATCTGCTCCAGCAGGTCGTTGAAATCAAAATTTTTGTCCTTCAGCTTTTTGGCGGCCTTCAGCGCCGTTTCCTCATCCAATTGGGTCTGGGCTTTTTCAATGAGAGTCATCACATCTCCGAAGCCCAGGATCCGGGAGGCCATACGGTCCGGGTAGAAGGGTTCCAAATCGCCGATTTTTTCGCCGGTACCCACAAATTTTACCGGCTTGCCGGTAGCAGCCCGCACCGAAAGGGCAGCGCCGCCCCGGGTGTCGCCGTCCAGCTTGGTCAGAATCACTCCGTCCACTCCCAGCTCCTGATCGAAGCTCTGGGCCACGTTGACAGCGTCCTGGCCGGTCATGGAGTCGATGACCAGAAGAATCTCATGGGGATGAACCGTTTCCTTGACCGCCTTCAGCTCGTCCATCAGCGCCTGGTCAATGTGCAGCCGGCCGGCGGTGTCGATGATGACAATATCGTTACCGTAGTCATTGGCATGGCTCAGGGCCTTGCGGCAGATGGTAACCGGATCGGTCTGACCCATTTCAAAGACCGGCACTCCCGCTTTGGCGCCCACCACCTTCAGCTGATCGATAGCGGCAGGACGGTAAATATCACAGGCTACCAGCAGCGGACGCTTCCCCTGGTTTTTGAACATATAGGCCAACTTGGCGCTGTGGGTGGTTTTACCGGAGCCCTGAAGTCCGCACATCAGGATAATGGTGGGAATCCGGGAGGAAAGATTGATACGGCTGTGTCCCGAACCCATCAGGGCGGTCAGCTCGTCGTTGACGATCTTGATGACCTGCTGCGCCGGAGTCAGGCTGGAAAGGACCTGCTCCCCTACCGCTTTGGCAGTGCAGCTGGCCACAAAGTCTTTGGCCACCTTGTAGTTGACGTCCGCCTCCAGCAGAGCCAGACGGACCTCCCGCATGGCCTCCTTGACGTCCGATTCGCTGAGCTTGCCCCGGTTTTTCAGCTTTTTAAATGTGGCAGCCAGCTTTTCCGAAAGTCCTTCAAAAGCCACGGCGGAACACCTCTCTTCTTAAAATTCCCTGGAAACAGGGCCGATCATTCTTCGTTTTTCAGTTCCCCTGCCAGGTCGATGATCCTGGCGGTGCAGTTATGGATCTCAGCCGAGGAAGCAAAGCGGTCATTGTACCGCTGGATCTCCTGGGCCAGGGTGACGATTTCATCCAGGGATTCCCGGATCCCCCGGAAACGCTGCGCAAGCTTGAGGCGGCTTTCATATTCCAGCAGCTGGGCTTCGGCCCGCTTGATGGAATCCCGAACACCCTGACGGGTAATCCCGCTGTGAGCGGCGATTTCAGCCAGGGAAAGATCCTCGTTGTAGTACAGTTCCACCACATCCCGCTGCTTATCCGTCAGCATGTCGCCGTAAAAATCCAGCAGGAAGGAGATCTCCAGATTCTTGGGCACACCGCCACCCCCACTTGTAAAGTTTTTTTCTTTACAACACTTACCTGTGTTATTATACCGGCTCCCCAAGCCTGTGTCAAGGTTTTTTCTTTACAGTTGTCAAAAAAATTTATATTTCTTCCCAAAGCAGCAAAAAGCGCCCCGGGGGGAACCCCCGGGGCGCAGCGTTTTCCCTTCAACTTCCGGCCTTTTATGTAGTCCTTCCCTTGTCGTCCAACCCGAAGCTGATGGACAGCGCCCGGTCGATCTGGTGCATGGCCGGTTCATCCAGCCGCCCCATCTTTTCCTTCAGGCGCTTTTTGTCCAGTGTCCGGATCTGTTCCAAAAGGACTACTGAATCCTTGGCCAAGCCGCAGCGGTGCGAGTCCAGCTGAATATGAGTAGGCAATTTGGCTTTCTCCTTCTGGCTGGTGATGGCCGCGGCAATGACGGTGGGGCTGTACCGGTTGCCCACATCATTCTGGACGATGAGCACCGGACGGATTCCTCCCTGTTCCGAACCCACCACCGGACTCAGGTCGGCATAGTATATCTCACCACGTTTGACGGTCATCTGTTCACTCTCCACCTTTAAAGTTTCTCTGATGATATTGTGTCCCGCATCCGGGGTCTCTAATCATCAGCACTCAAGGCTTTGTTCTCATTTTATTCATCAGGCGGAGAAGTGACAAAAGGCCGCCTGTCCTCCCACAAGGGAAAACAGGCGGTCCGCTTACAAAAACTCGAATTCCGATACCTGGATCTGCGCATCCAAATCGGGAATTAAAATTTCCTTGATTTCCATGGTTTCTTTTTCCAGGATGATTTGGAAAGCAGCCGTATAAAAGCTGCCCTCCGCCGTTACCGTCTCCTCCTCTTCCCGGACGGAAAGGCCTTCCCATCCTCCGGTAAAGAGCAGCTGCCGCAGAACCGGGAGGATGGACTGAGCCGGGATATCCGTACCTTCCAGAGGCATCTCCATCCCCCGGTACTCGATCCGGGCCTCTTCCTCCGAAAGAGTTACGGAAAGGCCCTCCAGCAATTCCGGGCTGTCAAAAGCCAACTGCATACTCCCGTCCTCCCCTTTTTCCACAAAGGCGGACGCTTCCATTTCTTCCCACTGGATATCCGCCCGGAAAGAGAAGCTCCGGTTCAAAGTTTCCCGCATCATGGCCTCATAGTCCACAGGAGGCTCGGCTGCGGAGCCGCATCCCCCCAGCAAACAGCAAAAAAGACAGATACAAAGGGCGCAACGTTTGAGCATGGCGAAAAAACCTCCCTATTGTCCGGCGCTCTCCAGAAAAGCCTTTCCCAGTGAGCCCGCCACGTCGGAGGGCTGCATGGATTCCACGCCCCACTCCGCGGCGGCCAGTTCCGCGGCCCGTCCGTGAAGCCATGTGCCGGCCCGGGCCGCCTGGGGCAAGGCAAGTCCACGCACTGTCATGGAACCCAGGATCCCCGCCAGAACGTCTCCGCTGCCTCCCCGGGCCAGTCCGCTGTTTCCCCGGAAGCTCCCCCATACGCTCCCGTCCGGCGCGGCAATGGCAGTCAGAGGCCCTTTGAGGAGCACCGTGATGGAATATTGCCGGGCGGCTGCCCCCGCCGCGGCGCAGACATCCTTCCCTGTTTCATCCATATGCGCGCCAAAGAGCCGTGAGAACTCCCCGGGATGGGGGGTAACCAACACCGGGCAGCGGGTGCGTTTCAGCAGCTCCGGCTCCCCCGCCAGCACGTTAAGGGCATCCGCATCCAGCACAAGGGGAAGATCCGCCCGCTCCAAAATCCCACGCACCAGAGCGGCCGTATCGTCACAGGCAGTGAGGCCGCAGCCCACCACTGCCCCGTCGCATCCTTTCAGCGCCTCCAGTACCCGATCCAGCTCCCATGCAGGGAGACTTCCGCGGGAATTTTCCCGGCAGGGGGTGTACAGGACCTCCGGCAGCCGTCCCGCCGCCAGTTGGCATACAGAGCCGGTGGAAATCAGATGTACATACCCCGCCCCGGACCGGAGCGCCCCCATGGCAGACAGTTGGGCCGCCCCGGGAAACCGCCGGGATCCGCACACCAGTCCCAGCCGTCCGTTGGTACCCTTGTGGCCCCAGGGAAGACGCCTGGCAGGAAGATCCCATGGGCCCACAGTGGTCAAGACACATCCTTCCCGGTTGTCGGTCAGGGAAAACTTCGCCGTTTCCAGCTTATCCATATAGTCCCCCCGCCAGGGCACCAAATGCGCCGGTTTGGGATAGCCCATGGCTATGCACAGGGCGCAGGGCAGGCAGGCTTCATACCGCCCTGTATCCGCCTCCACACCGCTGGGAAGGTCCAGCGCCACAGTCGTCTCTCTTCCCCATGCACAGCAGGCAAAAAGGCCCTCGTCCCGGGAGGACGGCGCGCCCCGGAATCCCGCGCCGTAAAGAGCGTCTATTGTCAGGTGAGGCGGATCCTTCTCCAGTTCTGCCAGTACGCCGGCCTCCTGCTCCGGAGTTCCGCAGTCCAGCACCTTTACATTGGGCGGCAGAGTTCCAAAGGCCTGCCGTGCCGTTTCCGTTGCGGGCGCTCCCTTCCACAGGACCACCGTAACCTCCCCCCCGGCCCCAGCCAATTCCCGGGCAGTCACAAAGCCGTCGCCGCCGTTGTTTCCCCGTCCGCAGAGGACGACCACCCGGCAGCCGGCCACAGGAAATCGTTCCAGAATGATGCGGGCTGCTTCCCTTCCCGCTTCTTCCATCATCCGGTCATAGGAAACCCCTTCTTCCGCACTTCGCCGCTCCAGTTTTTTCATACCCGCGCTGGTGACAAATTCCATTTCTATTCCTCCCATGCCACTGCAAACGCTGTGGCCGTGTCCCGTGTATGGGTGATGCTCAGACTCAGGCGCCGTCTGCCGCACAGTTCCCTTGCTTTGCCGGTAAGGTGATACTCCGGCCGCCCCAACGAGTCGCGGATGATCCCCACTTCCCGCAATTCAAAGCCTCGCAGGCCGGTACCCATGGCTTTGGAGAAGGCTTCCTTGGCTGCAAAGTGCCCTGCTACTGTCTGCGGGGCGTTTCCCCGCAGGACAAAATATTCCAGCTCTTCCGGTGCGAAATACCGCTCCAGAAAGCCTTTTCGCTCCATGCTTTTGGCGATCCTCTCAATTTCCACCGAGTCCACGCCCGTCCAAAGTTCCATGCTTTACGTCCTTTCCCCCACAAATCCATTTTTCAGGTATCCCCGGATCTTCATTCTATCCAGATTATAGCACCAATCAGTTGCATTGGGGAGAAATTTGTGCTACAATGTGAAACAAATCCATCAAACGCTGAGATCAAGAGAGTAGTCTTTACGAAGCTGTCCAAGAGAGGCGCTGCCATGGGCTGGGAGCGGCGTTGTCGGCTGTGAGGATGAAGTTCACTTGGGAGCGGCGCTGCTGAAACCGGTTTTCCGGCGGTAGGCGACGACGGAATCGGCCCCGTTAAAAAGCCGGGAAAGTGCCTGTTCTTTTCAGGAACAGGAAGCTGGGTGGTACCGCGGAAGTGTCCATGCGCCTTTCGCCCCTTTTGCCGGGGCGGAGGGCTTTTCTTTTTGTCCCGGCCGCAGGCCGCAGATCACCATGATAACCAAAACGCAGGAGGTAGCAACGCGATGAAATCGGCATTGGAAGCCATTGGCGCGGCAGCCAGAGAGCAGCTGGCCGGCGCCGCCGACCTGAAAGCTCTGGAAGAGCTGCGCATCAAATTCCTGGGCAAAAAGGGCGAACTGACCGCTCTTCTCAAGCAGATGGGCGGACTTTCCCCCGAGGAGCGCCCCATTATCGGCCAGCTGGCCAACCAGGTGCGGCAGGAAATTGAGGAGGAGATCGCTCAGCGGCAGCAGGCCCTTAAGTCTGCTTTGGCTCAGCAGAAGCTCCGGGAAGAAGCTCTGGATGTGACCATGCCGGGCAAACAGCTTCCCATGGGCCACCAGCACCCCCTCTCTCTGGTACTGGACGAATTCAAGGAAATCTTCCTGGGAATGGGCTTTGATGTGGTCCAGGGTCCCGAAGTGGAGTTGGATTACTACAACTTTGAAGCCCTCAATATCCCCAAGGATCATCCTGCACGGGATACCCAGGATACCTTTTATATCAACGACAACATTGTTTTGCGGACCCAGACCTCTCCCGTCCAGGTCCGCACTATGGAGCAGCGCAAGCCCCCCATCCGCATTATTTCTCCCGGACGGGTCTACCGTTCTGATGCGGTGGACGCCACCCATTCCCCCATTTTCCATCAGATTGAGGGCCTGGTGGTGGACAAGGGCATCACCATGGCCGACCTGAAGGGCTGCCTGGAAACGGTGGTCAAGCGGATCTACGGCGACGACGCGGTGGTCCGCTTCCGCCCCCACCATTTCCCCTTTACCGAGCCCTCCGCCGAGGTGGATATCCAGTGCTTTAACTGCAAAGGGGAAGGCTGCCGCCTCTGCAAGGGCGAGGGCTGGATCGAGATCCTTGGCTGCGGAATGGTCCATCCCAAGGTGCTCTCCGGCTGCGGCATCGACCCGGAGGTATACAGCGGCTTTGCTTTCGGCATCGGTCTGGAGCGTCTGGTAATGCGCCGGTTCAATATTGACGACCTGCGGTTGTTCTACGACAATGACCTGCGGTTCCTGAGCCAGTTTTAAGGAAAGAGGGAGGAAACAACAATGGATCTTTCAATGAGATGGATGCGTGATTTTGTCGCGCTGGATGAAATGCCTCCCCGGGCCTTCTGCGAAGCTTTGACCATGTCCGGTTCCAAGGTGGAAGGCTACAAGGTGGAAGGCTCCGATATCAAAAACGTGGTAGTGGGACAGGTGACCGCCATGGAGCGGCACCCCGACTCCGACCATCTGTGGATCTGCCAGGTGGATGTAGGGACCGAGTCGGTTCAGATCGTCACCGGTGCCCAAAACGTTCACCAGGGAGACTATGTTCCCGTTGCCAAGCACAACTCCCTGCTGCCCGGCGGCCACAAGATCACCAAGGGTAAGCTCCGCGGCGTGGAAAGCTGCGGCATGCTCTGCTCCCTGGGAGAGCTGGGACTGACCGCCCATGATTTCCCTTATGCCATCGAGGACGGCATCTTCATTCTGGGCGAGGACTGCGACCGGACTCTGGGCAAAGAGATCCAGTCCGCTATCGGGCTGAACGACACCTGTGTGGAATTTGAGATCACCTCCAACCGTCCCGACTGCCTTTCTGTTACCGGGTTGGCCCGGGAGGCCGCCGCTACCTTCGGCGTGCCTTTTACCCTGCCCAAACCGGAGGTTACCGGGTGCGGCGACGGCGACTCCATCGAAAACCACCTGAAGGTGGACGTGCTCAACGGCGACCTGTGCCTGCGGTACATGGCCGCAGTGGTCAAGAACGTCAAAATCGGTCCTTCTCCCCGCTGGATGCGGGAGCGGCTGCGGGCCAGCGGCGTCCGCCCCATCAACAACATTGTGGACATCACCAACTATGTCATGCTGGAATACGGCCAGCCCATGCACGCTTTTGACCTGAAGTACGTCAAGGACAACCATATTGTGGTCCGCAACGCCGCTGCCGGAGAGCACATCACCACCCTGGACGGGGTTGAACGTGCCCTCTCCCCCGAAATGCTGGTCATCGCGGATGCCCAGTCTCCCTCCGCCGTTGCGGGCGTCATGGGCGGCGAGTACTCGGGCATTCAGGACGATACCCAAACCATCGTCTTTGAATCCGCCTGCTTCCAGGGCAGCAGCGTCCGTCTTACCGCCAAAAAGCTGGGGATGCGTACCGAATCTTCCGGCCGCTTTGAAAAGGGCCTGGATCCCAATACCTGCCCCCTGGCACTGGCCCGGGCCTGCCAGCTGGTGGAGCAGTTGGGGGCCGGCGACGTGGTAGCCGGCGTCATCGACCGGGATCACTCCTGCCATGAACCCCGGAAGATCCCCTTCGATTCTCATTGGATCAACTCCTTTATCGGTATCGACATTCCTGAGTCCCAGATGGTGGAGTATCTCCGCCGGCTGGAGGTGGAGGTAAAGGACGGTTTCGCCATTCCTCCCACCTACCGGGCGGACCTGGAGCACAAGGCCGACATTGCCGAAGAAGTGGCCCGCCTTTATGGTTACGACAAAATCCCCACCACTGCTCTGCGGGGCCTGGCGGAGGGTCGGCCCACCCCTCGCCAGCAGTTTGACCGCAAAGCCTCCGCTCTCTGCCGGGCCATGGGCTATTCCGAGATCTGCACCTACACCTTCATCAGCCCCAAGCTGTATGACAAGATCAACCTTCCCGCCCAAAGCCCGCTGAGACGCTCGGTGGTCATCTCCAACCCTCTGGGTGAGGATACCAGCATCATGCGCACCACTGCCCTGCCCTCCATGCTGGATGTGCTGGCCCGCAATTACAGCAACCGCAACCTGGATGCCGCTCTGTATGAACTGGCGGTGGAGTTCCTGCCCACCTCCGACAATGAGCTGCCTCAGGAAAAGCCCGCCATCGTTCTGGGAGCCTACGGGAAGGACTGGGATTTCTACGCCCTGAAAGGCTCGGTGGAAACCCTCCTGACCCAGCTGGGTGTGGAGGATGCGGAATTTGCCCCCTGCCAGGATAACCCCAGCTATCATCCCGGCCGGTGCTCGGTGCTGACCGCCGGCGGTCAGGTTCTGGGCGTTTTGGGCGAAATCCATCCTGCCGTGTGTGAAAACTACGGTATCGAAGTCCGGGTCTATGCTGCTCAGCTGGATGCGGATGCCCTCTTTGCCCTGCGCAGCCCCGAAAAGAAGTATGTCCCCCTGCCCAAGTTCCCCGCCTCCACCCGGGATCTGGCCGTCACCTGTGATGACACCACACCGGTGGCCCAGCTGCGGAAGGTGATCCGTCAGCGGGCAGGCAAACTTCTGGAACAGCTGGAGCTTTTTGACGTCTACAAGGGCGCTCAGATCCCCGAAGGCAAAAAGAGCGTCGCCTACTCCCTGGTGCTCCGGGCAGCCGATCACACGCTCACTGTGGAGGAGTGCGATAAGGTCATGGCCTCCATTTTCCAGGGCTTGGCAGAGGTAGGCGCTGAGGTTCGCCGGTGATGCTTTTCCCGGCTCCCAGCCTCGTTTTGGACAAAAAACGCAAATTTACCTTGTATTTGCATGCAAAATAGGGTAAAATGAAGATACGTGGAGTTCTCCTTCGTTGTCATAAACAAAACAAGGGGGTGTAGCTTTGGCAACACATGAACCAACCATATCCTTCTCCATTGCCGAAGATAAGGAAAAAGAGGTCAAGGAGATCCTGACTATTGTATACGATGCGCTGCGCCAAAAGGGTTACAACCCAATCAACCAGATTGTAGGTTACATCTTGTCCGAGGACCCCACCTATATCACCACCTACAACAATGCCCGCAGTCTGATCCGTCATATCGACCGGGATGAACTGCTGCAGCTGCTTGTCAAATCGTATCTGAAGGATTGATACTGGCCATCGCCCGGTCGCTGACGACTGGGCGATTTCCTTTCTCCATCCTTTCTGCTTCCCTGCTTAAGGTTTACAACTTTTGCCCAATATGGTATCATAAATAGTTAGTAAATACTTTCATTGATATAGGAGGACGCTTATGGCTGAAAACAAGTTACCTCTCTACAAGGGCAAGCCCTTGGTCCGCTGCGGCAATACCGTTTATTATGGCCACCCGGCCGAAGCCTATGTGGCCATGCTCCAAATTCTCAGCACCAAACCCGGGCCGGATGGAAATCCTGCTGCACAAAAGGTGATGGTCCAGATCCTTTCTACCGACGAGAGCCTGAGTCCCAAGGACCGCATCATCAAAAAGACTGAGAAAAACAGTTTGTTTGAGGCAATCAGCATTGCTTCCATCTGGCTGGAACGGAGCCTCAGTTCTGCGGAATAAAAGCAGATGCTCCCACCGGATCCCAGGATACGGCGGCGGTACCTGACTCAAAAAATCCATCCTGATGCCAGGAAGAGCATCAGGATGGATTTTTTACAGGCTGCTGATATCGCCATCTTTTCGCCATTGGGCTTCTTCCGGTAAATCATACACCGCAGACCAAGCTGTTTCAGATCGTTCCGATTCCGCCGGTATCTGTTCTCCTGGTTTCAGACGGGGATGAAGTCGCTCCCGGCAACATTATACCAGCCTCCTGTGCCAAGCCTGCGAAATAAAATCCGGGTTTTTCCTTTTTTTCTCCCATATCGGTCAAATCGAAAGTATCATGCTGTTGACGGGCGGAGGCAGAATCTTCCGGCGTAAGGGGCTGAAAATTATTCTCCCTCCTTGTTCTGCCAAGACTGCTGCAAAATAAAAACGCAGCGTGATTGCGCATATATCTCTTATGATGACAAAACCCGGGATCTTTTGGGGGCTGAACCGCTCCGCAAAATCCCGGGTTTTATTATATGATTTGGGAAGGACGATTTTTAGCACCCTCAAGCGTGATGCAAGCCCTTCTGTTCCCCACTGGCACCCCTGTCCCCATAATGTGGTCTGGGGGGCTGGGATCATGGTTCTGTGCAGCCGTTTAAAAGCATGAGGTTTGATTCAAGGAAATTCCGATGAAACCCCTCTGGGCTTTTTTACCGCAGCTTGTGTCGGATGATCTTCCCCGAGGTGGTCTTGGGCAGCTCTGCCACATATGCCACCACCCTGGGATATTTGTAGGGAGCAGTCATCCTCTTAACATAATTCTGGATTTCCTTGGTCAGTTCCTCACTGGGGGCATATCCCGCTTCCAGAACGATAGTAGCCTTAACCACCTGCCCACGAATAGGATCGGGCGCACCAGTAATGGCACATTCATGCACCGCAGGATGGGTCATCAGAACAGATTCGATCTCAAAAGGACCGATTCGATAAGCCGAGCATTTGATCATGTCGTCGTTGCGGCCTACAAACCAGTAGTATCCGTCTTCGTCCATCCAGGCGATATCCCCGGTATGGTACACGTGGTTCTCATCATAGGCGGAAACCACTTTCCCGTCCTTCCAATAGCCCCGGATGAGACCTTCCGGAATATACCGGTCCAGATTCCGCACCACCAGTTCTCCCTCTTCTCCGGCCCGGCAGACGTTGCCTTCCCCGTCTACCAGAGCGATGTCATACAGGGGAGACGGTTTCCCCATGGAACCGGGCTGCGGGGGAAACCATCCGAAGTTGGCCACCAGGACGCTGCTCTCCGACTGTCCGAAGCCTTCGTGGATCGTAAGCCCCGTAATGTCCCGGAACTCCCGGACGATTTCCGGAGACAGAGGTTCGCCCGCGGTGCAGCAGTGCTGGACCGAAGCAAATTCCGGACCAGTCAGGCCCTCCCGCATCATAAAGCGGTACATGGTGCCGGGAACACAAAGGGTGGTGGGTTTGTATTTGGCGATGGCGTCAATCAGGTGCCGCGGATTGAATTTATTGTCCATATCATAGCCCAACACGGCGCTGCCGCAGAGCCATTGCCCGTAAATGCACCCCCAGCCGAACTTGGCCCATCCGGAGTCGGTGACGGTCAAATGCAGACCGTTATCCCACACCTGCTGCCAGTAGCCGGCCGTGACGATATGCCCCAGAGGATAGGTAAAATCATGGAGGACCATTTTGGGCATACCGGTGGTTCCCGAGGTAAAATACATCAGCATCATGTCGTGGGCTCTGAGGGTATCATCCCGGATAAAATCCGGCCCGGCCTCCCGGATGCCCGCCGAATAATCCAGCCAGCCCTCACGGGGCTCTCCCGCCAATGCTGTTACCAATTCCGGGCATTCTTCCCGGGCCATCTCCACCTGTTGGATGATCCAGGGGTCCTGGGCAGCGATGAGCATTTTTGCCCCGGCTGCCTGCACCCGGTAGCTGATATCATGGGCTGCCAGCTGATAAGAGGCCGGAATGAGAATGGCCCCCAACCGATGCAGGGCGACGGCGGTCACCCAGTATTCCCAGCGCCGTTTCAGCTGGAGCATCACCCGGTCGCCCTTTCCTATCCCCTGCGCTTTGAGCCAGGTGGCTGCCTGACGGGAAAGACGGGAGATCTCCGCAAAGGTGAAAGTCCGTTCCCCTCCATGATCGTCAAACCACACCAAAGCCCGACGCTGCGGGTCCTCTTCCGCCCAGGCGTCCACCACATGGACGGCAAAATTAAAATCCTCCGGATACTGCACCCGGTAGTTTTCTTTAAAATCCTCATAGGATTCGTACTGTGTACGGCCAATGAATCTTTCCAGCAGCATAGCCATTCCCCTTCCGGTCTGGTGATGGGCCGGACGGCAGCAAAAAAGCACGTCCGGCTGCTTACGCAGCAGGACGTGCTCCAAGGCACGCGGTACCACCTGCATTCCCGCCAGAAAAGGCGGGCACTCTGCCGGGACGGAACAGGAGAACCCTCTTCGATCCCGCTCCCCCTGTAACGTAGGGGCATACGTCGGAGCCTACTGAGGGAGATCCCCGTTGGGTCCGCAACTCCAAGGCTACTTCTGCAAGCTTCCGACACGGCATTTCCACCATCCAGCCGCTCTCTATGCTCCTGAACGCTTGCCTACTACTCCTTTTCACAGTCTTTGCATTTGTGGATTCAATTTGATTTGATACAAATCATATCATGTCTCAGGCCCCTTGTCAACGGTTTCTTTATCCTTTTACAGCTGTACCTTGGTGAAAATCCAGGGCCAGAGCCCGGTAGCCGTCACTCCTATGCAGGCATACCGCAGCCCTTCAAAAAACAGTCCAGGGGGCAGCAGCAGCTTCAGGCCCATGCGGAGAGCCATCAAAAGCGCGCCGCCAGTCACCAGACGAATGATCCGGCTGAAAGCTGTACCTTCCACCGAAAAGGGGTGGCCCTGCTCCCACCACAGTCCGGCCAGGGCCCCCACTCCTACGCCCACTGTTTTGACTGTATCAGGAGAGGGGTGCACCAGCAGCCCCAGTGCCGTCATTGCCGCTGCACCGGCAAAAACCCACAGCTTTTGACGGGGAAACTTCTCCAGCAGCTGCCAGCCGGCCCAGGCAGCACCCACTCCCAGAGCGCCGCCCACCAGTACATCCGTGGGGAAGTGTACCCCCAGATAAACCCGGGAGATCATCACCAGCAGCACCGCCGCCCCGCAAAGGACTGCTGTTTTTCTTCTGCGGCTCCAAAGTGCCAGAGAGGTAAAAAAAGCGCCGGCGCACTGGGAATGCCCGCTGGGGAAGGAAAATGAATTTCCCAGACGGGCCGTATCCACCAGAAAATGGCGGATGATGACATACCGTCTTTCTTCAAATCCCGGGGTCAGGAAGGGGCGAGGGCGGCGCACCAGGTCTTTAAGCAGTCCGTTTGCCCCCAGACTGATAAACAGGGAAAGCAGCAGCTGTTCTCCCAGGGGCTTGCTGAAGCACCAGTACACGCCCAGAACCGCTACAAGAAGAAAGGTTTCTTCCCCCAGAAAAGTACAGCAGACAAAGAAAAAGTCCATCACACCCCGCCCCAGCAGGTGCAGAGCCTGTACCAACTCCATAATCCGTAAATCCAAACCCGCCATACCACCTCTACTTTTCCCGGTTGTATTTACTATTCTATAAAACTGATTCCAACAGTTGAGCCAATCGTTTTTCCCATGATACGGAGATTGGCACAAAATGTCAAGGGATATTTCAGGAACAAACTGGGAATGATTTCCCCAATTTGCCTTTACGCATCAGCTGTGGTATCCTGATAATCAGAAAGGAGTTCTGGACATGAGATTTTGCAAATCCGCTGCGTTACCATTGGCCGCCTCCCTGGTGCTGGCACTCTCGGCCTGTGCTCAGGAAACTCCCGGATCCTCCCCTGCTATTCTGGAAGAGCAGCAGGTCATTTCCGCTTCTTCCTCCTCAGAGGCTTCTTCCGATCCAGCACCGCCCATGCCGGAATCGCCTCCCGCTGTATCCGATCCTCCGCCGGTTTCTTCTGTTCCATCTTCCTCTTCTTCCTCTTCCTCTTCGGAACCTTCCAAAGAAACGGAAGTTGTATTCTCCCTAAGCACCGATACGGTAAAGGCCGGCGATAACCTGTTTCTTTTCGCCCAGGGAATTCCCGATGAAAACCCGGAAATTTCCGCCCAATCGGATCTGGAGTTCGATCCGGTTTTTTATCTCTATGACGATAAATGGGTGGCCGCCATGCCCATCCGCTACACTCTGACTCCGGGAGAGTACCAAATCACGCTCAGCTGGGAACAAACCTCTCAGACCTTCCCCATCACCGTTACCGATGGCGGCTTTGAAGTGGAATCCTTCACCGTAGACCAGTCGGTTGCCGATGCCACCATCAACGACAATGGCGCCAACGCCGAATACGAGGAGATTACCCGCCCTCTCAAAAACATGGGCGATCCCGAAAAATACTGGTCCGGAAAATTCGTCATGCCCCTGGAACAGGAAACTCTCCGTATTTCCAGTTCTTTCGGCTATACCCGGATCGTCAATGGCGTGGCCTCTATCCACGGCGGTGTGGATTTTCCCGCTCCCCAGGATACCCCTGTTACCGCTCCCAACCGCGGGCGGGTTCTCTATGCAGGCTATTTGCAGCTGACAGGCAATACCGTAGTGGTCGAGCATGGCTTTGGGCTCAAAAGCTGGTATTACCACATGAACAGTCTGGACTGCCAGACGGGAGATATGCTGGAAACTGGCGATCCCATCGGCAAGGTGGGAACTACCGGCTTTTCCACTGGCAATCACCTCCATTTCGCCATGTCCGTCAATAATGTTTATGTCAACCCATGGCAATATCTGGAAAACGATATGCTTCCCTGACTCGCCTTTCAGCAAGCTTACCGTGAGGGCGTCAAAATTTTGTTGTCGTTTTATAAAGTACCGGAGGCTTTCCCAATAAACCCAGGAAGCCTCCGGCGCTTTCCGTTATACGCTTTTGCACCATGCAACTTGCAGCTCTGCTGAAGAAAATAAAAAGTTTTTGGATTCAATGGACAGAGGGAGAGAGAAGCAAATCAAAATTTTGCTGCACCGAAAAAGCTTTTTTCGGATGTAAACACCCGTTACAAGCTGTAGAGCAGGTAATCCAAACAGCAAAATTTTGAGAAGCTTGTCCGGGTGATGCCTTTATAGGGCTTAGCTGTACCATTTGGATCAGGAGAGCCGCCGGTTCTTCCTGAAGGGACAAAAAGACTTTGCGGCAACCTTCCGTCAAAACACTCTCGCCATCTGCAAAACCCTGCGATGGATGCCGCAGCGGCTATCACCTGCTTGCAGGCTGCCGGAAACGGCATCATGGGGAAATATGACGTATCTTCCGGGGTGTGTTCCGGTACAATATCCTTTCAGGGTCTATCTGTGCTTCAGGCAAAAATCCACTTCCAAATGTTGCCCCATCACACCTTCTGGTTTTCAATGGCCACTTTAATGACCCCATCTTCCCGTCCCTCAAAAAGCTGATAGGCCCTCTGGATTTCTTTCAGAGGGAAGGTGTGTGTAATCAGCGGCGTGGTATCCAGTTTGCCTTCCCGGATCAGGCGAAGCGTCTCGTCGCAGTCACAGCCGTCTACGCCGCCGGTTTTGAAAATAAGGTTTTTCCCATACATATCGGGAAGCGGCAGAGTCTGGGGGCCGTCGTACAGCGCCACCACCGTTACGATGGCATTGGGTCGGGCACATTGCCAGGCCAGCTGAAAGGTTTGGGGAACCCCGGCTACTTCCAGGACCCGGTCCGCCCCCCCATGATCGCTGTTTTTGCGTACAAACTCCAGCGCCTGCTCCGGCTCCACTGTCAGGACCTGAGGATAATGCTCCCGTACAAAGCGCAGCCGTTCCGGGTCTTTCTCGCAAACGATCACCCTCTTGGGCTGCCGCAGCAGTACGCACAGCAGGGTGCAGATTCCTGTAGGGCCAGCGCCGATAATCAGCACCGTATCCTCAGGCCCGATTTCCGAAGTACGGGCTGCCCAGTATCCTGTGGCCAGTACATCTCCCACCAGAAGCGCCTGCCGGTCGGTCACTCCGTCAGGGATTTTGTTCAGTCCCTGGTTGGCATAGGGTACCCGCACATATTCTGTCTGGCCGCCGTCGATACGGCAGCCCAGCGCCCAACCGCCGTTGGGATCGGTACAGTTGTTGACAAAGCCATTACGGCAGAAAAAGCATTTTCCGCAGAAGGTTTCTACGTTTACCGTAACTCTGTCACCCGGCCGGACCGCAGTAACCTCCGCTCCCACCTCTTCCACTACTCCTACCATCTCATGGCCTACGGTAATTCCCGGGACCGCCCGGGGGACGGAGCCATGCTTGATGTGCAGATCGCTGGAACAAATGCTGGAAAGGGTTACCCGAACAATGGCATCCTGTGGATCCGCCAGGGCCGGTTTGGGTTTTTCCATCAGTTCGAACCTGCCTTTTTCCACATAAGTATATGCCAGCATCATACAGAGCCTCCTTCTGGAATTTCTTTTTTGCAGACCTCTTGCGGGCGAATCCGCTGTCGGGGTCCCTCCCGATTTCTGCAACAAGGATAATCGGACGGGTCCATCCTTCTCATCTCCAGTATAGGCAAAAAAATACAGCCGGTCAATCCGTTCTTCAAGGCTCGCTGGTGAAGCAATGACCCGCAGAACTTTTCTCCTGTTTCGGCGGCCAGAATAAGAGCGCATAAAAGGCCGCCTCAAACGGCGACCTTACGCTGTTTAAAATTCTGTTTTGCCCAAACTGTATTATTTACCGCCGACCAATAGGAACATGCCGCTTTCTTTAAACTGCGCACATATGCACAGTTCCGCACACAGCCCGCACCTACAAACATTCATATGCCGCTTCTAATGGTTCAAATATCCACAGACTTCTGAACCGGAAAGCGGAGGGAACTTTTTCCGGATCCCCCTTCGGCAGGTAGCAGGCATTCCTTCCCTCAGCTGCACGCCCCTGCTTTCCTGTTTACCGGGCATGTTTTCCTTAACCATACGAATCGGCCATAGGCTCATCCAAACCGGAACATCCTTTTCCCGGAGGCCGCAGCAGCTTTCCCCTCCAAAAGGAACCTGTTGCGGGTAAGGGCAAGGGGCATTTGCGGCCCACACTCCATTGACGCAACATATTTTCCCTGGATTTCATCCTGGGCAGGATGAAAAACTCCCATCAGCACCGCGCCGCTTTGGAGGGATCTCTCCAGCGGAATTTCCCGGGTAATGGCACAGCCTTTTCCCAAAAGACGTCCGTCCTGAATAAAATTAAGCGCAGTCAAAGTTAAAAATTGTTCTTTCATGGCTTTCGATCCCTCCGTTTTCCGTCTTCTTGCGTTTCCTTCTGCCTATACAGTGTCTTTTTTATCTCAAAAAAATCCCTGTCTTCCTGTTTCCAGGAAAATCATTTTCCACCGGACAAGCTTATCTTATTTCTATGTTTGATACCTGATAAAAAGACCTGCTCATTTCAAAACATACGTTCTTTTCGTTTTCTATTATAAACAAATGTTCTTTTTCTGTCAAGAACAAATTTTCTTTTCTCTTCTTCCCAATAAAATAGCCGCCCTGAGGGCGGTCACTCACAGGTACAAAAAGTGAACTATGGGCGCCGGTACGGTGCAACAGAGGCTCGGAGTAGATCTCCGGGCCTCTTTGCTATTCCAAGGAACTGTTACATAAAGCATAATTGCATTGCATTCTCAGCTTCGCTGTGTGTTGTTATCTAACTGGATATTCCCAGCATCAGCATACGTTGAGTGGATATAAAGCAAGCTTGATGAGAAAACACTTGCCTCGTTGTTGGTTATTTTCGATGTTTGTAGTAAATGAGTCCCCTGAACAGATAATACCGTTGCTTGCATTTAAAACCTTTTCAGTTTCGCAACTAACGGTTTGCTTCATTATATTTTAGTTCTTCGAGATCTTAAATAATTTATTCTCAAATTCAAAGAAATATATTGTAGATGCCAAGTCTTTCTGCTACAATGTAAATAGTATTTTACCTGCCACAAACCCCAATATAAGGAGCGTTTTGAATGAGAATAAGCTACAAGAAATTATGGGTGCTGCTCATCCAAAAAGATATATCTAAAGCTACGCTGCGCAAGGATGTAGGGCTATCCACAGGAACTATGAGCAAACTCAACAAGGGAGAAGAAGTCGCTCTATCTGTTTTAATTCGTCTTTGTGATTACCTTGACTGCGATATTGGAGATATTTGCGAAGTGTTGCGCGGCGAATAAAGAGATCCCCATATTCAAATGCAGAAAGATAAAATCCGGGGATTGGCAAACAGCAAAATGATCCTCAAGTAATGGAGATGAAGATATGGCCTACCAAAGCGAAGCAGAGCTTGAACTGCAATTCATAGGTCAACTGAACAGGCAGGGTTATAGCACCGTTTCCGTTCCCGATTATGATGCGTTAGTCGAGAACTTCAAGGTGCAATTTGAGGCGTTCAATGCGGATAAGCTGGACAAACCACTCACAGATAAAGAATGGGAACGCATACTCAATCTGATGCTGGGTAAATCCGTTTTCCAGAGTGCGAAAATTCTTAGAGACAAGTTTGTCTTGGAGCGCGAAGACGGGACTAAGGTGTATCTTTCATTTTTCGATAGCGATCACACCAAAAACATTTTCCAAGTTACACACCAGACCACAGTTATCGGAAAATATGTCAATCGCTATGATGTGACTATCCTTGTCAACGGGCTTCCGTTGATCCAAGTGGAATTGAAACGGAGGGGCATTGACATCCGAGAAGCGGTCAATCAGGTGATGCGCTATAAAAAGCATTCCTACAACGGCCTGTACCATTTCATTCAGATATTCGTTGTTTCACACGGTGTAGACACGAAGTATTTTGCCAACTCGGATCGGGAGATGCTGCACAGTCTCGCGTTCTTTTGGACAGACTTCGACAATGTGCGGCTTACCAATCTGAAGGATTTTTCGATTACCTTCCTCGCCCGTGATCACATTATTAAGATGCTGACACGGTATATGATCTTAAACGATACAGATAAGCTGCTTATGGTCATGCGGCCTTATCAGGTGTACGCCGTTGAAGCCCTTGTCCGGCAAGCTACTCTGACCAATCGCAACGCCTATGTTTGGCATACAACAGGAGCGGGAAAGACTCTGACTTCTTTCAAAACAGCGCAGATACTCGCAGCCAATCCCAACATCAAGAAGGTGATTTTCCTCGTTGACCGAAAGGACTTGGACTCTCAGACTACGGAAGAGTTTAATAAGTTTGAAAATGGCTCGGTGGATGCGACTGACCGCACCGATGTCCTTGTGAAGCAAATGCAGGATAAAGCGGTGGCATCACCGCCCCCACACCGGCCCGCGACGCGGACCGGAGAAACGGCTAAAACACGGGGTTTTACCGCAAAAGGTTTGAAATACGGATATGGCATCATCAAAAGCCTTTTGCCATCACTTCCGACATCAACCCGGCGAAAAGTCCCGATGGAAAGCCATTTTTCGATAGCGACAAATGACATTCCAAACGAAAGAGGAGGTTGTTTACATGGAACAGAAAGTCCGATTCCAGATGCGCATTTCAGAGAAAACCGATCAGGCAGTCAAGGCAGCAATCCCCCTCGCCAACTGCCGCAGCCAGAATGAATTTGTAGAGAAGGCGCTTCTCCACTACTGCGCCTATCTGCAAAGTGGAGAGGTAGCGAATATCCTGTCCCCGATGTTAGTCTCCGCGTTCCGGGGAACGGTACAGGATTCGGAAAACCGTACCGCCCGCCTGCTCTTCAAGCTGGCGGTGGAGGTGGATATGATGATGCACCTCTTCGCCACCGCCATGGAGATTGATCCGGAACTTTTGGAAAAACTCCGGGCCCTCTGCGTCCGGGAGATCAAGAAAACCAACGGCAGCATCTCCCTGAAGGATGTGGTGGAATACCA
>CASEAH010000027.1 GCA_949285935.1 uncultured Oscillospiraceae bacterium
TCTCCCTCACTCTCTGTAAAGATTCCCTGGCCGCGCGGATGTTGCCCCGAATCGCCTCGGCTCGCTCCGCGTAATGCTCCCGGACATCCTCCCGGGCGCCGGCGGGGAAGAACCGCAGACCGGCCAGCGTCTCCGCCACCAGCTCCTTTTCCATCAGCAGGTGGGAAAGGTCCTCCTCCTGCCGGGCGATGTTTTCCAGCAGGGTCTCCTCGTAAAGAGAAGGGCCGCCGTCCGGGTATCCGGTTTTCATCTCAAGGTACTCACTGAGCATGGCTCTCCTCCTTTGCGTCGCCCCGGAGCCTGCGGTACTCCCGGTACCAGTAGGCAGCCTCTGAGCTTGCCTTTTCCGTTTCAAGGGTCTGGCGCACCAGCGAGACCTCCAGCTCTCCCAGCCGGGCCATGATCCGCTCCATCACCTTCTCTTCCATTTCCATTCCTCCCGCTGCAGGTTGACTTTTGGGGCGCACTTGCTTATAATCAAATGGGAATTATTTTTTTCCTGCGCCTCACCGGTGTTGCCCGCACCGATGGGGCCTTTTCTTTTGGGGGCCTTGCATGTCGAATTCATTTTGATTTTCCTCGTTCTCTTGTGTACGGAGGTTCCGTTAAATCTCGATCTTTCTCATACCGGAATATGCTTCCGATTTCTGCAGACGTGTAGACTTCCTCTGGAACACAGTATTCTGCATATATCCATTTGCCATCTTGGAAGTCTTTAATTGAAATTGTCCATGTATCTGGGTAGTAGTAGGTATATGGAACCAATACAGTTGTACTTGTTTTCCCATTGTAAATCGTCATCGGAAGAAGCAGCGCTTGCGTATGGGCAGCAATGAATTTCTTGTCATATACTTCTCCCTCTGTAAGCCGATGCCCACAGCCAGAAAGAGTTGTGACGATCAAAAAAAGTACAACCGCCACTATCATCTTGCAATTTTCCAGGCATCCGGGGACAAGTTTCCGCTTCCGGGACAGCTTGTCCGCTATGCAGCCGCCAGCGGCCAGCAGCAGGCTGGAGCCTGCCAGGAACAGTATCCCCAAAAAGCAGTCCGCCGTCAGGTTCATGGCGCTTCCTCCGCCCAGCGGGCCACCATTTCAGCCACCTGGATCAGCTCCCTGTCCTCTGGTGCATCCGGCAGGAACACCGCCGGCCGCACCGTTCCCAGCCTCCACAGGATGGCCCCCGGGGAATCTTTCAGGTATTCAGAATCCCTTGGCTCTATGTAAATGGCGCAGACATATCTCAGGATGCGCCGAAGGGCGCTGTTGCCCTGTTCATGGGTTTCCATTCGTTCATTCCTCCCTTTTTCTTCTATGCGAGTACGGACAAGCATCCGGGCTTGTCCTCCCGGCCGGCCTCAGCCGGCGTCCTCGCTGATGCCCGCATCCGGCATATTGTAGATGGCCCGCGCCAGCTCCGGGTTCTGACTGCACCGCTGGCTCAGGACCTCCCCCGCCCGGGCCATGGCCCTGGCCCAGGCAGCGTCCAGCTCCTCCGGGGTCAGATCGGTATTGCGCCGGTAGTTGCCGTTGCCGTCGGTGACGGACAGCTCATGGAGCACCCCGTCGATGCGGATGCAGCTGCTCCCCGGGATCCCCTTGATTTTTCGCGGCATTTGCATCACCTCTTATTGTCTAAATAGTGTTTTCCTGCTTCTGTGATATAGATTTTTTCTTCCTTTGCCCAATCCCATAGGATTTGACGTATCAATCCATTAAGTGTCTGCCCTTGCTTTCCAGCGGTTTCTTTTAAAATCCCATGAAGTTCAGCGGGAATGTTGACCAAGAAACGAATCATCTAACACCATCCTCTCTTCTCAATTTGATATCTATAAGATACCACTCAACCGCCTTTTTGTCAATATCTTTTTGATATCTTTTTGATTACTTGATAAAAGGTGTCGAAACGATATAATATTGATATCTGACAAAAGGAGGTTTTCACATGGCGCAAGCAAATCCGTACCCGCTAAGAGTAGACAGAACTATCATGGAAAAGTTCAAGGTTATTGCCTCTAATAATGGCCGCTCCGTTAACAAGGAGCTTGAAATGCTTATGAAACAGGTCATAGCAGACTATGAGCAGAACAACGGTCCGATTGAGATTCAAGTCCCAAGCGAATAAGCCTAATAACTGTTTCGTTAAAACTATCCCCCCGCCTGTCCGCCTCCCTTTGCAACTGTTCTTTCAGTTCAGTGGGCAGGCGGATCGTCGTTTGTTCCCGATTCATTTGCATCACCTCCGTTGCAGTATACTGATTCCGCTGCTTGGACTATGTGCGCCGCCTTTTCAGGCGGCTTTTTCATTTAACACGGATTTAATTTTGATTTCATTTGCCCGTATTGTTCCTGTCCTGAAATTGCAAATTTGCAACAACTGTGATATGCTTATAATGCCGTTAGGCTGAAAGGAGCGGGTCATTTGACCAAACTTTTGTTTTAGCCTGTACCATGCCACAATTAGATGATGATAAATGATGTTCTGGGTTGAGATTCGCCAGCCAGCCGTTTACGCAACGGCGTGTTTGCACGGACTAATTGTGCTGAACATCATTCGCTGGAACGCGGAAAAATCCATTCATCATCCCGCAGTGCGTGAATGCGACGGCAAGATATTCCGGATCGGCAACCGGATAAGTTTCACAGCCTGCAAAGAAGCGGCAGCATTAACCGCCCTCGTGCAAGGTGCAGCAGGCTGCATGGCAAACAAATGTCGGAATACGGAGCCCCTATAATGCTACGGGGCTCTGTATTTTTTCAGGGCAGGAACAATACGGGCAAAATGTTGCTTATGGGGTCAAAAAAATTTGAATTGCATCTTCTGCAGTCAGGTCTAAGGTTTCTACAATCTTTTGCATTTCTCCTACTGTAAAAGATAGACCATTGGATTTCATCTTTCTTGAAAATGTGCTTGGGTCTATCCCAATGCAGTCTGCCAGCTTGCTCCTGGTCATTTTGCAATCTGTTATTTTCTTTCGAAGTTTATTCATATCAGTTTTTATTGTGTGCGCCCCCCCTTCTCCGCTCTGGTTATCTGGAGTTACTGCTGGATGTTATCAGGCTGAAGACCAAGCAGATAGTCGGTTGTGCACCCAAACTTGCGCGCCATCTTCACAAGGACATCGGAGGGAATGGGGGTATTGCCCCGAATGTACGAAAGGTAAGTTTTTGAGGTAATCCCAAGTTCCTTAGAAATGTCCTCCTTGGAAAGCTGAAGACGGCCACGCTCGGCCTCAATATTGACACGCATCATTCTCACCTCCCAAAATCGAATATCTCGAAGTACACTATCAGAATAATCTATTTTCTCGAATTAGTCAAGCGTTTTTAAGAAAATAATTCTATATTCTCGAATTTTGTGTTGACTGTTCAGAATAAAAACGCTAAAATAGCAGCCATAGGGAGGAGTGGAAAAAATGAAGTTCCAAATCAAAGAGGCAAGGGAGCTTGCCGGTCTGTCTCAAAAGGAACTTGCCGAAAAAATAGGTGTTGCTCCAAATACGTTCCACGGGTATGAAAGCGGCAAACACGACCCAAAATCAAACATACTGGCTGACATCGCAAATGTTTGCGGGGTATCTGTTGATTTTTTGCTTGGCCTGCAAAAAGAAAACGCCCCTGCGCCGTCCGAAGACGACACAGAGGCGCTGACTGTGGATGAGGTCGTGAATGCGTTTGTGAAAGCGGGGATCGTCCCGCCCGGCAAAGATCTTTCAAATGAGGATTTAAGGTTCCTGGAGGCGCTGATCGCCGCTGTGGAGCAGTGGTTTTCCAAGTAATATGACGGTCTGCAAAGCCCGCTTGGGGGTTTTCTGGCGATTTAACAAGGCGGTGAGTCTTTCAAAATTTGGAAGACTCCCAGCCTTGTATTTATTTATGCCTGCCTTTTCTTTTGGAGTCATTGCGTGCCCTCCATCCTTTGTTTTGAAAGAACATTTGTTCTTTATATTTTCTATTGTACAACCGAATGGCTTTTCGTTCAATCCCCATCTTGTACAAAAAATTTTCTGGAAATTTTTTGGGAATTGTTCCTCTTCAAAACAACGCCAGTATAGAATAATTTGTCGAAAAATGGAATAAACAGGACGGATTTCGTCGTATTTCGTCGATATTCGGCGGACTTTCCGCCACTACCGCCGGGAATGTTGGGTCCCAGGGCTTCGTCAGCCACCCTCCACATCGCCGATCTGCTCTGCCCCGGGCGGGTTCGGTAAAAAAATTCCATTTATTTTGCTAAAAAATGGTGACAAAGGCGGCGGGGTGTGCTACCATGAAGGCGGAAAGGAGGCTTTGAATGGAAGAAAATAAAAAAATCGCAGCGGCCTATATCCGCGTCTCCACCGACGATCAGCTGGAATATTCCCCGGACAGCCAGCTGAAGGTCATCCGCCAGTACGCCAAAAACAACGGCTACCTCCTGCCGGACGATCTGGTCTTTGTGGAGGACGAAGGACGCTCGGGACGCAGCAGCAAAAACCGGCCGGAATTTCTCCGGATCATCGGCGCCGCCAAAAAGCAGCCGGCAGCTTTTGAGGTCATCCTTATCTGGAAATACTCCCGGTTTGCCCGGAACCAGGAGGAAAGCATCGTTTACAAGAATATGCTCCGCCGCAACGGCGTGGAGGTCGTCAGCGTGTCCGAGCCTCTGCCCGACGGCCCATACGGCAAGCTCATCGAGCGGATCATCGAGTGGATGGATGAATTTTATTCCATCAACCTCAGCGGCGAGGTCCGCCGGGGAATGACCGAGCGGGCTGCCCGCGGGAAGCCCAACGCTTACGCCCCCCTGGGTTATACCATGGCGGACGGGATGTATCACCCGGATCCGGAAACCGCCCCGGTGGTCCAGATGATCTTTCAGGACTTTGCGGCCGGCATGTCCAAGACCCGCATCGTCCAAAAGCTCAACGACCTTGGGTACCGCAGCATCCGGGGGAACCCCTTTGAGCTGCGCACCGTGGACTACATCCTCCACAATCCGGTGTACATCGGCTTTGTGCGCTGGTCACCGGACGGCAGGGCCGGGCGGGATTTCCAGCGGGAAGGTTCCATTGTGGTCAAAGGTGAGCATGAGCCCCTCATCTCCCCGGAGCTCTGGAAGGCGGTCAAGGCCCAGCTTGCCAAGACCGGTCAGCTTTATCCCCGCTCTCCCAGGCAGATCAAGTCGGGAGAATACATGCTTCACGGCCTGGTGCGGTGTGCCCAGTGCGGCGCGGTCATGACCCTCTCCAACGGCGGCGGCCTCCTGGGGATGCAGTGCCAGCGGTACAATAAAGGGACCTGCACCTCCCACTATGTCCGGCTGTCCCGTATCAACCAGGCGGTGCTGGATCAGATCCGGGCGGACATCAACGGGCAGTCCATGCATATCCGGGTGCGGCAGGCAGCGCAGACCCCCCAGCTGGACGCGGCTGCCATACAGCGGGGGATCGAAAAGGAGCAGCTGAAGCTTCAGCGGGCCAAGGAAGCCTTCCAGTCCGGAGTGGATACCCTGGAGGAATACCGGGAAAACAAGGAGGCGATCCTGGCAGCCATCCGGCGGCTTGAGGAAATATCACAGCCCCCTCCCCCCAGGACGGTGGATCTGGCGGCCTTTCGCAGAATCCTCAGCAACGCCCTGCCGGTGCTGGAGGACCCTGCTGTCAGCGAGGAGGAAAAGAACCTCCTGCTTCGCACATTCATTGAGAAGATCGAATTCTCACGAGACAAGGATCGGGACGAACAGTTCCGAGTTTTCTATTACGCCTGAAATAATATTTTCCGATATTTGGTCCACCATATTGAGTCATTATTACCTTGGCCGCAGCAGCGTTGGGCCGGCAGATCTTGACAGGGTATTGAAGTCGTTTCTCATAAGTCCACATGGATCAGCCCTCCCATTCCCAGGGCCAGGGACAACTGACCCATTGCCATTTGCTGCATTCCCGCTCCGGCGTCTGGGCCGTCAGGGGTCCGTACCGGTTTTCATATTCCGCCGTGGCTCTGCGCAGCATTTCCTGATACCGGGCCATCTCGGCCAAAGCCTCGGGATCATCGCAATGCGTATCCAGATAAAGCCTGGTCTCGTCAACCGCGAAGCCTGCTACCTGCACCTGCCAAAGCAGCTGCTCCCTCTGATTCAGTTGCATCCGCAGTTCCTCCTCCCTGTAAAGGGCTTATCCAGCTGGCAGAAAAGAGTCCCCCGCTGCAAAGCCTTTTCCGGCTGATAGATCTGGGTCCAGCACTGCCAGGGCACATAGGCCATGGCTATGGGGAAAGCGTCTCCTTCCAGATTCTCTGCCCGCCGGACAGTCTGCGATTGGTTCTGCTGCTGATTCTGCTGCTGGCTCCGTTCCTGTTGAACCGGGCGGCCGACTGGTCCCCGGCTCTGACCCGGGAAGGGCATGGTTTGTCTGTATCGTTCCAAAATGATCCTCCTTTCGGTGGGCTGGCGGCGGATGAACCCCGGGTTCCCGCCCAGCCCTCCAGTATCAGTGTATGGCTTTCGGCTCAAAGGTGTGCCTGGAGCATCCTTCCGCTCTTGCGCCCGGCCCGGCCGT
Source organism: uncultured Oscillospiraceae bacterium (assembly GCA_949285935.1). Classification (GTDB taxonomy): domain Bacteria; phylum Bacillota; class Clostridia; order Oscillospirales; family Ruminococcaceae; genus Angelakisella. Next base: position 6,540 of record CASEAH010000027.1, read on the forward strand.
AGGGTATACTGGGGATATCTTCCTTAAAGTGAGGCTCCTTCATGTCTGTTAAAACCTATGTAACCAACCTTCCCAACCGGTCAGGCGCCTTTTTGCAGGCATCCCGGGCTGTGGCTGCCCGGGGCGGCAATATCGTCCGGGTCAGCTACAACAAGGCAGTGGATCTGCACACCCTTTTTGTGGATGTGGACGCTCCCGACCAGGTTCAGGAAGAAATCCTGGGGGATCTGACCGGACTGGGCTATATTGCCCGTGATTTTCCACCATTGCGGGTACTGGTGGTGGAAATTCAGATCCCTGACCGCCCCGGCGCTCTGACTCCCGTACTGGAAACTCTGGCGCGGTATGATGTAAACATTTCCTATATGAACTCCAGTTCCGCAGGCGAACCCTTCCAGCGGTTTGTCATGGGGCTCCTCATTGAGCGCCCCCAGTTGGTGCAGCAGCTGCTGGAAGAAATCAGCGGCCTGTACCCGCTCCATATTCTGGATTATGACAGCTCCGGTACCAATCTGGACAACACGGTCTTTTATATCCGCCTTGCATCGGAAATGCAGGGACTTCTCTCCTTGTCGGATGAAAAGACCATGGAATTCCTTTCCGAAGCCAACCGGATCCTCCAGATCCACCAGCAGCAGGGAGAAAATCCTGACCGGGTTTTTTCCTATATCCGCCGATTTGCCGCCTTTGTCAGCCGCTACCGCGGGCCGGCCTTTACGGTGGATGTGGACATCCTCCCCCGGGGGGAGTGCACCCTGTACGCCATCCAGCCTCCCTGCGGCAGCAATACCTATGTGCTGCGGCGGGGTCGGGAGGCAGTCCTCTTTGATACAGGCTATGCTGTCTACGCCAGGGAGATGGACTTCGTTTTTCACGCTCTTTTTCCGGACTGGGACAGCCTGAACAAGCAGATCGCCATTACCCACGCCGATGTAGACCACTGTGGGCTGCTGTCGGCCATGCCGGATGTTCCCGTGCGGCTTACCGCTAAAAGTGCCGAAAGCCTGGGCCACCAGCGTCTGGGGATCCCCGATTTCCGGGAAACCAGCATTTTCTGCCTGGGGTACAGCCGTCTGAGCCGCCTCATTTCCGGTTATCAGCCTCCCGACCCCGCCGGGCTCTTTCCTCTGGACCGGGGAACGCCGGCGGCCCATGAGGATCTGCTGGAGGTAGCCCGAATCACGTTCTGCGGGCTGGAATTCCAGGTCTGGGAAGGAAGCGGCGGCCATATGTACGGCGAAACCATCTATTTCTGCCCGCAGGAGGGGCTGGTCTTTACCGGGGACAACCTGGTAAACATCAGCGGCTTTTCGGCCGAGCGGGCGGAGTTCAACGCTCTGGCCCCCTATTTGATGGGAAGCGTCAACATCGACTCTGCCAAGGCCACCCGGATGCGCCAGCAGGTCACCCGGCTCATTGCCCAGGCCGACCGGGTCCGCACCGCTTCCGGGGAGCATGGTCCCTGTGTGGTGTGCGGCGGACACGGCCCCCTCTCCCTGCTTCGGGAAGGACGGCTGGAAACCCTGCACGGCTGTGAAAGGAGGATTTTACGTGGCTGCCAAGCTTAGCTGGAAGGGAGGCGCCCTGTTGGGGCCTCTCCCTCCCGCCCTGGTCACCTGCGGTACCATGGAGCATCCCAATGTGCTTACCGTGGCCTGGACCGGCATTATCAACACCATCCCCTCCCGGGCGTATATTTCGGTGCGCCCCTCCCGGTACTCCTATCCCCTGATCCGGGATTCGGGAGAATTTGTCATCAACCTTACCACTGCCCAGCTGGTGCGGGCGGCGGATTTTTGCGGAGTCCGCTCCGGCAGGGACTGCGACAAGTTTGCCCTTTGCGGCCTGACGCCTGAGCCCTCCACCCAGGTAGCCTGTCCGCAGCTGGCCCAAAGCCCTGTCTCGCTGGAATGCCGGGTCATCCAGGTGATCCCTCTGGGCAGCCATGACATGTTTCTGGCGGATATTGTAGCGGTAAACGTGGACCCGCAGTATGTGGACGCGGAGGGAAAACTCTGCCTGGACCGGTGCGGGCTGGCCGCCTACGCCCATGGAGAATATTTTGAGCTGGGACGGAAGCTGGGCAGCTTCGGTTATTCCGTCCGCAAAAAAAAGAAGCATCCCAAAGCCAAAAAAATTCCCCGGAAATGATTGACAACCCTTTTTTACCGCTTTATAATGATAAACGTTTTGCAAGAAAAGCTGCATTTTGTCCATACTGCCCCTGTAAGGGAATCAGGAATGGAAAAGCAAGGAAGGTTTTGGTATGAAAGGTAAAGCCCGGGATTTTTTTCTTCTTAATTTCGGCACGGCTCTGGTCGTCATCGGCACCTATTTTTTCAAGTTTCCCAACAATTTCTCCACCGGCGGCGTTACGGGTATCGCCGTAATGGTTTCACACTTTGTACCCGGGATTTCCACCGGAACCTTTACCACTATAGGAAATATTTTCCTGCTGTTTCTGGGTTTTATCTTCCTGGGCTGGGGCTTCAGCGGAAAAACGGTCTATACCACCCTTTTCATGTCTGCCGCCTTTGCCCTTCTGGAGGTTTTTGTCCCCCTTTCCGCTCCCCTCACCGACCAGCCTCTGCTGGAGCTTATTTTCGGTGTCGGCCTGCCCGCTTTCGGCTCCGCCATTCTTTTTGATATCGACGCCTCCACCGGCGGTACCGATATCGTAGCCATGCTGATGAAAAAATACACCAGCATGAACATTGGCAAGGCACTGCTTTTCAGCGATTTTCTGGTGGCAGCCTCCGCCCTGTTTATTTTCGGGCCGGAGACCGGACTTTTTTCTCTCCTGGGCCTTGTAATAAAGTCTTTGATGATCGACAGTGTCATCGAAAGTATCAACCAGCATAAATATGTCCACGTCATCTGCTCCAACCCCGATCCCATCTGTGACTATATCGTCCAGGACCTCCACCGCGGCGCCACTGTTTGTGAAGCACTGGGGGCCTATACCCATCAGCACCGCTATATTGTTTACACCGCCATGGACCGTCCCCAGGCCATCCGTCTGCGGCGCCTGGTACGCCAGCTGGAGCCCCACGCCTTTATTCTCATTACCAACACCAGCGAGGTCATCGGCAAAGGATTCCATTTTAATGAATGACTCTTCCCCGCCGTCCGGGAAACCGGACGCGGGGCTTTTCTTTTCCTGCCCGCGGTGGTATCATAACGCTGTGACAAACTTTCAGGGAGGGGACGGCATTGCTGCACGCGCTTACTGACCGGATCTGGTACTCCGATTTTGTCAGCCGGGGGGATCGCCCTGCTCTGGGACTGGTTCGGGGAGATGAGGCCTGCCTGGTGGTGGACGGCGGCAATTCTCCTGCCCAGGCCGGGGAATTCCTTTCCCTGGTCCCATCGGGTCTGCCTCCCCTCCGGTGGCTGGCAGTGACCCACTGGCATTGGGACCACGTCTTTGGAGCGGACACTTTCGGGCTGCCTCTGGTTTGCCGCCGGGGTACCGGAGAAAAGCTCCGCTGGATGCAGGGCCTGTCCTGGACGGATGATGCCATTGCCGCCCGGGTCGCCGACGGCAGCGAGATCCCCTTTTGCCAGGAGCACATCACTCTGGAATTTCCCCCAAATGACCGGGAGATCCGGGTACCGTCCCCTCATTTCATGCTGGACGGTCCCGCATGGATCAATCTGGGAGGACTGGAGGTCCACCTGCTTCCGGTGGAAGCGGACCACACCGATGACTGCCTGGTGGTACACATCCCGGATGAAGGCGTTGTTTTTCTGGGAGACAGCGTCTATATGCGGATGCAGGAGGAACCCTGGAGCTATTCCTCCCAGGGCATCCTCCCTCTTATGGAGCGTCTGGCAGAGCTGGAGGCGCAATGGTATGTTCCTTCTCACGGCCCGGTATGGAGCCGGGACGGGTTCCTGCGGTTTAAGGATTTTCTGACCCGGATGGCCGGGGTGGTGGGCGATGGAGAGGATCCGGAAGCGTTGCTGGGAGCCCTTCGCCGCGGCGGGCGGGAGCCCTCCCCCATGGAAAAGGAATATCTGGAAGCATTTGCCGCCGGGAACCGGAAGAAAAAACTTTGGGAGGCATCCAAAAGATGATCGTAGAGACTACCGTTACCGTACGTTATGCCGAAACCGACCAGATGGGGGTCGCCCACCACGCCGTATACCCCATCTGGTATGAGCTGGCCCGGACGGAATACATCAAACGCTTCGGCCTGACCTATTCCCAGCTGGAGGCCATGGGTATCATGACCCCCCTTACCGAACTGTCCTGCCATTACCGGGAGGCCGCCCGGTATGAGGATTGCCTGGTGGTGGCGGCCAGGATCACCGCTTTGACTCCCGCCCGGGTAACATTTGGTTTTGCCATCCGCCGGCAGGGGGAGGAAGCTCCCATCCAGACCGGCTCCACCACGCTGGCCTGGGTAGACAGGGAGACCTTCCGGCCTGTAAATATGAAAAAGCGTTTTCCACAGCTTTTCCGGCAGCTGCAGGAAGCGGTGGAACCGTAAGCGGGAATGGATGATTTTCTTTTTTAATCTTCCCAGGCCCCCGGCATTATCTGCGGAGCGGCCGCCGCCAAGCGGATCCGGCAGCTGTTCCGGCGGCAAAGCCAGCAACTAAAAAGAGGTGCTGCCGCATACAACACCCCCCTTTTTAAAATGGGGCTGTTGCAAAATAGCCTTGCAAAAAATCGGCCCCCGAGGGAAGCAGAACCGCTTCTCTTGAGAGCCGATTTTCATTACCTGTTTCTAATTTTTTGCGCAGATTGCTATTTCGTTTTCATTTTGCAACAGCCCTATTTTCTGTCACCTGCTGGCAGGTAATGGAACACAAAGAGGCTCAAGGCAGCCTCCTTGACACTTCCCCCGCCAAGTCGTTTGCACATCTTTTTAAATTCACGGCTGTTTTGCAAGAGTCTCCTGCAATCAGGATTCTTTCCATATTTGGGTTGATCCCGGCCACTTGTAAGGAAAATGCCGGAAGCTTCCTTTTCGGGTCATGAGGACAGCTTTACTCTTGGCCTCCTGTGCCAAGGATGGTGCCGCCTCCCAGCACCCGGTCTCCCTGATAAAAGACCGCGGCCTGGCCAGGGGTGGCTGCCCGCTGAGGCTGATGAAACAAAATGGAAACCCGACCGCCGCCCAAAGGGGTCAGCAGTGCCGGGGCGGCCCGGTGGGCATAGCGCAGCTTTACCTCCGCTTCCACGGGGCGGTTCCCCATCTCCGGAACCAGGTAATGGACCTGCTCCACTTCTACCCGGCGGCTGAAAAGCTTTTCTTCCTCTTCCACCAGGGTGATCTCCCCTGTGTCCGGGGACAGGGCGCTGACATACATGGTCCGGCCCAGAGAAATCCCCAGTCCCTTCCGCTGCCCCACCGTATACCGCTGCAGGCCTTTATGGGGGCCCAGGATCTTCCCTGATTCATCCACAAAGTTTCCGGGAAGAAGCTCCCGTCCGGTATACCGCCGGAGAAAAGCGGCATGATTTCCGTCGGGGATGAAGCAAATGTCCTGACTGTCCGGCTTATGGGCCACTGCCAGTCCCTGCTGCGCCGCCAGGGCACGGATCTTTTCCTTGGAGTACTCTCCCAGAGGCAGCAGAAGCATTTCCAGCTGCTCCGGGGTTATAGGATACAGAACATAGCTCTGATCCTTTTCCCGGCAGCTGCCCCGCAGCAATTCCGGGCATCCGCCTTCTCCCCGGATGACCCGGGCATAGTGTCCGGTGGCGATGTATTCCATCCCCAGCTCCCCGGCCAGACGGCAGAAGGCCCCCAGCTTGATATGCCGGTTACAGAGAATACAGGGATTGGGGGTGCGCCCTGCGGCGTACTGGGCGGCAAAAACATCCACCACCTGTTCCCGGAACAGCGGCCGCAGATCTGCCACCCGATGCGGGATTCCCAGCTGCCGGCACACCCGGCGGGCATCCTCCACGCCTTGGGCAGCTTCTCCCTCAGGGAGATCTTCTTCCCAAAGCCGGAAGGTGACTCCTTCTACCCGATACCCCTGCTCCAGCAGGAGCCAGGCAGCCACCGAACTGTCCACTCCTCCGCTCATTCCCACCAGAACGCCGGGACCCTTCCCCCTCATGCCTCCTCCTTCAGCAGCTCCGCCAGTACCGCGGCCAGACGCTCCACATCTTCCCGGGTAACGTCATGGTTGGTTACAAAGCGGAATTCCCCATCGCTGATGCCGTTGATCCGGATCCCCCGGGCCAGCATCCGCTCTGGCAGAGAAAGGGTCATTTGGGGAGAACAATCAATGGTGCAGAACACCATGTTGATGGGACGGCTCTGGCGGCGGACCCGCACTCCGGGAACCGCGTCCAGCAGATGGGCAAGATGCGCCGCATTGGCATGGTCCTCGCCCAGGCGGAGGGTCATTTTTTCCAGGGCGATGATACCCGCCGCCGCCAGGATCCCCGCCTGACGCATTCCGCCGCCCACCATCTTCCGGTTTTTCCGGGCCCGGGCGATAAATTCGGCGCTGCCCGCCAGGATGGAACCCACCGGTGCGCACAGCCCCTTGGAAAGGCAGAACATGACCGAATCGGTATACCGGGCGATCTCCCGGGCCTCTACCCCCAGCGCCGTGGCCGCGTTGAACAGGCGCGCCCCATCCATATGGATCTTCAGACCCAATTCCCGGGCGGTATCATGAATGGCGGCCAGCTCTTCCAGATCCACTACGCCTCCGGTAGCCAGAGCATTCTCAATGCACAGCAGGGTACTGGGGGGACAGTGGATATCCTGCTCCCGTACCGCAGCCCGGATCAACTCGGGGTGCAGGATATCATCCGGGCTGTCAATGGTATTGAGGGTAACGCCGGAAAGGACCGCCGAAGCCCCTACCTCATGGACAAATACATGGCTGCGTTTTCCGCAGAGTACGTCATCCCCGCGGCGGGTGTGGGTCATAATGGCCACCTGGTTTCCCATGGTACCGGAGGCTGTAAACATGGCCGCCTCCTTTCCCACCATCCGGGCAGCCAGCTCCTCCAGGCGGTTCATGGTGGGGTCGTCACCATATACATCGTCCCCCACCGCAGCCTCTGCCATGGCCCTGCGCATTTCGGGAGTAGGCTGTGTGACGGTATCGCTTCTGACGTCAATGATTTTATTTTCCATACAAAAAGACCTCCTGGGCGATAATTTGATTTTATTGTGCCGCATGGTATAATAAACGGGTAAGGCCGGCCTGCCGGCAGCACCCGATGGATATCTGAAAAAGGGAGAGGATCCAAATGGACCAATTCGCTCAGGCTACCCTGCGCAAACACGCTGAAACCGCTGTGAAAGCATTACAGGCCAACCGTATGGATGCCCGACTGGTGGAAAGCCGGGAAGAACTGCTGGCGCTGGTTCGGGAGCTGGTGCCGGAAGGCGCTTCGGTCTGCAGCGGCGGTTCCATGACCCTGGCAGAGTGCGGCGTTTACGACCTGCTGAAAAACGGCCCCTATGACTTTTATTTCCGCGGCCGCACCGACGCGGAGGGCCAACCGCTGGACGTATTCCGCCGGGCTTTTTCCGCCGACTGGTACTTTGCCAGCTCCAACGCCATTACCATGAACGGGGAGCTGTACAATGTGGATGGCAATGGCAACCGCATCGCCGCCATGACCTACGGTCCCCGGAACGTGGTGGTCATCGCAGGCTGGAACAAGATCGTACGCGATCTGGCAGAAGCAGAAGCCCGGGTCAAAGCCATGGCCGCCCCTGCCAACGCGCACCGGCTGGACTGCCGTACCGGCTGCCGTGCCGCCGGCTGCTGCGTCAGCTGCCGCAGTGACGAGAGGATCTGCTGCACCACCGCCATTCATGGCTTCCAGCGGATCCCCGGCAGGATCAAAGTGTGGGTTCTCCCGGAAAGCCTGGGATACTGATGTCTTTCAGGCTTTCGCCGGGACTTGGGGGAGATTTCCGGCAACGTCTTTGCTGTTTCCCTGCCATTCATTCGTCCCCCGTACAGACCGGCCGCAATAACAGAAAAGTTTTCCGCCGCTCCGTCGTTCCTTTCGGAACCTCGGGGCGGTTTTATGTCCGGGCAAAACACTCCTGCCCACAAAAACCGGCTGCCCGGCCGCCTCCTGCTCAAAGCCGGGTTAAACCTTCCCGGAATCCTGTCCGCAGCCACACAAAATGCTTTCTGCCACTCTGCCGCTCCTCTGGAAACCCTGGGGCGGTTTTATGTCCGGGCAAAACACTCCTGCCCATAAAAAAACCGGCTGCCCGGCCGCCTCCTGCTCGAAGCCGGGTTAAACCTCCCCGGAATCCTGTCCGCAGCCACACAAAATGCTTTCTGCCATTCTGTCGTTTCTCCGGAAACCGTGGGGCGGTTTTCTGTCCGGGTAAAACCGTATCCAACCGGCGAATACCCGGCTGGCCATCTGCCTTTTATAAAAATCCCGGAGTCAGGCTTCCCCGGAAGACCGGCCGGGGGTGCGGCGCACCGGGTGCAGCCGCTCCCAGATCCCCACCACCAGCAGTCCCATTTCCCGGGTCCGCAGCAGGATGTTCAGCCCACCGTAGACCAAAGCCCCGCACAGCACCGCTGCCAGCAGGGAAGGAATCATCATTTTGGTATGGAGAAAGCAGAAATCATATACCGGCATGGCGGCCAAAGCCATGCCCACCGTAGCCAGCAGCATCTTCCCCAGGCTGAGGAAAAGCGCCTTCAGCCCCAGAGGGCCTACCCGCCTGCGCAGGCTGATAAAAAGCATGATGAGGGTGATAATGCCCGAAAGGGAGGTGGCCAGGGCCAGACCGCTGTGGGCCATTTTTTTCACCAGCACCAGATTCAGGACCGTATTCAACCCCAACGCCACCACCGAGTTGACCGTGGGGGTCACCGTGTCCTGAATGGCGTAAAACACATTGAGCATCACATCCTTGATGCTGAAGGCCAGCAGCCCGATGGCATAAAAAACCACCACCTGGGCGGTACGTTCCACATCATAGTCGGTAAAGGCTCCCCGCTGGAACAGGAGGGTGACAAATTCTTTGGAAAAAATCATGGCCCCCGCTGAAATGGGAAGAACGATCAGGGACATGATCCCCGCGCTGGTGACAAAGGTAGATTTGAGTTTTCGGATATTTTTTACGGCGCTGAGACGGGAAAGCTGGGGGAAAATAGCAGTAGCCACTGATACCACAAACACCGCCGTTACAAAGCCGATGATCCGGTTGCCGTAGCTGAGGGCTGAAACACTGCCTTCCGGAAGAGTGGAGGCAATGGTCCGGTCGATCATGGTATTGAGCTGGGTAATGGATTTTCCCAAAAAGATGGGGATCACCATCATGACCAGATGCCGGATATTGGGTTCGCCGAAATGAAAGCAGGGACGGAAGGAATAGCCCTTGCGCTTGGCGGCGATATACAGCATCAGCCAGGAGGCCGCGTACCCCGCCACCACGCCCCAGCCCAGCATGGCATAATGCTCCTCATCCGACAAAAGGATGGAGAGGACTACAAAGATATTGAGCGGAACGCTCACCATCCCCACGGCGAAGAAGCTGCCATAAATCTGGAGATAACCCTGGATGACAAAATAGACCCCGATAAACAGCACCGAGATCATCATGATTTTGGACAGCAGGACAGCCCGGCTGAAGGTTTCTCCTTCAAACCCCACGGCAAAGAGCCGCACGATGGGTTCTTCCAGCAGCAGAAACACCCCCAGCGTGGCCAGGGACAGAAGGAACACCAGGGTGGTGACGCTGTTGTTGAAGCGTTTGACTTCCTCCGGCCGGTTCCGCTGGAGGGAGGTGTAAATGGAAATGTAGCTGGTAAGCACCGCCGTACCGATTCCGGAAAAAATAATGGTTGGAATGGAAAAAGCCACCACATAGGCGTCGCTTACCGAGGAGGCGCCATAGGCATAGGCCAGGGTAAGTTCCCGGGCGAAGCCCAGCACTTTGGCAAAAATGGTGGTAAAAATCAGGATGACCGTATAGGTGGCGGTTTTACTGCTCACCAGCTTTCCCCCTTTGTTCGGCCTACGGCCAAATGAGCCGGTCCCCATTCCGTTCCGGAGACCGGCAAAATTCTGCCCGCATATGAGTTTTAACGAAGAACTCCAAAATTCTCAAAAGGCCACAGAGTAAAAATGGCCTTGCCCTGAATCTTATCTGCGGAGATGTAGGGATTTTCCCAGCTCCGGGCGTCCAGAGAGCCGTTGCGGTTATCCCCCAGGAAAAGATAGCAGCCCTCCGGTACCTGAAATTCCCCTTCCTTGTAGGACTTGTACAATACGTAGTCCTCCGGATAGGGTTGGCCGTTGATGGTGGTGCGGCCCTCGCTGTCGATGACCACATGATCCCCGGGCATCCCTACCACCCGCTTGACCAGTGTGGTATCCAGTTCATCGGAACGGAACACCAGAATATCCCCCCGCTCCACCGATTTTTCGGGATTGTGGACCCGGGTGGCAAACAGGATGCTGTGTTCATCGATGGTGGGGATCATGGAACCGGTGGGAACGATCACAAAAAAGAACAAAAACTTGATGACCAGCAGGATAGCCAAAATCTCCAGAGCAAAGGGAACGATCCACTCCCGAAAAAATTTTGCTGCCCTGGGGTACCGGCAGTCCTTCTGGTACTGGGACTGGTGCATGAACAGACCTCCTCCCGGATTGGGTCAAAGGTTGGAGTTTCGCCGCCTGACACGGCGCTCATTTAGTTATTATAGCGCGTTTGCCCCGCCTTCACAAGCGCCGCCGGGGTCAAAAAATGAAGCCATTGTAAATAATGGCTATTTTTCGGAGTGAAAACCGGGTTTCTGGGGCTGTGCCGGAACAGCAGAACAAGAGGTACCTGAATATGGGACTGTGCCTCAAACCGACGGCAGGTTTTCTGCCTTTGCCCGACAGATCATCGGTAAACTCCGGCAAGCA
>CASEAH010000028.1 GCA_949285935.1 uncultured Oscillospiraceae bacterium
ATACAGCCCTCTCGCAGCAGGACATCTGACACGGCCGGAATGGAATTCAGATTCTATCCGCAGCAAAACAGACCGGGCAGCCATGGGAAAATATGACCGGACTCAGGAGCAGGATATGGAGATCGTCCGCAGGGTTCATCAACTGGCAGAAAGATATGGTGTAAAAATGCAGCAGATCGCATTGGCATGGGAATGGGCAAAAGGAGTGACAGCGCCGATCATCGGGGCTACGAAAGCATCCCATTTTGATGACGCCGCCGGAGCGTTTTCGGTGAAATTGACAGCTGTTGGATGAGAAGAAATAATGGAATCAAAACAGGAAAAATTCATGGCTAATTGAAACATAGGGCAATAATTTTGAGGCACTGGAAAACAGCTCGTATGAAAAGGTATTTTCTTTATCATACGAGCTGTTTTCATTTTACTTACTGATGGCGGGAGTGCGGTTACATCCCCAGCTTCCATTGAGATGTCTCTTTTTGAAGCTCAACCATGCGCCGGTAAAGACCGCCCTGGGCCAGCAGTTCTTCCGGGGTGCCCTGCTGTGCCACACAGCCATTCTCCAGCACGACAATATGATCGGCACCGGCCACAGTACGCATCCTGTGGGCGATGACCAGCACCGTTTTACCCTGAAGCAGGCGGGAGAGAGCTTCCTGAACAGCACTTTCGTTTTCAACATCCAGGCTGGCGGTTGCCTCATCCAGAAGAATGACAGGCGCGTCTTTAAGCAGGGCGCGGGCGATGGAAATCCGCTGGCGTTCACCGCCGGAGAGGGTAGAACCGTTTTCTCCGATCATGGTCTGATAACCTTGCGGAAGTTTTTGTATAAATTCATCGCACCGGGCAGCCTTAGCAGCTGCGAAGACTTCTTCGTCCGTAGCTCCCCGGCGTCCCAGACGAATATTTTCCATTACCGTGTCCCGGAACAGCACTACATCCTGGAAAACCATAGAGTAGTATGTTAACAGTGTCTCGGGATCCACACCGGACACGTCCACGCCTCCAAGAGTAATTTTCCCTCTGGTAGCGTCCCAAAAGCGGGCGGCCAGTTTGCATGCGGTGGACTTTCCGCCTCCGGAGGGACCGATCAGGGCAGTTACTTCTCCCTGTCTGGCAGTAAAGCTTACATCCTCCAGTACACCGTCCCCTTCCCGGTAGGCAAAGGATACATGATCAAAGGTGATGTTGTAGTTTTCGGGCGCAAATTCTTTTGTACCCTCCTGTATCGGCTGTTCCAGAATAGAACGCATCCGTTCAATCTGCAGTTTTGTATTAAAGGTGGCGGCGATATTCTGCAGTACCAGCCCCAGCGGGTCATAAAGTCTTGCGGCGGCAAAAAGGAACCCGAGGAAATAGAGAAAAGAAAGTTCTCCGGCTGCAAAAAGCGCTCCGCCGGTCAAAATAGTAGTAGCCAGACCCAGACGAAGGAAGGCCTGGGCGGAGCAAACAAACACGCCGGTTGCCAGCTCTGAGTGGATGGAGCCCTTCTCCATAGCGGCCAGTTTTTTCTCCAGTTTTTCCATATAAGCCTCCTGCCGGCTGCATGCCTTGATATCCCTTATGGTTTCCAGCCCCTCCTGAATGCAGTCGGCTACCGCACGTTTGTTTAGAATATTCCTTGTACCGAAGGAGTCCTGGACTTTTTTACTCCCTGCTGTGAGCAGAAGCGCCACTGGCACTACCCACAGTACGGCCAGCGCCATCCGCCAGTCGCAGAAGAACATGGCGGCACCGATCACAAGGGTAGAGAAAATAGATGCAAACAACTGCGGCACATAGTGGGAAAACATCTGATCCAGGCTGGAGCAGTCTGCAATCATGGTGGAGGTCAGGTCGCTTAGATCCCGGTTTCCGAAAAAACTCAATGGCAGCTGGCGAAGTGTTTCCGCCAGGCTTACCCGGCGGTTGGCGCTCTCCTTATAGGTCGCCAGATAAAGCGAAGCGTACTGGAACCAGTGAAGAATGAACAGCAGGATCAGGACAGCTATGCCAAAGCCCGCATAAATCCAAAAGCCATCCATAGAGCTGCCTCCGTTTTCCATGGAATCTAAAAGATGCTGCACTGTAAAAAGGACGGCTCCCACCGGAAGCATCAGGCTTAGATTGCACACAAAGCACCAGGCCACTGCTTTTACCAGATCCTCTGCACCCTTTTCACTGAGCGCAAATAAATGCTGTAATTTTTTTGTCATACCGCTTCCTCCTTTCCCACCTTCCACTGGGCGCTGCGCTGGTAATCTTCCCACATGCCGGTATAAACACCATGCAGTGCAAGCAGGCTTTCATGACTGCCCTGCTCGATAACCCTTCCGTCACTCAGGACAATGATAGAATCCGCATTCTGTACGGTAGACAATCTGTGGGCGATCATCAATACGGTTTTGTTTTTGGTCAGCGCTTCAAAGGCTTTCTGAATCTGATGTTCATTTTCCGGGTCGGCAAAAGCCGTGGCCTCATCCAGCACCACAATGGGAGCGTCTTTCAGGATGGCCCGTGCCAGAGCAATCCTTTGCTGTTCACCACCGGAGAGATAAATGCCTTTCGTTCCAACCACAGTATCCAGGCCCTGCGGAAGTTTTTCCAGAATGTCATCACACTGTGCGGCACGGGCGGCAGACAGAACCTCATCTCTGGAAGCTTCTGGTCTGGCGGCCCGTATATTTTCCAGAAGGCTCTCCTTAAACAGCCGGGTATCCTGAAAGACAAAGGCCACTTGCCGCATCAGATCTTCTGTGTTCAGCTCCCGGACATTGATTCCGCCGATTGCGACAGTTCCGCTGTCTGTATCCCAGAAGCGGGGAATCAGGCTGGCGGCTGT
>CASEAH010000029.1 GCA_949285935.1 uncultured Oscillospiraceae bacterium
TTGGAACACCAGCGGTTTCTGCTCCAGCTCTACGCAAAGCAGGCGGGATATACCATCATCGGCGCTGCGGACGAATACGGCAGCGGGCTCACATTAGACCGCCCGGCGCTCCAAAAAGTGACCGAGGCCGTTGTCGCTGGCAAGGTGGATATGGTGTTAGTCCATAACCTGACCCGGATAGGCCGGGAGTGGGGGATGACCCAACGCTACATTGACCTGCTCACCCAGCACAGGGTAAAGCTCCTGTGCATCCGGGATCAGCTGCTGTTCGGCGAAAACGGCGCTACCCCAATTTTGACAATAAAAAATGCGGAGTGTCCTTTGTAGGATACTCAGATCCTATAAGGACACTCCGCATGGTCGGAGTGACGGGATTCGAACCCACGGCCTCTTGGTCCCGAACCAAGCGCGCTACCAACTGCGCTACACCCCGATTTATGTGAGTGGCCTGTATTTCACGCCATTCACATAAGAAAAAGCTGCTCGCGAAGCATAATTGGTTGCCCGACTAGGATTCGAACCCAGACAAACAGAGTCAGAGTCTGTCGTGCTACCATTACACAATCGGGCATCGTGCTTCACAAACAGCTTTATCATTATATGATGTCTTTCATCATTTGTCAAGCATTTTTCAAAAATTTATTTAATTTTTTTAGTTTTTTATTTCAGCCACTCACGATGCAACTTCATAAACACCGTAATTCTGAAAACATAACATGCAAACGATCTTGAATTTTTTCTGTTCTGATGCAGAAACTAAAAGCAGTAACAGCGGCACAGCCGCCATGGAGGGATAGCAAATTCTTCCCATTATCATCTCAGGGGACCATTCTGGCAAAATTCAAGGCGATTTGTTGGGTCTTTTAAAAAATTGCGGAGGAATTATTTCTGTTGGAAAAAACGGACTGTTTATTCAGGACGGCCCTTCTCCGGCCGTGCTGTTTTGTACAGCTCAACGCGATCAGATACAGGTACGCGCTCCCATTGTCATTCTGTCGCCTGAAGCAGGCAGTTTTCCTTCCCTTATCCTGCCGGATAACAGCATTTTGCTGGTTGACGGCCAGGATCGCCTTGCAGCAGCTTTTGCCGCTACTTTAGGGCTCCAGGTTCTTGATTATGGATTATCCTCCCGTGCCACCCTTACTCTTTCCAGCCTTTCCTCAGAAGCTGCCGCAGTTTGTCTTCAGCGGCCCGTGAAAAGCCGCAAGGGAAATCTGCTCGATCCTTTTGAGTTTCCCCTGCACCTGAAACGGAGCTATCCTCCCGACTCCCTTCTGCGCTTTGCAGGAATTTTGATTCTGTCAGAAAATTGGCGCAGCACAGAAAATATCATCTTTTAAGAAGCAATCGACGGAAGCAAACTGTATCCGCAGCTAAACCGACCAGGTGCAAAAGATCGATATGCCAACTTGCTGCAGGTGCAAATCGCTTCCCTGCATGAGAACGCAGCAGGAATGACCGCAGCATGAACAATTTTGTAAATGCTGCTGCAGTTGGCCGCATAATCTCATTCTTTCCAGGATCAAAAAGCTTTTGCTGCAACATAGCGGCAGCGGTTATTCATAAATAGAAACTCCTTTCCCGCAGACCATGCAGATGCATATGAAAAAGCCCACGGCATACAGCCATGGGCTTTTATAAAGCATAGAACTCTTTTTATGCCTTTGCAGAAGCCTGATGCTTACTCAGGCGGGCCTCTTCTTCACTGGTCAAAGGACGATAGGTACGAATGCTGGGACGTTCTCCTGTTTTCCAGAAGAATTTTCCGCTGAAGGCATAAACAATTGCAATGATGGGGCACAGCCAGCAGAAAAATGCATAAGGAACAAAGGACAAAACAGGAACACCCAGTGTACCAGCCATATACGCTCCGCAGAGGCTCCAGGGAATCAGAGGAGAAACAATGGTTCCCGAATCCTCCAGCGTACGGGAAAGGGTCTGAGGGAGAAGGTCTTTTTTCTTGAATTCGGAAATATACATCCGTCCTCCCACCACGATGGCCAGGGTCTGGCTGGCAGTTGCCGCCAGAAGAATGATGGAGGAAAAGACCACTGTGGTCACCAGTCCTCCGGTAGAACGCACCAGAGGCTTCAATTTCTCCAGGAAGGCCGTAAGCAGCCCTGTTTTCTCCATAATGGCTCCGTACAGCATACCCAGGATGCCCAGGGCCGCTGTCCAAAGCATGCTCTGCAGGCCGCCCCGGCTCATCAAAAGATCAAAGTCTGCATAGCCGGTTTCAATGGAAAACCCGCTGTCCAGAATCGTGGCGATGGACGAAAGGCTCTGCCCCTGAAATACCATGGCCAGCGCCACTGCTGTCAGCGTGGAAACCAAAAGCGTTGGGATGGAAGGGCATTTCAGTACGGCCATTATAATAACCACCACCGGCGGAAGGAGCAGAAGGGGATTCATCACAAAATGCTCGGTAATGGCATTCATGGTGGCAGTAACCGTTTCAGAATCCACCCCGCTGGCAGTAAATTTCATTCCCAAGACAGTATAGACTGCCAGAGAGATGACGAAAGCAGGAACCGTTGTGTACATCATGGATTTAATGTGGTCAAACAGGTCCGCTTCGGCCACCGCAGGGGCCAGATTGGTGGTATCAGACATGGGGGACATTTTATCTCCCAGATAGGCACCAGAAATAATGGCGCCGGCTGTCATGGCGGGATTGACTCCCAGGCCGGCTCCAATACCGATGAGGGCCACACCTACCGTTCCCGCCGCTGACCAGGATGAGCCAATGGAGATGGCGGTAATGGCGGTCAGCAAACATGCCGTTACCAGGAATGCGGAGGGGTTGATGAGCTTAAGGCCCCAGTAAATAATCATGGGGACCGTTCCGCAGGCAATCCAGGAGGCAATGAGGGCGTCGATCAGCATCATGATGATGGTGGGCTGGATGCAGATCTTTCCGCCATAATCAATGGCGTCTTCCAGGGATTTCCAGTCATGGCCGTTATTGAGCCAGGAAACCAGCAGCGTTACTGCAATGGATGTAAGCAGATTGATATGTACGGGAATGTTCAGCCAGATGACGGAGCATACCATGGAGATCAGGAGAAATGCCAGGCAAAACAGTGCCCACCCAAAAGGCATCGAGGCATTTTCCTGTGTCTTGTTCGTTTCGGGGGAAGCCATTTTTCAAAATCCTTTCTCTGTTTCGGGGTCATAGCCCCCTGGTAAGTCAAAAGAGATATTTATCCGCTACCTGAGCGATCCAATTGGCATAAGCGTCATAGCAGACGATTCCCTCGTCCGGCGTCGCATCTGCGGGATTGCCGATGTATCCGGGGCTTTTGTCCTCCCGGACCGGCATGAACACGCCTACCGAGCCGCCGTAATAATACAGGCCGCCCATTTTCACTGGTTTTTTATCCGCTTCGGGATCGTAATAGGGTGTGCAGCCTTCCACATGGACCAGCTCCGGAACCGCGACCATTACGCAGGCCGTCTCATCTTCTCCGCCATGGCCCTGGTGGTCGGCGTTTTTCAGCACCTTGGGCCAGAAATCATTATGAGGCGGCACCCAGTCGGCCACGATGCTGCGGATTCCAAAGCGGTTGGCCAGGTCTTTGGCCACAACATTGAGGGCGGAATGGTTTTCTGAGTGGTTCAGACAAAGAACAAACCGCTGGAACCCTGTTTCATGGAGCGCCAGGATCAGGTCTTCCGCCATCTCGATAAAGGTTTTTTCGTTCAGGTAGCAGTTTCCAAAAAGATGGTCCCGCTCAAATTTATTGGTTTGGACTCCGAAAGGAACCGCCAGACCGGGGATGGATTTGTGGCCCATTGCCAGCAGTTCCTCATACACACGTCGAATCAGGATATTGGCCTGGAACCAATCGGCGCCCAGAGGCAGGTGCTGTCCGTGATTTTCGATTGCGCCAAAGGAGAGAATCACCGTGTCGCAGTCCTTCATGGCTTCCTTCAGTTCCACGGCAGTCATTTCGGTAATAGATTTGGGGCCTTTGACGCTGTAAAGCGTTTTCCAATCCTGAATCATCGTTGTCATCCTTCTCACAATTTTATGTATATTCAGCCTTTTGGCCTTTGATTGATAATTATACACTCAAATTCAAAAAATCAACCCCTTTTTGAAAAAAATCACATTTTACTTTTCAGATACCCTGATGCGGCTCTATGACAGGCTATCCGGGCTTCCAAGAATATTCCCCATCGGGCACTCTGCTTTCTCTATTTAAAGCGCACATGTATCCCCTTCCTGATGATGCCAGGGCTTCCTGCTTTGCCGGAGCGTTGAGCGGACACTGTAAAACCGGTTTCTCAGGCGCGGGGAAGTTCTTTTGTCTCTGCAATCTGCCCCACCGCCATTCATATGGCTGAGTCTCTTCCGCCATTGCCTCCTGTTAGCCGGCTGCTTATCAAACCGCTCCACACACCGCTTGAGGGAAACCTCTATTATCCTTGTCTGCGATCAGCTGCGGCTGGCAGTCCTGTTTCCCATAAAAGCCATCGCCGGGGTGGTAAACGGCGCAAAGCGTCCCTCTCCCCTTTCATCTATTTCCCCCGCACCACAGCCTGCAGACAGGAAGCCGGTATTTGACCCGCAATTTTGCACACCCGGTGAATATCAGTAGCGATTGGCTTTACCAGTTGCTCCAAACCGGGGTTTTATTGGGTTTTCCCCGGCCGTGGGTGGTTTTGGTTTTCCTGTTCCACGCAAAGGCGGCCCCTACATCCTTTATATGATGTAAGGGCCGCACGGCGGTGATTGGAGGATGGGGCCTATACTCCAATATAGGCTTTCATGGTTTTCTCGTCATGGAGAAGTTCCAGACCGGTACCCTCCAGAACGATTTTTCCGTTTTCCAGCACATAGGCATGGTGACAGATGGACAGGGATCTTTTTACATTCTGCTCGTTAAGGAGCACAGTTACGCCTTGCTTGTTGATGGTTTGGATGGCCTGGAACACTTCCTTGACGATAACAGGCGCCAAGCCAATGGAAGGTTCATCCAGAATCAGCATGCTGGGACGGCCCATCAAAGCCCTGCCGATGGCTACCATCTGCTGCTGGCCGCCGGACAGGGTTTTGGCCCGCTGCCCCGCGCGTTCCTTAAGGATCGGAAACAGCTCATAGACATACCGCAGAGATTCCTCCCGGTGAGGCAGGGCCCGCTTGGAAGCCCCTCCGATGAGCAGGTTTTCCAGCACCGTCATATCCGGGAACAGCCGGCGGCGCTCCATTACCTGGGCAATTCCCATTTCGTAAATTTCATGGGCTGGCAAAGCGGTAATGTCCCGATCGTTAAAGAGCACTTTCCCCGCCGTAGGCTGGATCAGTCCGGTGATCGCCTTGACCAGCGTCGATTTCCCGGCGCCATTGGAGCCTACGATCGCCACGATTTCCCCCTCTTTGACCTCGATGGACACATGATGCAGTACCTTGGCCTGGCCGTACTGCGCGCTGACATCATGCAGTTTCAGCATCGTCTTCACCCCCCAGATAAGCTGAGATCACCCGCTGGTCCTGAATAATTTCCGTGGGCTCGCCTTCGCCGATCAGCTTGCCGAAATCCAGCACAAGAAGCCGGTCAGCCAGGTTCATCATAGCCGACATGACATGCTCGATAATGACAAAGGTAAAGCCTTCATCCCGCAGATCATGCACCATGTCTACCATTTCCTTGACCTCTACGTCCGTCAGGCCGGCCATCACCTCATCCAAAAGGATCAGGTCCGCGCCGGTGCAAAGCGCCTTGGCCACCTCCAGCCGCTTCAGATCCGGAAGGTTCAAAGTCTTAGTGGGCTGCAGGGCCCGGTCTTCCAGCCCTACCTGGCGCAGGACCGCAATAGCCCTGGCACGGGCTTCCTCCTTATCGGAGGTGGTCTGATAGGCCGCAATGGTGGCGGTTTCCAGCGTATTCAGTCCCGGGAAGGGCTGCACCACCTGGAAGGTCCGGGTAAGACCCAGATGACACACCTGATGGGGACCCATTCCGGTAATGTTTTTCCCACAGTATGTAACTGTACCGGTGGTGGGCTTCAGGAAACCGGTAATCAAGGCAAAAATCGTGGTCTTGCCCGCGCCGTTGGGCCCCATGATACCCAGGATCTCCCCCCGGTTGACAGTAAAGGAAACGCCGTCCACCGCTTTCAGTCCGCCGAAATGCTTGCTCAGGTTTTCCACCCGCAGCATCTCCTGGGGAGCGCTGTCATGCTTCTTGCAGATGTCTACGGTTTCATCACTGGCCGGCAGGGTTGTGGGTTCTCCCACGATCCCCAGGGCTGCAGCGGCTTTGGAATATTGGGAGGAAATATGGTCCAGCAGTTTGCGGATCAAACCGTTAATGCCATCCGGCAGATACAGGATGGTCAGCATCAGGATCAGACCATACACGATCAGGTGTACGCCGGCAATGTTCTGCCCCAGCTTGCCCCGGACAAACTCGGAAAGGGGCACCAGCAGGATGGAGCCAAAAATAGGTCCGGCCACCGAGCCGCTCCCTCCCACAATGGCCACAATCACGATCTGAACCGCCATCTCAAAGGTGAACAGGGTGGTTGGATCAAAAAAGGTGATATACTGGGCGAAAAAGGTTCCTGCCATGGCGCCGATAAAGGCAGAGGTCCCGATGGCGATCAGCTTGTAGCGGACCATGGGGACGCCCACCGCCTGGGCGGCTTCCTCATTCTCCCGGATGGCCATAAAGTAGTAGCCCAGCTTTGACCCCGCAATCTTTTTGGTCAAAAGGATGCCAAGAATCAGAAACGCCAAAATAATGTAATAGTACGGCAGCTTGTTTTTAAACTGCATGGTCAGCAGTCCGGGATTGTTTACGGTGATAAACAGTCCCTGGGCTCCGCCCGCCCATCGGGCGTTAAGGGCCAGTGCCCGGGTAATTTCCACCAGTGCCAGGGATCCCAGTGCAAAATAGGTATCCCGCAGCCCCGCCCGGAAGGTGACCGCGCCGATGCCCAGAGCCACCAGAATGGTCAGAGCTCCTCCGGCCAGCATTCCGATCCAGGGAGATAATCCCAGATTGTTGAAAAGCAGAGTGGAGGTATAGGCGCCAATGCCGATAAACACGCAATGGGCAAAGTAGAACTGCCCGCAGTAGCCTCCCAAAAAGTTCCAGCTTACTCCGCCAAAGGCATAAAACAAAACCAGGATAAGGATGTGCATATAATAGTTGTTCAGCGCCAGGGGAAGCAGCACGGCGGCCGCCAGCAGCACAGTCAGTTCCAGCAAATGGATCCGTTTGGCATTCATCTTTCCTTCACCCCCCACAATCCCTCGGGTTTAAAGATCAGAACAAAAATAAAGATGACCAGCGGAAGGGCCGGACCCAGCGATCCGCCCAGAAGGAGGTTTCCTACCTCCATGCCCAGGCCGACGATATAGGCGCCCACGGCGGCTCCTGCAAAGGAGCCCAGGCCGCCCAGCACCACCGCTACAAAGCAAGGGGTGGTAAAGTAGCTGCTGATGGTGGGTTCGATCTGGAAGATGGGGGCCAGCAGCGCGGCGGCAATGGCAACGCAGGCGGTACCGATGCCGTAAGCCAGATGATACACCCTGTCTACATTGACGCCATGGGCGCTGGCAGCTTCCCGGTCCTGGGCGGCCGCCCGAATGCTTCGCCCCAGGTCAGTGCGCTGCATGATATAAAAGAAAGCGAGGGTGGCAATAATGGACACCGCAGCCGCCGCCAGCTTGGCCGCGTCAATAAAGACCGAGCCCAGGCGGAAGCTGTATGCCGACACCGCCGCCTCCACGATGCGGGGGTTGGGAGAAAAAACGGCCAGGGCCAGGTTCTGAATAAAGAACTGAAGGCCGATCATATACAGCATCTGGTAGTTGTCGTGCTTATTGACAATGGGACGCACAATAAAGTGGTAGGCCAGAATCCCGATGCCGAACATGGCCGGCGTCAGAAACAGCGCAATGATGTATGGGTCAATGCCCAAATAGTAAAACGCAAAATATACAGCGTACATGCCCAGCATCAGAAACTCGCCATGGGCAAAGTTCATGATCTTCATAACGCCGAAGGTGAGAGAAAGCCCAATGCTGATCAGGCAGTATACGCCTCCCATCAGCAGGCCTCCCACCAGGACTTGCAAAACCAGTTCCATTTCGCTACCTCCCGGGAGGAGGAAGGGCCTCTGCACAGAGGCCCTTCTTCCATGCTTCCATGCTGCCGGTAATCTTCCAGCCTTACTGCTTAAAGTAATCGAAGGGGGCCTGAACCTCCGCCGACGCCACATCGGTGGGGAAAACCGTGACGCGCTTGCCGTCCTGCCACTGCACCACAATGTTGCGGGCGCCAATGTTTTGGCCGCTTTCGTCAAACTTGATCTGGGTCCAGGGCATGATCAGGTCTTCACTGCCGGCGGTGATTTCCATGGACGCCAGGGTGTCCCGCAGTACTTTGGGATCGGCAGAACCCGCTTCTTCCAGGGCCGCCCGGAGGATATGCACCACCTGAATGGCAATGGCGCCAAATCCATCCAGTTCCGCGCCGGTAGTCTCCTTATATTTGGCTGCCAGTTCCTCCATACCGGGCACATCCGCATTCCACTGGAGCATGACGCACCAGCCGTCTGCCAACTGCTGCACTTCGTTCTGCCAACCGGGCAGTTCGATGGCTCCGTTGGCGTTGACGATCAGCTTGGGAGTGATGCCGATATCGGCAGCCTGCTTGGTGGCAATGACCGCGGTGCCCGCGCCGCTGATGTGAGTTCCCACTACATCGGGAGAGGAAGCCTTGATCTTTGCCCAGTAGGTGCTGGTGTCCTGCACGGTAACAGGGAAAGGCTGGCTGTTGACCACTTCCATCCCCAGGTTCTTGGCTCCGTTTTCCATCCCGTCATTGACCAGGGAGCGTCCCGCCTCGGTGTCGTCAAAGAAGGTGGCCATGGTATTGAGTTCCAGGCCTTTTTCTTCCCGGAGATATTTCATAAAGTCCACAAAGGTGTCGCCGTACCATCTGGATGTGATGTTGGTACGGAATACATACTTGAATCCCCGTTCCGTAATGCTTTCGCCGGCGGGAACGTCCACGATAAAGGGGACCTCCATCCGCTCCGTCACCTGGGTGGCTGCCATCACAACGCCGCTGCTGCAGGCGCCCACCACAGCACTGACCTTCTCCTGGGTGATCAGCCGTTCCGTCTCGCTCATGCCTACCTCGTTTTTGCCCTGATGGTCCGCAAAAACCAGCTCCAGCTTGGCCCCGCCCAGGCTCTGGATGCCGCCGGCGGCATTGATCTCATTGACCGCGTATTCGTAAGCACGTTTCACCGTTTCGCCCTGGACAGCCTGGCTGCCGGTAAAGGGCTCGATTACACCAATGCGGACTACGTCCACTCCTTCACCTGTTCCTTCTCCCTGGGAGGCAGTGGATTGCTCCGTGGGTGCCGGTTCTCCCGCACAGCCCGCCATCATGGTCATCGCCATCAAGCATGCCATTGTCAACGCAAGAATCCTTTTGTACGATTTCATATGTCATACCTCCGTCAACCTGTCTCTGCCACAATAAAATGTCTTACTTACAGCAATTTGTCAGTATTTGTTGCTATTTTATCCTCCTTCTATTGATAATTTTTGTATAACATGATTATATCAAAAAGTTTTTTTACAATCATTGTTGCTGGTCACAATAGTATCCCGGAAACATTGTTGCAGCTACCAATGGAAAAATGGTTTGCATCTTTTCTGGTAGAATACTATAATAACCATATTGGAATTGGGACAAAACCATTCCTGATGGAGGCATGTTTTCTTTACGGCAAAGACTGTCTGCCCCCTCTATCTCTGGACAGGAAATCTCCACGGGGAAATTTTCTCCCCATTCGAGATCGTCCAGACAGCTTTTTCAGGAAACCGCAGTCCCTTTTCGGTCAAAACTGGCGGCAAAAGACTCTTTGTCTATGGCCGCTGCAAGGAGTATGCGCTGTCCGCAGCATCCCAAGGACATTGACAGTGATGGGAGGGACATCCGGTGGATCTTTCACTGGCCAGAATTCTTGAACTTTCCCCCTTGGACCGATGCCGGGTTGTGGCAGGCGCCCAGGGTCTGGAGCGTATAATTACTTCCATCAACATCGCAGATTCGCCCGATCCCGGTCCCTGGGTCAGCCGCGGCCAGCTGGTGCTGACCACAGGATATTTCTTCAAGGATGATCCTCAGGAACAAATCCGGCTTCTGCGGCAGCTGGCAAGGCAGGGATGTGCCGGGCTTGCAATCAAATTTGACCGCTTCTTTCCGGAACCTCCGCCCCATATGGTACAGGAAGCTGACACTCTCTGCTTTCCCCTCATTGATATTCCTTATGAGATGGCCCTTTCCGATTTGATGGCATCGGTAATGAAGGGGATTTTGGAGTACCAGCACTACCGCAGCCGCCGTGAAAAAATGGAAATATTTTTTACCCGGCTGTTGGAGGAGGATCTGACCGGTCAGGAGGCGATTCTCTCGGAGGGGCGCTCTCTGGGATTGCTCCCAGGGCGGCAGTATGCCATGGTATGCGCCATGACCACCCTTTCAGATGAATCTGCCCGGGACTCTTTTCTGCTGGCTCTGGAGGATATTTTCCTGAAAGCGGGCCAGTTCGCCGGTATCCGCATCATTCCCATTAAATCCGGTTCTCAGGTCATCGCGCTTTTTCAGTCCTCCCCCTGCAAAACCCCGGAGACCAATGTTACCTGGAGCACTGCCATCCAGTACATTCTGGAAAAGGCCTGTCCCCGAGCCGCCGGCCACCAGCTTTTGTTGGGAGTAAGCAGCGTCAAGCGCAGTGTGGAACATCTGCGGGGTGCTTACCATGAGTCGTTGGAGGCGATTCGGGTGGGACACAAAGTCTCTCCGGCTTCTTCCCCCTCCCACTGTGTATATTGGTATGAGGAGCTTAAGCCCTATACTCTTTTGCAGGCTCTTCCGGGAGAAGAGTGCCGGAGATATGTGGAATCTTACCTGGGTATCCTGCGGGAGTTTGATGAAAAGAACGGTGCTGAGCTTATTAAAACGCTGCGGTGCTATCTGGCTTTTAATGGCCGAAGCGCAGACTGTGCCCAGCAGCTTTTTGTCCATCGCAATACCATCAACTTTCGTCTTTCCCGTATTGAGGAACTGCTGGGCGCAGACCTGAAGGACGGCGAAACGGTCTTTCGCCTTCAGCTGGCTCTCAAGCTGCTGGACCTGAAGTTGGGAGGCTTTGAAGAACCGTAAATTTCCCGGTAAATCGGCCTCATCATGCAGGGACCCGGGCGGAAGATCCTGCATCGGAATATATTTAAATGTGATTGCAGCAGTAAAAAAGAACTGTTGCAAAACAAAAATGCAATAGCGATTTACATAAAAATCTGAGGCAAACAATAAAAATCGGCCCTCCAATAAAGCTGTTCTGCTTCTTTGGAGGACCGATTTTTGTGTATTCTTTTTCAGCAAGGCTATTTTGCAGCAGCCCGCTTTTGTTTACTTATTCCGCTGTGGACGCAGCCACCGCCCTTTTCCGCCTAAAATTTTTCCCTGGGAATAAATCGCTTCACCCCTGAGAATGGTATGAAGGATCCTGCCTTTAAAGGTCCGGCCCACATAGGGGCTGATCTTGCTGCGGGAGAAGAGCATATCCGCTGTCATGGTCCACTCTTCCCCGGGATCGAACAGGATCAGGTCCGCATCGCTTCCGGGACGGATAACGCCTTTTTGGGGATACAGGCCAAAAATTTGAGCGGGACGGGTGGACATCAGCTGCGCCAGTCTCTCCGGCGTCAGCCCCCGGGGACTTCCGGCTGTCCAGACCGCCGAAAACATGCACTGAATGCCATTGATCCCGGGCCAGCCCTTCCAGACATCGTCCATTCCCCTAAGCTTGGCAGATTCGGCGCTGGGGGCGTAGTCTGAAGCGATAATATCCACATCTCCGCCGATCACCTGCTTCCACAGCTCTTCCCGAAGCTGGGCCGAGCGCACCGGCGGCGTACACATGGCTGCTGGTCCGATGGCTTTATAATCCTCTTCGTCAAAATAAAGGTAGTGGGGGCAGGTTTCCACCGTCACATCCTGCTCCAGCTTTGCCTTCCGGATCATTTCAACACCCTCAGGCAGGGAGGTATGGGCAAGATGCAGGCGCGCTCCTGTTCTTTTTGCCAGCCACAATACCCGGTGGATGGCTTCCAGTTCCGAAACCTCGGGGAAAGCATCCAGAAAAGCCTGCCGGTCACAGCGGCCCTCTTCCTTGAATTTCTTTTTATAATATTCGGACATGCTGCTGTTTTCCGCATGGATATCAATGACCGCGCCGGTGGATGCCGCCCATTTCATTCCCTCATACAGAATGGCGTCATTGGCCATGGGAAAGTCCAGTGCCTCGGCCGTAAAGGCTTTGAAGCCAACCGCTCCCTGGTCGTAAAGCGTCTGAAGGCTGGCCAGATTATCGTTTACCAGTCCTCCCCAAAGGGCGTAATCCACACAGGCACCTTTTTCCGCCGCGGCGCGTTTAATATTCCAGGATGGAAGATCCGTAACCGGCGGAACACTGTTGAGGGGCATTTCCAATACAGTGGTAACACCACCTGCCGCCGCTGACCGGCAGCCGTGGTCCCAGCCTTCCCAGGGCTCCGGCCGCGGCTCGTTAAAATGTACGTGCGCGTCCACGCATCCCGGAAAAATCAGCATTCCCGTGGCATCCATGACCTGCGCGGCCTCTCCCAGATCCCTGCCGAGAGCGGCGATTTTTCCGTCGCGGACCGCAATGTCCGCCAGTGTTACAGTATCTTCCAAAACGACTTTCCCGTTTTTGATGAGCAGATCCCAGCCCTCAGCGTTTTTCATTGAATGCCACTCCTTCATGGTTAATTTTGAGCTGCCTGAACAGACGATCCGGCCAGATTGATATTATTTAACTATTTTTACCAGCCTTCTGTGATAAAATTATAGATAAAATGTACGGTCAATGCATTATTCAGCGCCACAATGTTCTTTTGTCTTTGTTGTGTGGCATGACAACCCCGCTTTGTTCTTCCGATTTTGTTTGCATGATGAAGGTTTCCTCACACCTCCTCAACAGTTTGCTTTTACCAGCGGTGATAGCAGAAACTGCCTGTCATATTCCTCTGGTATGGGTTCAAAATAATACTGCAAACGCAAACAAACGCAATCACCCATTTAAAATGTATTTTTAAGGAGTGTAAACCATTATGGCTAACAAGAAGTCCAAAGAAGCTCTCAGTCAGATGAAGAACGAAGCTGCCCAGACCGTGGGCGTTACCCTGAAGCAGGGCTACAACGGCGATCTGACCTCCCGTCAGGCCGGTTCTATCGGCGGCGAGATGGTCAAGAAGATGATCGAGTCCTACGAGAATTCCCACTCTGCCCAGTAAGGATACAGGCATAAGCAATGCCGGCCCACTCTTTTGAGAGTGGGCCGGCATTTTCCATTGCACTGCAGTGGGAACAGCCTTGTTGTGCTGCAAATTTTGTTTTATAGGCCGGGACGCAGGATAACAGTTCAAGCTCTCTGCGGACGCAGTTCCAGGATTTTTTCCATCCACGCCAGAAGGTCGCCGTAGGCCTCCTGAAAATTGATCTCGTGAAGCATTTCATGCCGGCCGCCGGGATACAGCTTGACACTGACTGCCTCCAATCCGGCTCCCACCAGTCCGCGGTACACCTCCAGAGGCCCGGCTCCGTTGTTTCCCACCGGGTCACGATCCCCGGAAATCAGCAGAACCGGCAGCGTCTTGGGCAGACTTTGATACCATTCAGGCCGGTTACAACGGTCAAGCATTCCAAACAATTCATAATATGCGGAAGACGTAAACTGGAAAGTACAGTACCGGTCCCTGCAATAGGCTGCGCAAACTTCCGGGTCCCGGGAAAGCCAGTCTACCGGCGTCCGAGGATCGGGGAAATTCTTATTGAACCGGCCATTGGCCATTCGGTAGAGGGCTCCGGAAACATATTGAGGCCCCTTGACCGCGCTGATGGAGGCAGCCAGAGCCCTGCCGGCAGCAGTCAGAGGGTTGTGGCCGGCGGTACCGCTGAGGATCAGGCCGGTGAGGGCGCTTCCATAACCGGCAGCATACAGCCTGGCAATAAAAGAGCCCATACTGTGCCCCAGCAAAAAATACGGGAGTCCGGGATACCTTTGGCTTACCAGAAGCCGCAGGCGTTCCAGATCCTCTACCAGATACCGGGCGCTCCCTTTGGGGCCAAAGTACCCCAGTTTTTCTCCGTTGAGCAGCACCGTATTACGGTGTCCCAGATGGTCGTTCCCGCAAACCACAAAGCCCCGGCTGCACAGCCAGGCGGCAAAATCTTCATACCGCCCCATATGCTCACACATACCGTGGCTGATCTGCACCACCGCCCGGGGCATTGCTTCCGGATCGGGTGTGAACAGGGATGCCGAAACCCGCCCGGCGCCCCGGGAAGAAGGAAAAATAATGGTTTCGCTGTTCATAACGCCTCCACTGAAAGAACGGTAAAGACCGTTCAGGCCGTAACCCGGTCTTTAAGGGTAATGGGGACTGCTTCTCCCTCTTCATTCACCACAAAAAAGCTGATTTGCTCAAAACGCATCCAAATGCGGTGAAGCAGGGAACTCCCTCCCTTGGGCATGCCGGTGATCACATTGGCCGGCATTTCTTCCCGGATCAGCTGGGTCAGATACTTGACGCTGTCGTCACTGTAATGGATCACCATGGTGGCGTCGTTATCGCGGGAAACCTGATACAGGTACTCGATGGCCTGAGGATTGCGCTCCGCCTTGTCTTCCGCCACATTGATGACGCTGAGAGCGGTACCACACCGGTCGGCTAACCCGCGTCCGGCCGTGATGAGCCGTTCACACTGGAACTGATCCGTAACCAGCACCATGGTAACAGGGTTAAGGGGTTTGGCTTCAGCCGCTGTCATGTTCATATCGTAAACTCCATTCGCAAACTGTAATGCATGCTTGAAAGATTGCTTTCCATACTTCTATTATAAACGAAATTTACAGGAATGGAATGCCGGGTCCGCAATCTTTACTGAAAGTTTGCAATTGCCTCCGGCACACCCTGTGGGACTTTGTATAAATCGTTGACAATCACGGCTGTCTGGTCTACAATTTAACATATATCTGTCCCCCCGCAAATAGACCTTCAAGGAGTGTGCGTACAAGGATGAAAAATGAAAAATCCGTATCTCTCTCGGTGATCCGGCGTTTGCCCCGGTATTACCGCTTTCTGGGGGATCTGCTCAGCCGGGGCGTCGCCAGAATTTCCTCCAAGGAGCTGGCTCATCTGATGAAAGTGACCGCTTCCCAGATCCGGCAGGATCTTAATTGTTTTGGTGGCTTTGGGCAGCAGGGCTACGGCTACAATGTGGAACTGCTGCATAACGAAATCGGCGAGATCCTGGGCGTCAAGAATGAGACGCCTGCCATCCTTCTGGGGGCGGGCAATCTGGGCAAAACCGTCGCCAAGCAGGTAAATCTCCGGGCCCGGGGATTCAAGCTGATCGGCGCCTTCGATATCGCTCCTGAAATCATCGGCACCGAACTGGTGGGGCTGACCATTCAGGATCTTTCCCAGCTGGATGAATTCTGCCACCGGCATCATCCCAAAGCCGCCGTTATCTGTATCCCCAAAGCCGCCGCCGCGCAGTTGGCCGACCGCCTGGTAAACCTGGGTATCGTAGGCTTCTGGAATTTTTCCTCCTACGACTTTACATACAGCTACGACAACGTAGTAGCGGTGAATATGCATTTGGGCGACAGCCTGATGACCTTGTCCTATATGGTCACCCATATGGAAGAGGAATAAGGTGCCTCTCCCCCTTCTTCCCCCGGTTTGCGGACCGGGGGATTTTTTATGGCATGGCATCCCCATCCTGAATACCAAAGCAGGGCCTGAGGACTCAGGGTGATGCTCCCGGGCAGAATGTCGGCGCATGACCTTTGGCAAAACCTGAGAATGTTATTTTGCCAGCACGTCAAGAGGTTAGGAATCATTTCCTTTCCGCACAACCTGTTGTTCCGCCCATACATGGGCGATATTTTTAAACGCATCAGCCATTTCTTTTTAATGCTTCGCTGTGTTCATGCTGAAACTATTTTATGCTCTCCGTCAGGGTCGGAATCGGCTTACCGCTCAAGCTGATTGGTACAAGGCCTGGACTCTCTTCATTTTTCCATTCCCCTTTGAAGGGAAAGACCACAAATCTCCTTACGCCATTTCCACCTTTTCCCCGGTTCAAAGTACTTTGCAGGGCAAGCAAAAATGCGGAAAATTTTTGGGGGCGCTGTCAGGCACTCTGCAAAAGAAGTCCGTGGCACTGTAAACAGCTTCAAGGCATGAATCTTCTGGGCGCAGCACCCCGGGAAAAATCCTCTGCGCCCTATGAAACAGCCCGGGGAAACAGGCTGTTGGGTGGCTCCGTCTTTTCCCCGCCGCAGGGAGCAAGCCAATGCAAACCCTTTACCGGTCCGGGGAAGGCCTGTCCCACAGTTGCCGCAGCTCCAGCGCCCGTTTGTACAGGGGATCCAGCTGGCACCCGCAGCTGCCGCATTCCATCCGCGCCCGGTCCAGCGCCGCCTCCAGCACAGCGGTATCGCCCTTTCCCTGCAGCCACGCTCTGGCGGGCAG
The DNA here is from genome assembly GCA_949285935.1 of uncultured Oscillospiraceae bacterium. GTDB lineage: Bacteria > Bacillota > Clostridia > Oscillospirales > Ruminococcaceae > Angelakisella. Next base: position 16,601 of record CASEAH010000029.1, read on the forward strand.
TGCGATCAGATCCCATCCGGATTCCGCAAAACAGGTCATAATCCGCCGGAGTTCCTCTTCCTGACCCGCCGTCTTTTTCTCAGCAGCCTTACCCTGCCGTTCCGGAGGCTGTCCTCCGGCCAGGCAGTCCGCAATGCGTCCAAAGGCTTCCAGGGGCAGTTCCTCGGCCCGGGCGTTTTCCGCAACTCCCGCTGCAGCCAAGACCCGGCGCATCTCTTCCTTGGACAACCCCAGCGACGCGCTGAGGGTATTGAGGATGGTTTTTCGACGCTGTGCAAAGGCCCCCTTGACCACCGCGAAAAAGCGGTCCGGGTCCAGGGTCTCCACCCCTGGTTTGGGAAGCACATCCAGACGGATGACAGAAGAATCCACTTCCGGAGCAGGCAGGAAAGAGCCCCGGGATACCTGAAAAAGCACCTTGGGAAGGCTGTAATACCGCACCGCTGCGGATATGGCCCCGGACTGCCGGGTACCGGGCTGGGCGCAGATCCGCTGCGCCGCTTCCTTCTGGACCATGACGGTGATGGATCTTACCGGCAGCCGCTGCTCCAGCAGGGTCATCAGGATGGGGGAAGTAATATAGTAGGGCAGGTTGGCGCAGACCACCACCGGCATCCCGGCAAACTCCCGGGCAAGAATGGCATGGAGATCCGCTTTGAGCACATCCTCATTGATAATGGTCACATTGGAGAAGGGGGCCAGGGTTTCCGCCAGGACCGGCAGAAGGCGGCTGTCGATCTCCACGCAGACCACCTTTTGCGCCCGGCGTGCCAATTCGGCAGTGAGCACCCCCACCCCGGCACCGATCTCCAGCACCCCCACTCCGGGAGCCGCTCCGCCCATCTCCGCGATCCGGGGACAGACGGTGGGATTGATGATGAAATTCTGCCCCAGCACCTTACTGAAAGTGAAGCCGTGGCGCTCCATAATTTCCCGGATTACTGCCTGGTTGGTCAGCTGCAATTCTCCCAAAGTGTCTACCCCTTTTGCGTTTTATTAACAGATTTATTATAGCACATTCGTTCTCCATGTGCTATAATAAACCTCAAGGACTTTTTGGGTCCGCCGCCAGACAGCGGCAATTCCGCCACCGGCAGAAAAGAGGGAAACTTCATGAAAAGACGGGACAAAATCAACTATTATCTGGATATTGCGGAAGCCATCGCCGCCCGCAGCACCTGCCTGCGCCGCCATTACGGCGCCATTGTGGTCCAGAACGATCAGATCATCTCCACCGGATACAGCGGAGCGCCCCGGGGCCGCACCAACTGCTGCGACCTGGGCATCTGCATCCGTAAAGAACTGAATATCCCCCGGGGTGAACGGTATGAGCTTTGCCGCGGCCTGCACGCCGAAGCCAACGCCATCATCCACGCTCCCCGGCAGGAAATGCTGGGCGCCACCCTCTTCCTCACCGGTGTGGATGCCCTGACAGGGGAGTATGTCCCTGAAGCCAACTCCTGTGCCATGTGTAAAAAAATGATCATCAACGCAGGCATCAGCACCGTCATTATCCGGGACAACAAAGAAGATTTCCGTTCCATCAAGGTCTACGATGAATGGGTGGTACGGGATGAGACCCTGGCCGCTGTTATGGCCGATTAAATCTGTTTTTCTGTCGCCCTTCCCCGGGGGAGGGCGACAGCTTTTTTGCTCCTTTTCAGACCGGGTCGCCGGGAAGGCTTTTAAAAACATTTGTGCGTTTTGCAGGTTTTATACCCGGCAAAATCGTGATATACTATAAAAAGCACCTCTCTGTCCCCCGGGTATATTTCCGCCGGCGCCGACCACACTATGGAAGAAACACCATAGAAAAGGAGAAGCGTATATGAGTCGTAAGGCGGACACAAAAGCCAAAAATTCCCAAGGGGACAGCGGACGTGAAGAGGAGGACGCCGAAAGCCGGCAGGATCAGATTTTTCAGTCCGGCTCTGTCACCTCCGAGGGCGGACGGCATAAAATCCACTGCCTCACCATTATCGGCCAGGTGGAAGGCCACTATATCCTCCCTCCCCAGAACAAAACCACCAAGTACGAGCATGTGATTCCTCAACTGGTGGCCATTGAAGAGGACACTTCCATAGAAGGACTGCTCATCATTCTTAACACCGTAGGCGGCGACGTGGAGGCCGGTCTGGCCATTGCGGAGCTGGTGGCCGGAATGAAAACTCCCACTGTCTCCCTCGTTCTCGGGGGCGGCCACTCCATCGGCGTACCCCTGGCGGTCAGCGCCCGTTATTCCTTTATCGCCCCTTCCGCTACCATGACGGTACATCCTGTGCGGATGAACGGTTTGATGCTGGGCGTACCTCAGACCCTCTCCTACTTTGACAAAATGCAGGAACGGATCAGCAATTTTGTCTGCCAGAACTCCCGGATCTCTTCAGAACGCTTCCGCAGCCTGATGATGAATAACGGCGAGCTGGTTATGGATATCGGCACCGTACTGGATGGAGAGGCCGCGGTCTCTGAAGGGCTCATCGACAGCCTGGGCGGCCTGCGGGAAGCCCTGGCCAAGCTGTATGAAATGATCGAGTCCCAGCCCGCCTCCTCCGGAAAGGAGTCCGCGTCATGATGTACACCGTTATCCCCCCCGAACTGCTGGAGGCAGCGCCTGCTCTTTCCCAGGCGGTCTGTGTCCGCTGCCCCTATGGTCTGGTGGAGGGCATCCGCGACGGGAGGGGCGGCGTTACCATCTCCCGGGTCATCTCCACCGACCCCGCCGCCTATCTGGACCCCCGAATGGCCCCGGGGCAGGTTTGGCCGGAAAGCCCGGACGGCTGACTGCCGTCCTCTACATATCTTCTGGTTTTCATTTTCTACATATATTGGAGGAACTGCCATGTCTTACATCAGCGCCATCATCCAGGGACTCATTCAGGGTTTCACCGAATTCCTGCCCATCTCCAGTTCCGGGCACCTTTCCCTGTTCCAGTATTTTACCGGCCAGAATTCCGAAAGCTCCGTTCTTTTTTCGGTTCTGCTCCACTTTGGTACCCTGGCCGCTGTAGCCATCGCTTTCTGGCCCACCATCTGGGAGCTGATCCGGGAGGTCTTTGCCTTTCTCCGGGATCTTTTTACCGGGCGTGTCTTTCGCGTCAAGCCCAACGCCAAACGCCGGATGCTTTTTATGCTCTTTCTTTCCTGCCTGCCGCTGCTGGTGATCCCCTTTGTGCAGGACCAGATCACCTCCCTCAGCTCCGATGACAGCATCCTGGCAGAGGGAATCGGCTTTTTGCTTACCGCCCTGCTGCTGACCCTGGCTGATCATGTGGTCAAGGGGAACAAAACCGCCAAAAACCAGACCCCGGCTGATGCGCTGGCCATCGGCATGGCACAGGCCTGCGCCACCCTGCCGGGCATTTCCCGGTCCGGCTCCACCATCTGCTCCGGGCTGCTTATGGGTCTGAGCCGCAGCTACGCGGTAGCCTATTCCTTCATCCTGGGGATGCCTGCCATCCTGGCAGCCGGGCTGCTGGATCTGAAGGATATTCTGGGCGGTACCGGCGCGGCGGAAAACCTCAGCTGGGGCCCGGCGCTGGTGGGAATGCTGGTGGGAGCCGTTTCCGGCTTTTTTGCCATCAAACTGGTCAACTATATCGTAAAATCCGACAAATTTAAGGTCTTTGCTTATTATACCCTGTTTCTGGGGTTGACTGTGGTGGCGCTGGCCATCATAGAAATGGTCACCGACCATGCGCTGCAAAGCATGGTGGTCTCCCTGCTGAAATAAGCGTTTTTGCCGGCCGCCGCGGCCGAAACCAAAGGAGTGTTGAAAGTATCTATGGCAACCAAGCGTAAAACCACTGCCCGGTCCGGCTCCCGGTCTGGCTCCAAACGCCGGATGACCAAAAAGGAGCGTCAGGCCCGCAACCAGATGTATGCTGTTCTTCTCTTCGCCCTGGGCATTCTTCTGTTTTGCCTGGCGGTGGTGGAAGGCGGCGGGGTCTGGAACGCCCTTCATGGCTTTCTGCTGGGCTGCTTCAGCTGGTGTGCCTTTCTGGTGGGCCCCATTGTCGTCTACACAGCGGTGATGATCGCCATGGACCAAACCGATTATCCCATCGCCGCCAAAGTGATCTCCTGCTGTATCTTGCTGCTTCTCTTCTCCGGCGCTTCCCAGATCTTCCACCAGGAGATCCCTCAGGGCAATCTGTGGAAAATGACGCAGGCCCTCTACGCAGACGGGACCCATTTTGTGGGCGGTGGGGCGGTAGCCATGCTGGTGGGTGTCCCCTTGCTGAAATGGCTGGAATTTTCCGGAGCCGCCATCACCATTGTGCTGTTGATTTTTGTGATGCTGATGCTTCTTTCCGGAAGCACCCTGATGGGCCTTTACCGCAAAACCATTGTGGAACCGGTCAAAAAAATGGAGGAAGTGTATACCAGTGCGGTGGAGAGCCGCCCTGCGTCCGCTCCCCGCTTCAACATTGACGTGGACCTGGATGGCGAAGCCATTCCCAAGAGGCAGACCGCCCGGGAACGGAAGGCTGCGGAAAAGGCCCGGGCCGAGCAGGAGGCCCAGGCGGCACGGGATAAGCTTATCAGCGCGGCACAGAATCTGGACACTCCGGTGCCCCGGGGTAAAACGGCTTCTTCCCGGCAGAATGCCGGAGGCGCTTTTGATTACGACAAGGCAGTCCCGCCTCAGGAGACCTATCAGCCGCGCACCAGTACCCCCAAGGCTCCCCCTGTCCCGCCTGTTTCTTCCCCTGCACCGGCTCCTGCGGCACCAGCTCCTGCGGCGCCGCCTGCATCCTCCGGTACCGCAGCTTCCGGGACGACTCCCGCCTCTGTACATACTCCCGACCTGGACGCCATTATTACCCGGGCGGTTTCCGGAGAAAGCCGGGTGCCCACCCCCGTCATCGACACCCCGGATGGCATGCTGGGCTTTGGGGAAAAAGCTTCAGGGGCCTCTTTACCCGCTTCCGGCCTGGCCGGAAGCCCGTCCGCTCCTGCCCCCGAACCCGCCGCAGCTGCCACCGCTTCCCCGGCGGCAGAAACCGCTCTTCCTCAGGAGCCCCAAATCCTGCGTCCCCAATATTCGTACCCGCCGCTGGATCTGCTGGATATGGGCAAGCAGCTGCCCAGCGGAGACACCACCAAGGAACTGAAGGCCAACGCCGACCGTCTGGTAGATACCCTCAAAAGCTTCGGCGTTCAGACCCGCATCGTGGATATTTCCCGGGGGCCCGCCGTTACCCGGTATGAGCTTCAGCCCTCTGCCGGGGTAAAAATCAGCCGCATCACCAATCTGGCCGATGACATTGCCCTGAACCTGGCCGCTGCCGGTGTGCGTATTGAGGCTCCCATTCCCAATAAGGCCGCCATCGGCATCGAGGTCCCCAACAAGATCGTTTCTGCCGTCTCCATTCGGGAGGTCTTGGATTCCGGAGCCTTCCAGGGCGCTGCCAGCAAGCTTACCGTGGCCCTGGGACGGGATATTTCCGGCGCCATTACGGTGGCGGATATCGGTAAGATGCCCCATATTCTCATTGCCGGCGCCACCGGCAGCGGAAAGTCCGTCTGCATCAATTCCATTATCATCAGCCTGCTGTACAAGGCAGGACCGGAAGAGGTCAAGCTGCTGATGATCGACCCCAAAGTGGTGGAACTGGGCGGCTACAACGGTGTTCCCCATCTTCTTTCTCCTGTGGTCACCGATCCTAAAAAAGCCGCCGGAGCCCTCTGCACCATGGTGGGCGAGATGCTCAAGCGCTACAAGCTTTTTGCCGATACCGGCGTCCGGGATCTGTCCGCCTATAACCGCCTGGCCGAAAACGATCCCCAGCTGGAAAAGCTGCCCCAGATCGTCATTATCATCGACGAGCTGGCCGACCTGATGATGGCCGCTCCCAAAGACGTGGAGGACTACATCTGCCGGCTGGCCCAAATGGCCCGTGCGGCGGGGATGCATCTGGTCATTGCTACCCAGCGTCCCTCGGTGGACGTCATCACCGGCCTTATCAAGGCCAATATTCCCAGTCGTATCTCCTTTGCAGTCTCCTCCCAGGTGGACAGCCGTACCATCCTGGACATGGGCGGTGCTGAAAAACTTCTGGGCCGGGGCGATATGCTCTTTTCGCCTGTGGGCAGCTCTAAACCCACCCGCGTGCAGGGATGCTTTGTCACCGACGCTGAGGTGGAGCGTGTGGTAAGCTTTATTAAAGAGAGCTCCACCGCCCAGTATGACCAGCAGCTGATGGACGAGATCGAGCGCAATGCCGCGGCGCAGAAAACCAAAGGCGCCGGCGGAGGCGGAAGTGAAGGCGGCGACGATGACAGCGACGAACTCATCGACGCGGCCATTGACGCGGTCGTGGAGGCGGGACAAGCCTCCACCTCTCTGCTGCAGCGGCGTCTGAAGGTAGGTTATGCCCGGGCCGCGCGGCTGGTGGATGAAATGGAGCAGAGGGGCGTGGTGGGGCCCTTTGAAGGCAGTAAGCCCCGCCAGGTACTTCTTTCCAAGGATCGATGGTACGAAATGAAGCTGAACAAAGGCGACTGAAGCTTGTCCCCTGCAGCAGGGGCTGCCGGCGCTTTGGAGAGCTTGCCTGTTTTTCCAGCGCGGCCGCCCGGCCATCTGCGGGAGCTGCCGTTGCTTTGGCTGTTTCAGCGTTTCGATCTCCCTGCCCTATGAGATAAATCATCCATGGATCGTATCTGAATTTTGGCGGGAGCCATATCATTTCTAATACAATTGAGGGATATTACATTGAGTTTTTTGCCTGTTACCAAAGAAGAAATCCAGGCTCTGGGTTGGGATGTTCCCGACTTTGTCTGTGTTACCGGCGACGCCTATGTGGATCACCCCAGCTTTGGGGTAGCCATCATTTCACGCCTGCTGGAAAGCCAAGGCTACAAAGTGGCCGTATTGGCCCAGCCCCGATTTGATTCTCCGGTGGACTTTACCCGCTTCGGCAGGCCCCGGTATGCTTTTCTGGTTTCCGGCGGCAACATCGACAGCATGGTGGCTCACTACACCGCTGCCCGCCGCCGCCGCAGCGACGATGCCTACTCCCCCGGCAACAAAGCCGGGCTGCGTCCCGACCGCGCCTGTACCGTTTACGCCCGGCTGGCCCGGGAAGCCTATCCCGATCTGCCGGTGATCATCGGCGGTCTGGAAGCTTCCCTGCGCCGCTTTGCCCACTACGATTACTGGGCGGATGAGGTTTTGCCCTCCATCCTGGTGGACAGCGGCGCCGACCTGCTTGCCTTTGGCATGGGAGAGCATCAGATGACCGAGATTGCCCGGCGTTTTGCCCTGGGCATGGGGCCGGAGGATATGCACGACATCCGGGGGGTCTGTTATCTTGCCGATCTGGACGCTCCCGTTCCTGACGGAGCGATAAGCTGCGCCAGCTTCCATCGGGTCAAGGAAGACAAAAAAGCGTATGCACGGGCGGCCAAGATCCAGCTGGAAGAGCAGGATGCGGTCTACGGTCAAACCATCGTTCAGAAACACGGGGACCGTCTGCTGATCCAGAATCCACCTTCCCTTCCCCTCACCACGGAGGAACTGGATGCGGTAGCGGCTCTCCCCTACGAGCGGTATTATCACCCGTCCTATGAGGCATTGGGGGGAGTTAAGGCCATTGAGGAGGTGGAGTTTTCCATCATCCACAACCGCGGCTGCTATGGAGCCTGCGGATTCTGTTCCATTGCCTTCCATCAGGGAAGATTTGTCACCGCACGCAGCCATGAATCGGTGTTGGCAGAAGCCCGGAGCTTTGTCCGCAATCCCCGGTTCAAGGGCTACATTCACGATGTGGGCGGCCCTACTGCCAATTTTCGGGGACCAGCCTGCGCCAAACAGGAAAAAGCCGGCGTCTGCCGGGGCAAGCGATGCCTGGCTCCGTCGGTTTGTCCCGCCGTCAAGGCCAACCACGAGGACTACCTGGCTTTGCTCCGGAAGCTGCGGGCCATTCCCGGAATCCGCAAGGTTTTTGTCCGCAGCGGTCTGCGCTTTGATTACATAAATGCCGACCCCAGTGATGAATTCCTCCGGGAACTCATCCAGTACCATATCAGCGGACAGCTCAAGGTGGCTCCGGAGCATTGCGCCCCGGAGGTACTGCGGCGGATGGGCAAGCCGCCTATTTCGGTCTACAATAAGTTTGCCAAAAACTTTTACGCCGCTACCCGCCGGGCGGGCAAAGAGCAATATCTGGTTCCCTACCTCATGTCCTCTCATCCCGGCAGCACCATGGCGCAGGCGGTGGAGCTGGCCTTATGGCTGAAAGAAAACCACATCCGTCCGGAGCAGGTACAGGATTTTTATCCCACCCCCGGTACTGCCTCCACCTGCATGTTCTACACTTCCATTGACCCATACACCATGGAGCATGTCTATGTGCCTACCGATCCTTATGAAAAAAAATTGCAGCGCACCCTGCTGCAATATTTTAAACCGGAAAACCGCCGACTGGTCATTGAAGCCCTGGTGCGCGCGGGCCGGGAGGATCTGATCGGGCACGGCCCGGGATGCCTGGTTCAGCCGGATCGGGAGTATCTGGAAAGCCGCCGGGCGGCCGCTGTCCGTTCCCGCAGTAAAACCGGGGCTGAGCGGAAGAACTCCCCGGCCTCTCCCCGGCGGGGAGCCGGAAAACGGCAGGGCAGCTCCCCGGCCAAAAAGAGAGGGGGCCGCACATGAGCCGGCGCAGAGGTTCCCGAAATACAATTGCCCAGCGTATTTTTCTCACAGTTGCGGCAGTGATCCTTACCGGCGGCATCTGGTACTTTTCCGGGGCTGGCATTCCCCTGGAGGAAGCCTCCAGCCTGGCTCAGGAAGTCTTGGGGACCGCTGGAGAACAGTGGGATCAGCTCAAAGATTTTTCGGAAGATTTGTCCATCCCAGGCAAGGCCTCTCCCCATCCGGACGCAGGAGAGCTCTCCCTGGACGCATCCATCCCGGAGGGGTCGGTGCGTGTCCATGTGCTGAATGTTGGGCAGGCGCTTTCTGTCCTGATTCAGACTCCTCAGGCCAACGTCCTCATTGACGGCGGCGAAAATGATACCGCCCCTGATACAACAGGCTACCTTCAGGAGCAGGGCGTGACCCGTCTGGATCTGGTATTCAACACCCATCCCCACTACGATCACTACGGCGGCCTGCGTACCATCATGGGAGAGATTCCCGCCGATGCCTACATTACCCCGGATCTTCCTGAGGATCAGGTGCCTACTACCGCTTCCTATGAAAAGCTGCTGGACTTTCTGGCGGAAAGCGACACCTCAGTAAAACCGGCCCGGACAGGCACCCAGTATGATCTGGGCGGAGACGTCACCCTCACGCTTTTGGGGCCCGTAGGGACTTACGATGACCTGAATAACTGGAGCCTGGTACTGCGTCTGGACTGCGGGGACCGTTCCTTTATCATTCCGGGAGACATTGAAAATAAAGCAGAGCGGGATCTGCTGGAAAGCGGTGCGGAACTTTCCTGCGATGTGCTGGTACTGCCCCACCATGGCAGCAGCACCTCCATTTTGGGAGATTTTGTCCGGGCGGCAAGCCCCGCTTACGGCGTGATCTCCTGCGGCAAAAACAACGACTACGGCCATCCCCATCAGGAGACCCTCAATCTGTATCAGAAGCTGGGAACCCAGCTTTTCCGCACCGATGAGGACGGGACCATCGTCTTTGAAACCGATGGCGAATCGTTGGAGGTTTGCACTCTGGGAGCGGCCGCCTGAAATACAGGCTCTGCATACATAAAAAGGAGGGTTATCCATGCTGATTATCGACCGTTTTGAAGGCGAGTACGCCGTTTGTGAGGAGGATGCGGAGGGAAAATTCCGCCGGATCCCCAAAGTTCTGCTCCCCACAGGCGTGCGGGAAGGCGATTGCCTGATCCCGGCGCCGGATGGAGAATACCGGATCGACGCGGCAGAAACCCTCCGCCGCAGAGCCGAGATCAAACGCCGGCTGGATAATCTGTATCAGCGCTGAAGACAGGAGGACACACTGATGGAAAATGGTTTTAACGGATTTAATCCCGGTGGGCAGCCGGTCCCGCCCAAGGCAGGCGGATTTTTCAAAAAAATGGGGCGCGGATTTGTAATTGTTGTGGCTGTTGTGGCAGTTCTGGTAATTGCTTCCGCCTCCTTTACGGTGGTGGAAGAGGGCTTTATCGGAGTCAAATATCAGTTTGGTAAAATTGTGGACGCAAACCTCACCGCCGGTCTCAATTTTAAGATCCCCTTTGTAGAGACCATCTCCCGTGTTGACGTGCGGGAACAGATGTATGAAACTTCCACCACTGCCTACACCAAGGATACCCAGACCGTGGAAAATATCCAGGTCAAACTTAACTATCTGTACGATAAGGGCGAGCTGGAAAATCTGATCCGTAACGTGGGGATCCTGAATGTGGAAAGCAAGCTGATTATCCCTCAGGTTCAGTCGGTGATGAAAAACGAAATCGGTCAGGTAAAGGCGGAAGAGCTTGTCCAGAGCCGTACCGTCGTGCAGGAAAACATCGAGGAGAAACTGAGGGAAGAACTGGGCGCCAGCGGTATTCTTGTGGTTTCCTTTGCCATTGAGAACATTGACTTTGAGGATGGCTTTGAGGAAGCCATCCGGGCCAAAGTGGTGGCGGAACAGGATGCGCTGAAAATGCAGAACAAAACCAAGGAAAAGGAAGAAGAAGCCCGGCAGATGGTCATTGCCGCCGAAGCTGAAGCTGAAAGTTCCAAAATCCGTGCCGATGCCGAAGCCTACGCCATTGAAGCCATCCAGAAGCAGCTGCAGGCAAGCCCCGAATACATAGAACTGCAAAAAGTCCAGAAATGGGACGGCAAATATCCCCAGGTAATGGGCAACAATGTCAATCCCTTTGTAACATTGGAATAAACCTTTTCGGCTGTCTCCGTTTTGCAATGGAGGCAGCCGTTTTTTCATAAGAAACGCCTGCCCCCATCGCCTGGGGCCCCCCGAAGTATCTTTCGCCGTATGGGAAACAAAAAGGCTCTCGCGGTGTGTCTTCACCTGTCTAAATTCTTGATCTTCTCTACCCTTTCGCCGCAGAGATTCGGGGATGCCAAAAATCTGTTTCCGGCCGGCAAAAATTTACGCTTTCAAGGGCTGTATGTCTGCTGCCCAAACAGCTGTCAGAAGTTCCCGATACACTTCTTTGAACGATCTAACTGTCAGTCTCTCCCCGCCTCTTCCCCGGATATTTTACGGCATTTCCAAGGCTTTTTGAGCCCACCGCCAGAAACCGGCGCTTTTCCACCTTCTGAATCGGCTTTATCAGTGTCCGCGGGGTGAATATCGCTGGATCTATAGTCTGCAGACGGATTTGCTGTTCAAAGAGAGCCGCTTTGTTCGCTGCAAAATCAAGCCATGCTTGCAGTTTTGCAGCGAATCCAAAAGCAACGCCAAGTGCGGTTGGCGTGTTTATTGCGCCCCTTTAGGTGCTGCTGGAATAGCGGCTCTTATAGGGCTGTTCTGCCGCCCCCACCTTCAATGAGGGGGCATGATTATCGAACATACACTGCCAATAACTCCTTCTCCTAAAACCCTGAAGTGAAAAATTTTTTATATGGTATGCCACCACCAAGCTGTTGATTTGCTTACAGACAGCATTGCCGGCCAGACAAAAAGCGCCCACAGGTTCTTTCAGGACCTGTGGACGGCAAAATGTAATTTTATTCTCTGCTGTATCACCGGTTTTTAATTCATGAGCAGATAGCTGCCGCTTCCATCATGAGTTTACCCAAAGCCTGCACCCCCTGCCTGAAACAGAAGTCCTTACGGCTGCGTATGACCGGCAACATTGGTTTTTTTATTAAAGCAAGCCCCCACCCTGCCGGTTGCCGGAGGATGGGGGCTTATTTCCCCAGATACTTTTATAAACGGGGCAAAGCATCCGGGAACGCAAAGGAAAAGGCAATCAATTTGTTCTCTTCCAAGGCTCAAATACCCAAATATGCCTTACGGAGATGCTCGTTATCCATCAGTTCCTCACCGGTGCCCTGAAGGACGATCCGGCCATTTTCCAGAACATAAGCATAATTGCACAGGCTCAGGGAAAGCTTGACGTTTTGTTCGATCAGCAAAATGGTCATGCCGCTTTCTTTGATTTTGCGCACGACACTGAACACCTGCTGCACCATCAGGGGCGAAAGTCCCAGAGACGGCTCGTCCAGAATCAGCATCTTGGGCTTGGCCATCAGTGCCCGACCAATGGCCAGCATCTGCTGTTCGCCGCCGGACAGGGTTTTGGCTTTCTGCTCCTTGCGCTCTTCCAGCCGGGGGAAGGTTTCAAAAATCGCTTTCAGCGTCTTTTCCCGTTCAGCCTTGGCATGGCGGCAGGTGCTGCCCACCAGCAGGTTTTCATAAATGGTCATATCCGAAAACAGGCGGCGGCCTTCCGGGACCTGAACGATTCCCATTTCCACGACCTCATGAGCCTGTTTGGCGGTGTAATCCTGTCCGTCAAAGATCAGCTTGCCGCCGGATGGCTTCAGAGACTTGGAAATGACCCGGGTGATGGTGGTTTTTCCGGCGCCGTTGGAACCTACCAGCGCAATGATCTGGCCGTCAGGCACCTCAAAGGTCACATCTTTCAGAACTTTGACCTCTCCGTAACCGGCAGTCACATTTTCCATCTTAAACATTTTCCACTTCACCTCCCAGGTAGGCTTCAATCACTTTGGGATTCTTGACCACGTCCACAGGCAAACCTTCCGCGATCTTTTCGCCGTGGTCAATAACCACAATGCGGTCGGTCAGCTGCATAACAGCCTGCATTACGTGCTCGATGATGATAAAGGTAATGCCGTCTTCCCGGCGGATCTGCTGAATGATATCCACAATTTCCTGGGTCTCGCTTTCGGTCAGGCCTGCGATAACCTCATCCAGGAGGATCAAATCTGCACCGGTGGACATGGCTTTTGCAATCTCCAGCCGCTTCAGATCGGGATAGGTCAGGTTGCGGGACAGCACGTCTTCCTTACCCGCAAAGCCCAGACGCTCGATCACATACTTGGCATGGGCGGCTGCCGCTTTGGTTTCGGGATACTTCATAAAGCTGCCCAGCATGACAATCTCCTGGACTGTCAGGTTGGGGAATGCCTGAACGATCTGGAAGGTACGGGACAGTCCCTTGCCGCAAATATAGGCGGGGTGCTTGCCCTGAATTTCCTCTCCCTTATAAATCACCTTGCCCTCGGTGGGCTTGAGGAAGCCGGAAATCATGGAGAAAGTGGTGGTCTTACCGGAGCCGTTGGGTCCAATGATGCCCAGGATCTCGCCCTTATACAGCTTGAAGCTCAGGTCGCCTACCGCACGCAGGCCGCCAAACTGTTTGGTAAGATGCTCCACCTGCAGTACGACCGATCCGTCGCTGTAATCAATGGCGGCAGGCTGCGCATTGGCAGCCGGAGCGGCAACCTCTTCGGCAGGCCCGTCATAGACATAATTCTCACGGTCCACATTCTTCCGGAACCATTTGTTGTTATGAAGAAGTCCGATAAAGCCCCGGGGCAGGAAGAGGATGACCAGCATCAGCACCGCACCGTACACCACCAGATGTACGCCCGCATAGCTGCTGCCCAGATTGGCGCGAACCATCTCGCCCAGAGGGTAGATGATCAGAGCGCCCAGCAGAGGTCCGAAAACGGTGCCCGCGCCGCCGGAAATAGCCAGAATAACGATCTGACCGGCAATCTCCCAGGTCAGCAGGGAGGGCGGGTCGATATACGTGATGTACTGCGCATAGAAGGTACCGCACATAGCCAGCATAACGGAGCTGATCATGATGGAGTACATTTTATAGCGGAAAAGGTCGATGCCCACCGCCTGAGCGGCATTTTCATTTTCACGGATGGCCCGGAAATAAAAGCCCAGCTTACGGTTATGGATGATCCAGGTAATCACCAGATAAATGATGACCATGGTCAGGATGATGTAGTAATAGGGCATTTTATCGTAGAACTGATATTCACCCAGGCTGTTGCCCCGGATAACGATGAACAGGCCCTCAGCGCCGCCCAGCGCAGGAATATTCAGAACGATGTAGCGGCTGACCTCCACCATGGCCATGGTGGACAGGGCAAAAAACACATCCCGCAGGCCATATCGGAAGGTGAGGTAGCCGACGCCAATACCAATAACCATGGAAATACCGGCGCCCAGCAGCATACCGATCCATGGATTGATTCCGTGGGAAACGAACAGATAGGTGGAAGTATAAGCGCCGATGCCTACAAACAGAGACTGAACGAAGCAGACCTGGCCGGCATAACCGCCCAGAATGTTCCAGGCGATGGCACAGGCGGCAAAAAACAGGGTCATTGTGCAGATCTGGACCGCATAGGCGTTGGTGACTACCTGGGGCAGCGCAAGGGCAGCTACCAGCAGCACACCCAGCACGGCGATCCGGATTTTATTTTTCTTAATTGCTTCACTCATCTGCTTTTCCCTCCCCAGATTCCTTCCGGCTTGAAGAGCAGCACCACAATGAAGATGGTGAAGGGCAGCACAGCGCCCAGGGAGCCGGGCAGGAAAGCGTTGCCGATCTCCAGCGCGATGCTCATGATGAAGCCGGAGATGAGCGCGCCGTTAATATTGCCCAGGCCGCCCAGTACAACAGCCATCAGCGCATAGGTCTGATAGTTGTTGCCCGCAGTGGGAGACATGGGGACGATGGGAGCCACCAGCGGGCCGCCGATTCCGGTAACCGCAACGCCCAGGCCAAAGGCAAAAATAAACATTTTCTTGACGTTGATACCGGAGTAAGACGCAGCATCGCGGTCCTGGGAAGCCGCCCGGATGGCCCGGCCGGTATCGGTGGACTTGAGGAACCAGAAAACCAGCATGGTAACGCCAATGGCTACCACAAAAGCGATAAGACGGCTTACTTCAATGACGATGGGCCCCAGGTTGATGAATTTACCGGAAGCCACACCGGTAACAAACCGGTAATCGGGAGAGAACAGGCAGAGGGCCAGGTTCTGGAGGAAATACTGCAGGCCCATCATAAACAGCATCTGGTACATTTGATTTTTGGGAACGATGTGTACGATCAGTACCCGGAACAACACGGCTCCAAACAGGAACATAACCGGCAGAACGATAAAGATCGCAATATAGGGATCTGCGTGAAAAAATGTAACGGCAAAGAAGGTTGCGTACATGGACAGCATCAGGAAATCGCCTTGGGCGAAGTTCATGATCTGCATGACGCCAAAGGTAATGGAAAGGCCCAGGATCACCAGGCCGTAGATACCGCCCATCATGAACCCGGTAACGATGGACTGCAGCAATAAGACTCCCACAATTTCACATCCTTAACATCAAAGTCCGGAATAGACTGGCGCGGGGGCGTCTCCCACTGGGAGAGGGCCCCCGCGGCTTTCTTACTGGTGTATCTGTCCAAACAGAAGCTTATTGGAAATACTGAGCGGGGATGTTGGGCTCCTTGGTGGCCACCTTCTCGGGGTATACGGTGTAGAAGGTGTCGCCCTGCCACTGGCAGATGATGTTGGCAGCGCCTATGTTCTGGCCCTTCTCATCAAAATCGATCTTGTCCCAGGGCATGATCAGGCTTTCGCTTCCCTCTTCAATGACCAGGTTGGCCAGGGCATCCCGGACAGCCTTGGGGTCAGGGGAGGCAGCCAGTTCCAAGGCTTCCTTGATCACGTAAACCACCTGGATACCCAGAGCGGAGTGGCCGTTAAGATGCTCGCCGCAGGCGGCAAAGAACTCTTCATCCAGTTCCTTCATGCCGGGCAGGTCGCTGTTGTACTGGACCATCTGGAACCAGTCGTTTCCGGTGTCGCCGGCATTCTCTTTCCAATAAGGCATCTCGTAGCCGCCGTCGGCGGTAATGATCATCTTGGGCTGCACTCCTACGGAAGCCAGGCCCTTGGTAACGATGATGGAGTCAGCGCCGGTGTCATTCATCAGAAGGGCATCGGGATTGGCCGCTTTGATCTTGGTGGCATGGGTAACAGCATCCTGAATGCCGCTGAGGTGCGCCTGGTCATATACCAGATTCCAGTTGTTGGCGGTGATCTGCTCCCGGGCCACTTTCATAATGGACTGGCCGATTTCGGCGTCTTCGTAGTACATGGCTATGTTCTGGATGTTCTGGTCATACTTTTCGTTGACATAGTTGACATATTCCGCAAAGGTGTTTGCATACTCCACAGCGGAAATATTGGTACGGAAGGTGTACTGGAAGCCGCGCTCCGTAATATCCACCGCAGCGGGAACATCCACCACGAAGGGGACCTGCATACGCTCGGCAACCTGAGTGGCCGCCATGGTGATGCCGCTGAGCTCTGCGCCGGCCAGAACGCTGACATTTTCGGTATTGATCAGACGCTCTACCTCACTCATGGCCACGTCCTGCTTGGACTGGTGGTCGCCCCATACCAGCTCCAGCTTGGCGCCGCCCATGGACTTAATGCCGCCGGCAGCATTGATCTTGTCCACTGCAAAGGTAAAGGCATAACGCATGTGCTGGCCATTGAGGGCATCCTTACCGGACAAGGGCTCCACAACGCCGATCTTTACCACGTCGGTATCGCCCGATGCCGCCTGTGAGGATTCGCCGGAAGAGGGAGCCGCGCTGGACGACTGGGGGGTGCTGCTTCCGCAGCCTACCGCCAGGACCATCATGGCTGCCATTGCCATGCACAATAACCGTTTGACCTGCTTTTTCATTCTTGATGTCCTCCTTCGTTTTCATCCGTTTACCTATGACTTGGTTTGATTGGCCTTCCTATTTAAAAGCAGCCTTAGCCGCCTTTGGAACCTGTTCGACAGTTTATGACAAAACATTCTCAATGGTTGTATTATAGCAACATTCGAACTATTTGTAAATATTAAATAAATAAATTTCTCAAATTTCTTGTTTTTTATGTTCTTTAGTGATAATATGATATTAACCTATATTTTACACATTTTTGGAAATCTGCCATATTCTGCAAAATATTTGATTATTTACGATATTGTAAGAGCTGCCGCCGTCCGGCAGATTTCCTCAAATTTGGAGTATGCACTATACAGAGAAGAGAGGAATGGTCACCAGTATGGAACGTTTTTTTACCAATGCGCGCATTGTCACGGAAGACGAAGTCATCCAGGGCTGCCTGGGGGTGGAAGACGGTAAGATTACCAGCGTCCGGGAAGGTCCCGCTCCCCAGGGCGTGCCAGTCGTTGACTGCGGCGGCAAGGTACTGCTTCCGGGCTGCATTGATACCCACGTCCATTTCCGCGAACCTTCTCCCAATGCGCAGGAGGATTTTGCAACCGGCACCATGAGCGCTGCCGCCGGGGGCATCACCTGTGTGGTGGAGCACCCTCTGGATGTTCCTCCGGTACTGGATGGGGCGAGCTATGACGGCAAGCTGGCTGCCATCACCCCCAAGGCTTATATCGATTACGGCCTGTGGGGAGGGCTTACCGAAAAGAACCTGGCTTCTCTGGGTGAACTGGAGGAAAAAGGTGTACTGGGCTATAAAGCGTTCCTCTGCGCCTCCGACCCTCTCTTCCCCATGATCGGTGACGGCGCTCTGCTGGAAGCCATGAAGATCATTGCCGGCATGGGCGGCATCGTGGGCCTTCATGCCGAAAATAACGGCATCATCACCTACAATCGGGAGCATCGCAGCCCGGACGCACCGTGGCTGCCCACCACTCACAGCGAAATGCGTCCTGTGGTAGCGGAGGCCGAAGCTGTCAACCGGGCCATCCTGTTTGCAGAAGCCACCGGTGTCCGGCTTCATATTTTACATATGGGTATCTATGAGGGAGCCGCCATCATCAAGGCCGCCAAGGAACGGGGTGTCCATGTCACTGCCGAAACCTGCCCCCATTACCTGGCCCTCAGTGAAGATATTTTTGCCCAGCATGGCCCTGACGCCAAGTGCTGCCCGCCCCTGCGCGACCGCGCCCATGCAGACAAGCTGTGGGAAAGCGTATTTGACGGGACCATCGACTTTATCGTTTCCGACCATTCCCCCTACACGGCGGAAGAAAAAGCCCGGGGATATCAGGACATGCTGCTGGCTCCTCCGGGAATCACCGGCGTGCAGAGCGGCCTTCAGGTGATGCTCAGCGAAGGCTGCCACAAGCGGGGAATGTCCCTTGTGCAGCTGGCCAGACTGATGAGCACCAATGCCGCCAAACTCTTTGGTATTTACGGACAAAAGGGCGCCATCCGGGAAGGCTTTGACGCAGACCTGACCCTGGTGGATATGGATCTGGATTGGACCATTACCAAAGAAGAACTGTTTTATAAAAACAAAAACTCCGCCTTTGTAGGATTCAAGGGCAAAGGCAAAGCGGTGGCCACTTATGTGCGCGGCGAATGTGTCTACAGCCTGGCAGACGGTTTCCGCAAGGGTCCTGGATACGGCAAACTCATCAAGCGCACCTGACCATTCCTGATACGGAAAACCCGGAAACAGCAAAAGGAGGCTTCGGGAAATGGATATGATTCTGGACGGCGCTATGATCGTCACCATGGACAGCGCCAAAAATGTGTATAAGGATTATGCCATCGCTGTACAGGGGGATCGGATCGCCGCTGTGGCCCCCCGGGAGGAGGTTTTTGCAAAATTTCCTCAAATCCGGCATGTCAGGGATTGCAAAGGACGGGTGATTTATCCCGGCTTTGTCAACATTCATACCCATGCTACCCTCTGCATCATCCGGGGCATGGCGGAGGATATGGGGACCGCTCCTGCTTATACCAAATCGGTTCCCCAGGGGCAGCTTCTCTCGGAACATGAAACCCAGGTAATGGCGACTCTGGGGGCTGTGGAGGCTCTCCGTTTCGGCTCCACACTGATTGCGGATAACTACACCTGCAGCATGGCCAATGCAAAAGCCTTTTCCTCCCTGGGGATGCGGGCCATGGTCAGTGAGCGGGTCCATGATGTGGTCTTTTACGGCCTTCCCCAGGGGATCTATGAGCGGGACGAAAAAATGGGCCAGCAGCTGCTGCAGAACAATATCGACCTGATTGAAGCGTGGGACGGCAAGGATAACGGACGAATCCGGTGCTGCCTGGGACCTCACGCCCCCGATACCTGTACGCCGGAATTCCTGCGGCAGATTGCGGACCTGGCGGACCAGAAAAAAGTGGGGCTGGCCACCCATCTCTCCCAAAGCAAGGGCGAGCGCCGGAATATCGAGAAACTCTACGGCACCACCAGCGCCCAGTATCTGGACAGTTGCGGGATCCTTCGCCCGGATCTGGTAGCGGCCCACTGGGTCTTTGTCAATGACGATGACATCCGCCTGCTGGCCAAGAGAGGCGTCCATATGGCGCACGCTGCCGAAGGCAATGCCAAGGGCGGTCTGGTGGCTCCTATGATGAAAATCCGCCAGGCAGGTATCAATGTGGGCATTGCTACCGACAACGGCGCCGCCAATATGATCGAAACCATGCGTCTTGCGCTCTGCTCCGCCCGGATGCTGAACGATTCCTGCACCGCTCCCCAACCCATGGAGGTGCTGGAGATGGCCACCATGGGCGGCGCCCGCGCCATGGGGATGGAAAAGGAAATCGGTTCTATTGAAGTCGGCAAAAAGGCAGATCTGGTCATCATGGACTACCGGAAACCACATCTGACTCCCTGCGTCAATGCAGTGGGGAACCTGCTGCATACCGCCCAGGGCAGCGACGTGGAAACGGTGATGGTGGACGGGCAGGTCCTGGTGGAGGATGGCCGGGTGACCACCATTGATATGGACGCTCTCCTGCGGGAAGCTCAGGAAATCGCCTGCCGCCGCTGGTTGGAGGTCAATGATTCGGTAGACCCGCGGCTTATGATGGCCTGAAAGCCAAAATCCCCGCAGATTTTGAAACTTTTTTCCTGTATATACAGCGGCTACACTAGAATCATATACCAAATTATGATATAATGATCTTATCACGTAAGCCTTGACAACCGCACCTTTCCCATCGCTCGGGGCTTGCAAACGAGGTGCTGTTTATGTTGCTCAAAAACTCCCCCGTCCCTCTGTATCACCAGCTGTTGGAGATTTTTCACGATTTGCTGGACGACCGGACATGGAAGCCCGGGCAGCTGATTCCAACGGAAAAGCAATTGGCTGAAGAGTATGATGTAAGCCTGGCGACTGTCCGGCGGGCCCTCTTTTCTTTGGAAAACGAAGGAAAAATTATTCGCAAGCGGGGCAAGGGTTCCTATGTCTCTGAGGAACGGACTGCCGAACTTCCCATTGATATTTGTCAGTCAGGACTTTTCAACTTTGCAAAGCAGACCTCCAACATCCGCGTCTTTGATGCAGAAGAGGCTCCGGTGACCCTGCGGGGTATTACTACGCAAGGTCTTATGGTACGCCGTCTATACATGGAAAATGGCAAGCCCTACTGCTTCCATACTGTGACCATCTCCCAGAATTACCGTGGCGCGGTGCACGATGTTCCGGAAAACGATTATCGGTTTGCCGAGGGAATCATCCGGAATATCGGCGGATACGATACCATGCTGGTAGCCATCGAAGCGGTGCAGCTTTCTTCCTATGAGGCACAGGTCCTGGAAGGGCATCGCGGTGCTTTGGCCTTACTCTACAACAAAACCTATTTTAAAAACGGCGAAGCGATCATGATCGAAAAGTTTATTTTCCGGCACGCCAAACTTTCTTCCACAACCAAATATCCCGAGACCTGAACGAAAGTCTCTCTCCCGGGAGCGGATTGTTTTTTCTTGGAAATAATCCGCTCCTTTGCTGTATCCTTGGGAAATAATCTGTATACGGCATGCGTATGATGGATAAAGTATTTTGGAAAGGTGTGAAAGTCATTAAGATTATTGTCAAAGTCTTTGGGGAAATCAAACGGCTGAGGCCTAAAAATCTGCTGCTTCTGGCGCTGTCCGGTCTGGTAAACGCCTTTGGGGTTACTGTCTTTCTCTCCCCTGTAAAACTGTACGACAGCGGTATCTCCGGAACTTCCATGCTGCTGGCGCAGGTCACTCCACCGGCCTGGGATCTGTCTTTTTTTCTCATAGTCCTGAACGTCCCCCTTTTCCTTTACGGTCTGAAAAAGCAGGGCAGCCGATTTACCATTTACGCAATTTATACGGTTATGGTTTATTCTCTGGGCGCATGGCTCATTACCGATGTCTTGCCGATAGATGTCAGTTTGGCATCTCCTTTGGCCGGCTCAGACCTTTTGCTGTGCGCGCTGTTTGGAGGGCTCATTTCAGGCCTTGGCAGCGGTCTGGCCATTCGTTTCGGAGGTGCCATGGATGGTATCGAGGTGATGGCAGTGATCTTTTCCAAAAAATTGGGGATCTCTGTGGGTACCCTTGTTATGGGATATAATCTTATTCTGTACATTGCGTGCGGGGTCGTTATCAACAGCTGGATCCTGCCGTTATATTCAATCGTAACTTATATGGCCGCACTCAAAATGGTGGATGCCATTGTGGAGGGTTTTGACCGGGCCAAATCGGTTTATATCGTAACGACGCGCCACGAAGAAATTTGTGCCAGCCTTTCACAGGTTTTTGAGCAGGGCATCACCGTGCTGCAGGCACAGGGATTTTTTTCGGGAGCAGAGCGAAAAATCGTCTGGATCGTTCTGAATCGGTTCCAGATCAGTCGTATGAGGGAATTGGTCCATGCCATCGATCCATCCGCATACATCGCTATTTATGAGGTGGCGGATGTATTTAAGCTGGAACCCGAGCCTGCCAGATAACGCCGCAAGCAGGGCAATCCTCCTTCCTGCAAGAGTGCAGCAATAAAAGGGCCCCCTGTATTATTGGGAATACAGGGGGCCTTGGAATCTGCCAAACCGTTTTTCCTTGTTAGCTTTTGGATAAAAAGTCCCGGCTTACGGGCAGCGGTTAAACCATGCCCGCTCTTCAAAGGACATCTTGGGGGGCTTGGACGCCTCCTGTACCGGCCTGCCAAAAGGGATGTAAATCACCGGCTGCAGGTCCTCCGGCACATGCAGGATCTCTGCCATCCGGCTGGCCGGTTCACCGCAGATTTGCCCTTCAATCCATACACCGGCATAACCTTTGGCGGTAATAGCCAGCAGGATATTCTCGGCAGCAGCCGCAAAATCCTCCACATGGCGGGAGCCTCCCGGCGTCTTGGGGTAAGGCTTGGAAAGCAGCACTACCGCCGCAGGCGCCGTAGCTGCCCAAGGCTTTCCGTAAGCTTCTGCCAGTTTATGAGCTATGGCAGGATCGTCCACCCCCACAAAGCGGGTGGTCTGCAGATTGCACCCGGAGGGGGCCAGCACGCCTGCTTCCAAAATTTCCTGCATGTCCTCCCTGGGGACAGGCGTAGGGGAAAACTCTTTCCGGTAGCTTCTTCTCCCCCGGATTGCTTCCAATACTTCCATGTTTTCACGCTCCTTTGCATCTGTTCCATCCTTTGAGGAAGGCAGTCCCACAGCCGGAACACCAAGCCTTCCCGCTGTATATTGGGGAGCCAGCTTTGGCCGGCCTTTTCACACCAGGTTGGAAAAAATCCCCATCGTGCAGCTCAGATGCCAGTTTCAATGTATACGAAATGCTTTTTTCGAGTATATCTGCCGAACATTTTCCTGCCTCTTGAGGCGGGACAGCATGTTGTCGGACGTACAACAGTGTTGCCAGCAGCGTGAATCCAGTATATCACGCCAGAAATCATTGTCAATAGTGGCATATCCACACCACACTTCTTGAAAAAATTATGGTCTTTTCCCATATTATGCTTTTGAATTCCTGAAAGTCAGCCTATATCAACATCAAACCTCCCATGAATCCAGACACTTGAAGCAAACTTCCAAAGACAAAAAGGCCGCCCCGGAAATCCGGGGCGGCCTGCACGGGATGTGTTTACTTTTTCTCAAAAGACAGGCAGTCGGTGCACTGATCCATGGTGGGGTTGCTCTCGTGGGTACCCACGCGAATTTTATCCAGCGCGCAATACTGACCGGTGGTGCAGTGGTTGCGGCACTGAGTAACGCTGCATTCGATGCTCTTGTTGGCATTGCAGTTATCCATTTTATACGATCTCCTTTGGTTGATATGGCGGTCATGGTGACGGCCGCAATGATAGTATTTCTCCAAAGGAGCCTCCTATACTGGCTTTTACTGGCAGCGGATCATTCGATCTCATCATCCGGGTCCAAATCCTCTTGGTCGGCAGCCGAACCGCTTCCATCACCCAGGATTTCTCCCACCCGCATTTTACGGCGCAGCTTCATTTCCTCTACATTTTGATGGAGGAGTTCTTTGACATATTTGGGATTTTTAATATTTTTCATGGTCATGGTGGGCAGCGTCTTATCCGAGGACTGCACGATAATGGAGCCCACTCCAAAAATCCGCTGTATCAGAGAAATATGCAGGCTGATGTCCCGGACCCGATAAAGCAGAATCTCTTCCTGGGACATGTTCAGCAGACCTGTTTCCAAAAACAGCCGATCTTCCGAAATGGAGTATTTGGTAAAGGTAATGGGCATTCCCAAAATTCTTTTTCTATCTTTCCACAAAAGCTTGACTTCTTCCGGCATTGTCGATTCCTCCCTGCTTACTGCCGCGGAGGCGGCGTCGTTTCCATAACCCTATTATATCAGTCTGTCGGCGTCGGGTAAAGAATATTCATTTTCTGAAACAGGCCGCTCTTCGTCCCATTCCAAAAGCATCTGAATATGGGGGATCCCATCTTCCAGAAATTCCTCTGAAACCTGGCGAAAACCAAATTTTTCATACAGCCCCCGGGCGTAAGTCTGGGCCTCAATACGGACCCGGGTTCCCTGCATCCGCTCCCGAACTACCTCCAGACCAGCCGCTACAATCCGGCTTCCCAGCCCACACCGGCGCCGGAGAGCCAGCACTCTGCCCAAAGAGATTTCGGGAAAGACGGTCCCAGAGTCCAAGACCCGCAGATATGCCTGGATCCCTTCGTCGTCCCTTAAAAAAACATGGTAGGCCCGGAGATCCCACTCGTCCAATTCCTGATACGGGCACTGCTGCTCCACCACAAAAACGCTTACCCGGATCCGAAGAATTTCATACAGTTCCCTGGATGTAAGCTCATCAAACCGTTTTACCACCAGTTCCACAGCTGTTCCTCCTTTTCTGATACTATCCTCCAAATTCGGGGAAAATGCCCCATCACCGGGAAGGCTTCGCCTTCTCTCTCCCGCTATGCCGTCATACTCCGCCGGTTTCTCCGGAGCTTTGGGCACATACCCCCGGTTGTTCTCAAAAGAGGCCTTTCACGCAATCCGGTTTTTTCAGTATAACGAAAAAGAAAGTGCAGTGTCAATCCGCCTGCCAGGGGGTCCCCCGGGTTCAGACGACCAGCTCCTGCACCGAGATGGGTATTCGGCCTGTCTTTAACGGATTTGGCGTACAGACTTCTCAAACACTTGACCGCTTTTCCATATTACGTTATGGATGGATCGCTGTGGGCATTCCATTGGCATTCACTCGTTCTATATTCCCTCTGATACCCGCATCTTTCAAACCCACCTGGCCGCTGTGGTGAGTTCCATATGCTCCCTCTTGCGGCCTTTTCGTTATCTCTGCCAATTCATATTCAGCTTTTATACGCCGGTCTGCGTACCGCTCCAAAACACAAAATTTTGATGCAGGGCAAACGGATAAAAGCCGGATACGCACCTCCGCCAAGCCCGTCGTCACACCACCGAATCCGGATGAATCAGGCAAGCGCCGCAATCTTTCAAGATTTTTCCCATACCCACCTGCCCAGGCTTTGGGGAGGCCCTTCCTCTTGACTTTTGTTTCATTTTGGGTACCATTATTTTTGTATTTTCACCCTGGAACAGAAAGGGGAACGGCCATGCTGCTGGTTCAAAATTTTTCCACCGACCCTGCTTTCAATCTGGCGCTGGAAGAGTATTTGCTTACCTCCTTTGAAGAAGAAATCCTTTGTTTGTGGCGCAACCGCCGCGCTATCATTGTGGGCAGGAACCAAAATACTCTGGAAGAGATCGATCCGGATTATGTCCGGGAGCATGGGATTGCCGTGGTACGCAGGATTACCGGCGGCGGCGCTGTATTTCATGACCTGGGAAATTTGAATTATACTTTGATCCAGCCATGCGCCCAGGGGGATTTTGCCAATTATCAAAAGTTTACCGCTCCCATTGTAGGATATCTGGCTTCTCTGGGTGTCGCCGCGGAGCTGTCCGGCCGCAATGACCTTCTGATCGACGGTATGAAATTTTCCGGCAATGCTCAAACCGTCCGCGGCGGCCGGATCATGCATCATGGGTGCCTTCTGTTTTCTGCCAGTATGGAAGATCTCTCCGGGGCGCTTCGCCCCCGGCCGGTCAAATTCCAAAGCAAAGGGGTCAAATCGGTGCGCAGCAGGGTGACCAATATCTCCTCGCACCTGACTGTTCCCATGACCGTGGAGGAGTTCCGGGACGGGTTGGAGGCCTATCTGCTTCGCACCCTTCCCCATCTGCACCCCTACCGGCTGACACCCCAGGACCTTGCCGCTGTAAACCAGCTGGCAGACAGCCGGTATCGTACCTGGGAATGGAACTTCGCAGCCTCTCCCCGCTGCACGCTGGGCAAAAGCCGGAAATTCCCCTTTGGGATCGTGGATGTTACACTGGAGGTGCGGGAAGGAACGGTTGCTGCCGTTTCTATCCACGGAGACTATTTTGGCGTCCGGGATACCGCCTTTTTGGAGCAGGCCCTGATAGGGGTCCGTCACTGCCGCCAGGATTTGGAAAAAGCCGCTGAGGCTGCCGGGTTGGACGATTATATTTCCGGCATGACGCCCGAGCAGCTGGCTGAACTGATGTTGTGATGCCAGCCGCCGGTGGTAAAAGGTTTTCCCCTTCCCCTCTGCTTTTTTGGGGTAAAGATACCTCTCCCCCCAAAATCCCCCTGTGACCCATCCACTTTTCATGAACCAAAAGAATGTGCGAAGCTTATTTTTGCTGATCAGGAAGTTTGTGCGGACCTGAAAAATGCGTTGCAGCGGTTGTTCCCACGGCGTATGCCAAATACCCTTTCCCTGCATTCTTTACTGTGATTCCTATTCAAAATAGCTGTTTTCTGTTTCAGAACTTTTTGCTTGACAGCTGCTGGCCGGTTCGTTTTTCAGGATGGTAAAGCAAAAGCCGGTAATAGCAGCAAACTGGCCGGAACCAATGGTTCCGGCCAGTTTGCTTATGTCATATAAGGAGAGTAAAACTGGTTTTGCATTTGTCAAAACAGGGTATTTCAGTCCTCAAAGTAGACGCCCTTGACAAAGTGGCTCTCTGCTGCGGTAGGCTTAAAGCCGCGGACATTGGCACGGGTGCCGCAGATCTGCTGCACGTTGGAGTAGGTCATATAAGGAACCTCGGCGCGGATGATCTGCTGGGCCTGCTTGATGAGGGCTTCACGCTCGGGACCATCGGGAACCGCACGGCTCTCATCCATGACCCGATCAAACTCCTCATTTCTCCAGAAGCAGATGTTGCCGTTGGGGATCTGGACAGAGTGCAGGGTGCCAAAGAGGTTGTTGTCGGGCTCAGGAATACCCACGGCGCCCCAGGCGCTGATAAACATCTCGCTGTCGCCGCCCTCCACGGTGGTCCAGAAGGTGGCCTGCTCCAGAACCTGGATCTCAATATTCAGGCCCACTGCGTTGAGCATGCTCTGAATCACAGTGGCAGCGTCAATCTTGAACTGATCATCATAGATGGTGAAGCGGAAGGTGGTCCCTTCGGGGATACCCAGCTTCTGGATGATGGCTTTGGCTTCCTCAGGGTCATACTTGGGAGCGGTATCGCTGTCATCGTAGTAAGGCATGTTGGGAGTGACGCAGGTAGGAGTGTAGCGGGCGTTGCCCATGTACACGGTATCCACTACCGCCTGCTCGTCGATGGCCAGATCAATGGCCCGGCGGAACTCGGGATTGTTGAAGGGCTCCTTCTCGCAGTTCATGCCGATGTACTCAAAGAGAGTGGAGTCGTTGCGCTCGATTTTGGTATCGGGGTTGGATTCCAGCCGGGGGATATCATTGGCGGGAATGGCATAAGCAATATCAATGTTGCCGGACTCCAGCTCGATCACGCGGCTGTTGGCCTCAACAATGGTCCGGATGATCAGGTTCTTGTAGGCAGGCTTCTCGCCCCAGTAGTCTTCGTTGCGCTCATAGACGCAGCGGTCGTTCTTGGTCCAGGAAACGAACTTGAAGGGGCCGGTGCCTACGGGGTTCTGCTCGGCATGAGCCTCATCCGTGGTGAATTCCTTCTCGCTGACGATGACGGCGCCGATGTAGGGCAGATAGCCGATGAGGGGGGTAAAGGGCTCATGGGTGCCGATGATGACGGTATAGTCATCCACTACCTTGCACTCATCGGGGTTGATGGCCCGCATGATGTAGGAAACGTTGGCGCCCTTGGGGCCGGTAGCACGGGTCATGCTGTAAACCACGTCGCTGGCCTTCATTTCCTCGCCGTTGTGGAATTTGACGCCCTGGCGGAGCTTGAACTGCCAGTGGAGGTCGTCGATCTGCTCCCAGCTTTCAGCCAGCATAGGCTGGATCTGCAGGTTTTCGTCATAGCAGACCAGAGTCTCGTAGACGGGGGTCAGGTTGTTGACGCTGGGGGTGGTGGAAGATGCATGGGGGTCCAGCGTGGGGGGATCCCAGGGAATACCGACGGTCAGGGTATCCTTGACCGCTCCGTCGCCGCCTTCGCCTCCGGCGTTTCCGGAAGCGGCGGGAGCAGAGCCGCCGCAACCTGCCAGCATGGTGGTCAGCATCGCTGCCGCCAAGATGAGACTTGCGATTTTACGAAAATGCTTTTTCATCATTTCTCCTCCTTGCTTTATTAAGCAAACACCTTTTCACTGGTGTCTTGGACAGAAAGGGTATCCAGCTTGCCGGCATAGTGGCAGGCCACATAGCGTCCCGTACTGAATTCTTCCAGTGTGGGGGTTTCGTGGAAGCATTTTTCCTGAGCGTACCGGCACCGTCCGGCAAAACGGCAGCCGGCCGGCGGATCCACCGGACTGGGTACATCTCCGTGCAGGATGATCTCTTCCCGGTCCAGGTCGATACGGGGAATGGGAATAGCCGACAGCAGCGCCTGGGTATAGGGATGGAGAGGATCCACAAAAATGGATTCATAGTCGCTCAGCTCCACCATTTTGCCCAGGTACATCACGGCGATGCGGTCGCTGATGTGCTTGACCACGCTCAGGTCGTGGGAGATGAAGAGATACGAAAGACCCATATCCTGCTGCAAACGCTTGAGCAGGTTGATGATCTGGGCCTGGATGCACACATCCAGGGCGGAAACCGGCTCATCCAGAATAATGAACTCCGGATTTACCGACAGGGCACGGGCAACACCCACGCGCTGACGGCGTCCGCCGTCCAACTCATGGGGATAGGAGTTGATCAGTCTCTGGGAAAGGCCCACAATATCCATCAGTTCCCGCACCCGGGCATCCATTTTCTGCTTGTTGCCCTTATATTCGGGGGAGTTGATGAGAGGTTCGGAAATCAGTTCCGCCAGGTTTTTCCGAGGGTCCAGAGAAGAATAAGGATCCTGGAATACCATCTGCACCTTGCGGCGGAAATCTTTCAGCTGATGCTTGTCATAGTTTAGCACGTTTTCGCCGTGGAACAAAACCTCGCCGGAATCGGCGTCAATGAGGCGGATCAGGGTGCGTCCGGTAGTGGATTTTCCGCAGCCGCTTTCGCCCACCAGCCCCAGGGTCTCGCCTTTATTGATATAAAAGCTCAGATCATCCACGGCGTGAAGCTTTCCCTTGCCCACATTAAAATATTTGACCAGGTGGTTGACCTCAACCAGTTTTTCGTTGCTGCCTGTCATTACGCCTCTCCCCCTTTCTCTGCCTGCCCATCCTGTTCAAACAGGAAGCAGCTGACATAGTGCTGGTCATCCAGATAGGTAATGCCCGGTTTTTCCCGTTTGCACCGCTCCATGCAATTGGGGCAGCGGGGATTGAAAATGCATCCCGGAATCTGCTCGGTGGGCTCGGGCGGCAGGCCGTGGATCTCTTCCAGCCACTCCTCGTTTACATCCAGCTTGGGGATGGAGTTAAACAGGCCCTTGGTGTAGGGATGGGAAGGATTGGTGTACAGCTTCTCTTTGGTGGCGTATTCCACAATGCTGCCTGCATACATAATAGCAACCTTGTCACAGATCTGGGCCACCACGCCCAGATCGTGGGTAATCAAAATCATGGAGGTGCCAAATTTGTCCTTCAGATTTTTCATCAGCCGGAGCACCTGGGCCTGGATGGTAACATCCAAAGCGGTGGTAGGTTCATCGGCGATCACCAGTTTGGGGTTGCAGGCCAGGGCAATGGCAATGACCACGCGCTGTTTCATGCCGCCGCTGAACTGATAGGGGTAATCATTGGCGCGTTCCCGCTTGATGCCCACCATGTTCAGCAGCTGGCAGGCCTCCTCGTAGGCCTCCTTCTTGCTGTTGTAGTGCTTATGGAGCCGCAGCATTTCCATGATCTGGTCGGCGACCCGCACCACCGGGTTCAGGGAGGTCATGGGGTCCTGAAAGATCATGGAGATCTCCTCGCCCTGAACCTTGCGCATTTCCTTACCTGAAATTTTCAGCAGGTCCTTGCCGTCAAAAATGATCTCGCCCTGGGTGACCTTTCCAGGGGGGATGGGAAGGAGCCGCATAATGGCCTTGGCTGTGGTGGTTTTGCCGGCTCCGGTCTCTCCCACAAAACCCAGGGTCTCACGGGGGCCCAGCTCCAGGTTCAGGTGGTTGACCGCATATACCACGCCGTCATCCGTTTTGTAGGTAACACAGAGATCTTTAATCTCCAACAGTTTTTCTTCGCTCATGATTCCACCGCCTTCTCAACACTCAGTTTTTCATCTTCGGGTCCAAAGCGTCCCGCAGGCCGTCGCCCAACAGGTTCAGGGAGAGGGCGGTGAGCACGATGGCCAGACCGGGGAAGTAAGTCATATAGGCCCATCCTCTGATATACTGGCGGCCCTCAGACAGCATGGAGCCCCATTCGGGATCGGGGGGCTGGATGCCCAGGCCGATAAAGCTCAGGCCCGCTGCCATCAGGATCGCATCCGCCACGCCCAGTGAGATCTGGACAATGAGGGGAGGCAGGCAGTTGGGAAGGATGTGCATGACAATGATCTGGAAATCGCTGACGCCGGACGCGACGGCGGCTTCTATGTATTCCTCCCGGCGGATGGTGAGGGTGGTGGCCCGCACCACCCGGGCAAACCGGGGAATGGCCGAAATGCCCAGGGCGATC
Organism: uncultured Oscillospiraceae bacterium; assembly: GCA_949285935.1. GTDB lineage: Bacteria > Bacillota > Clostridia > Oscillospirales > Ruminococcaceae > Angelakisella. The sequence goes on from CASEAH010000029.1 coordinate 46,841, forward strand.
ATCATATTGACCAGACCCGTTCCCAATGTTGCCACAATGGCGATGGCCAGCAGCACGTTGGGAATGGCCATGATGATGTCCATGATACGCATGATGACGTTATCGATTTTTCCTTCATAATAACCGGAAATCGCGCCCAGCGCGCCGCCGATGACCACGGCGATGCCCACGGCAATGAAGCCTACCAGCAGGGAAACTCGGGCACCATAAATCACACGGCTGAAGATATCCCGTCCGAACTTATCGGTTCCGAACCAGTGCTGGGCATTGGGATGCTGGAAGGTGTTCTGAAGATCCTGTACCGCGTAGTCATACGGCGCGATCAGCGGTGCGAAGACACCTACAAAAAACAGGACCAACAGTATGACCATGCCCACTACCGCCATTTTGTTTTTAAACAGCGCCCGCATGACCATCCCCAACTGGGTTTTGGATTTTTTGACATTTGCAGTTGTCTGCTGAGCCATAATTTCACCCCACTCTTCTTTCTGACTGTGTTCAGGTCCGCGCGATTCTGGGGTCAACGATGGCATACAGAATATCCGCCATCAGGTTGACGATGCTGACGCACACGGAGGCAAAGAACACGCTTCCCAATACCACCGGATAATCCCGGGTCTTGATGGATTCCACCATCAGCCGTCCGATGCCGGGGATGGAGAAAACGATCTCAGTAAAGCAGGCACCGCCCAGCAGGGAGCCGAACTGGATACCAACCACCGTGATGATGGGGACCAGGGCGTTGCGGAAGATATGCCCCAAAATCACCACGATCTCCTTCTGACCTTTGGCCCGGGCCATGTTGACATAGTCCTGGTGCAGCACTTCCAGCATGCTGGAGCGGGTCATACGGGCAATGATGGACATACTCTGAATACCCAGAGCGAAGCAGGGAAGCACCATTTCCTTGATATTGGTGAATCCGGAAGGGGGGAACCACTGGAGATAAACCGAGAAGAAGAGGATCATCAGCAAACCGTACCAGAAAATGGGGACCGAGGTACCAATGAGGGCAAAAACCGTGACAAAGGCGTCAATAAGGGAATATTGCTTGATCGCCGAAATGATCCCCAGTAAAATACCGAATACCGAAGCAATGATGGTGGCCACCACCGACAAAATGATGGTATTGGGAATCACCACCATGATTTCGGTAAGCACCGGGCGCTTGGTAAGATAAGACATTCCCAGATCCGCGTGCAGCACCATCTTTTTCAGGTAGTTGAAATACTGCACCAGGAAGGGGTCGTTCAGTCCTAACTGCTCACGCAGCTCTTCCTTGGCTTCCTCCGTGGCCGCCTCGCCCAGGACCATGCGGACCGGGTCGCCCGGGGTAAAGTGCAGAAGCGTGAAGACAATAAAGGATACCGCCAAAATGACCAGCAGCAGGTAGCCAAAACGCTTGAGCAAATATTTGACCATCGATAACTCCACTCCTCTTTCTGTTTGTCGGCATGAGGTTCTGGCCTCGGGGCCGCTTCCCTTTGTCTGCTCGCGTACAGCCAGGGGAGCGGAATACGGTCCCGTTTGCAGCAAACATCACATGATTCATTCACGGAGTTGTCTGTTTTTAGGCAATACGTCCATCGACAGCTTTATTTTAGTAAAAACACCTGTAAGAAAAAACTCCGATATCCCCCCCGTTTATCTCACATTTCCACCTTCCTTATAAAAAAATCAACCGCTGAAAAGAAAAAATTTTTGTCAACAGGAAAAAATCAACACTTTTTATCCTTCAAAGCAATGTTCTCGTGTCAGGGAGGAAGGACCAGACCGCTCATCGCTTTGTTTTTATCCCACCCCGTGCTATAATTTTACAAAGGGAGGAGGGAGATCGTTCTTGAAAAGACACTACACCCTGCAGCAGCGGATTTTCTTGCTGTCCGCGCTGCTTATTTTTATTCCCATCACTCTTTACACGGCTTTTGTGGTTTCCACCACAGTCCGATCGGCCCAAAAAAGCTATAAAGATTACACTATTTTTACCATGAAAAAAATGGGAGCCGCGGTGGAAAATATCTTTGCCGAACTGAACCGGGCATCTCTTTTTATCATCGGGAGCTACGATATTACCACCTACCTCTCCCTGCCCTGGGAGCAGCTGGCAATCAGCTCTCAGGAAATGTTCAGCGCCTATAATTACCAGCGTTATGTAAAAAGCACGGGGGAATACATAACCGCCCTTCAGATCCGGGGGTTCAACGGCGTGACCCTTTCCAGCGGTCCTCTGCCCATGCATATTTCTTCCACCGATTCCATGCGGGCCTGGGTGGGCAATGGAAGCGCCTTTTGGGGCGTGGACCGGAATCTGGGCGGCAAAGATTATATTTATACCTGCCGCCTGCTTCGGCACCCCCAGATGGCCACCAAGCATCTGGGCTACGCCAAAATTTTCATGGACACCCAAAGCCTTCGTACGTTCCTGGCCGCTGAAAATACCGAGGCTGTTACCTATTATCTTTTCGACGAAACCGGGCATACCGTTTTTTCCCTGGATCCTCTGGAGGCGCCCCTTCCTCCGGAAGATTTTTCTCCCAAAAATTTGCTGACCAAAAACGGGACCAGCTTTGTAAGCGTTATCGGAAACAAACGGTATTATGTGGTCCCCTATACGCTGGCGGTCAACGGCTGGACCCTCTGCCTGGTTTTCCGGGCCACGGCAGTAGACCAGCAGATCGTGGCCGCTATTCTGCTGCTCACTTCTCTGACCTTTGTCTGCCTCCTCCTTTGCCTCCTGCTGGGGAACAGCCTTTCTCACCGCATCCTGGGTCCCCTTTATGAGGTAATGGCAAAGATGAAGCAAATGGAGAAGGAAGACTTTTCTGCCCGCATCGATGTAAAGGGAAATGATGAGGTGGCACAGCTGGCCACCCAGTTTAACCGCATGGCTTCCAAAATCGACTCTCTGGTGGATGAAGTGTACAAGGCGGACATCCGTAAAAAAGAAGCGGAACTTCGGGCCCTTCAGGCTCAGATCAACCCGCATTTTCTTTATAACACCCTGGACATGGTGTACTGGACTGCAAAAATGGAGAATGCGCCGGAGACCAGTGAGCTGATCGACGCCCTTTCCCTCTTTTTCCGTTCAGCCCTGACCCCTGCCGGAGAGTTCACCACCGTCCGCAACGAGTTGGAGCATCTGCGATATTATGTCATTCTCCGGCAGCAGGGAAAATATCCCTTTGATTTTAACCTGGATCTGGATCCTCAGACCCCGGACTGCAAAACTGTGAAGCTGGTGCTCCAGCCTCTGGTGGAAAACGCCATTGTTCACGGCATCGGTCAACGGGCAGATGGGAAAATCAATGTGTCCATCCGCCGGCAGGGTCTTTTTCTGGTCTATACCATCGAGGATAATGGAGCGGGTGTGGATGTTGCAGATATCCAGCAGCTTATGGCCCAGCCGCTGGAGTCCACCCGTGGATTCGGCATCCGCAATGTCAACGACCGTATCCGGCTGGCCTTTGGCCCGGAATACGGTCTGGTATTCCGCAATAAGCCGGAGGGCGGTACCATCGTAACGGTAACGTTCCCCTTTATTAAGCCTGAAAAGGAGGAAGGTGAACCATGATCAAGCTGATGATCGTAGACGATGAGGCCGGAATCCGAAAAGGACTGCGGCATTATGTGGACTGGAGCACCTGGGATATCCAGCTGGTGGCCGAAGCGGAAAATGGGGACGATGCCTTTCAAAAAGCCATCCAGACCCAACCGGATATCCTTTTGAGCGATATCCGGATGCCGGGACGGGACGGTATCCAGCTGGCCCGGGAACTGAAGGAGGTACTTCCTTCCCTCCGGATCATTTTTCTCACCGGCTATAATGAGACCCAATATCTCCAGGACGCTCTCAAGATCGGCGTCAAGGACTACCTGCTCAAGCCTGCCGGCGTGGAGAATATTGTGGAGTCGGTGCTCAAAGTTAAAAAGGAATGCCTGAGCGAGCGAAACCGGTATCTGGAAAGCATGAGTAAAGACGCCCTGCTCAACGAAGGTATCCCTATCCTGCAAATGCATTTTCTGGGAGATGTGATCCATGGCAGGATCACCAATGAAGAAGCCGCCCTGGGCAAAGCATGGCGGCTGAAGATCCCCATGGATCAGCCCTGTCTGCAGCTGGCCCTTCTGCGTACAGGGGAGGCAGACGCCAATCAGTACCGTTCCTCCAAGGAGCATGCCATGGATTTCTGGCAAAAGACCCAGTCCATGAACCTGGCTCTGGAGAATTCTCCCGGCGGATTTTTTACCGAACTGGAGCCTGACCTGTTTCTCCTGCTTATGGGAGCGGATACCCCTGCCCATACCAATACAGCCATGCTGGGATTTTGCTCCAAGCTTTCGGATGCGCTTTCGCCCAAACTTTATCCCTATCTGGCCATCGGCGTGGGCAGCGTGGCCCAGGGGATCCGGGAGCTTCCCGCATCTTATCGGGATGCCCGCCGTGCCCTGGGACTTTGGGCCTGGAACACCGATACCAGAATTTTTCCTGGCCCGCGCCCAAAAGATGAGCCGCATCTGGAAGCAGCCCATAAATGGGAGCACGCCGCTGCTCATGCCTTCAGCCAGGAGCTGTGGTCAGAGGGCAGCCGCTATTTTGAAGATATGTTTCGGGAATATGCCTGTGCCTTGGCCGATTTCGATGAGGTCAAACACTCCTGCCGAAGGCTATTGACCATCGTGCGCCATTTGGTCCATCGGGACAGTCCCGCGCAGCTTGAGGACGATACTGCCCATCTGGATGTCCTGCTGTCAGGGGAAGAACTTCGCACCTGGATGCAGGAACAGCTGGTGGAGCCGCAGCAGCAGGAAGGACATGCTGCAGGATCTCCCCTGGTACGTAAAGCCCAGGAGTATATCCGGGACCATTATTCGGAAGATATTACTCTGCAAAGCATCGCCAGAGAAATTTTTGTGACCCCCAACTATCTGGGAAGGATCTTCCGGGAGCAGACCGGTTATAAACTGGGCGACTGGCTGAACAAATACCGGATCAATCAGGCCAAGCTCCTGCTGGATGATCCGGAACTGAAGACCTATGAAATTGCCACAAGAGTAGGGTTCAGCAGCTACAAATACTTTTCCGTGTGTTTTCTCAAATACGCGGGGTGCAGCGCCCGGGATTACCGGAATAAAAATGACAGATTTTAACATCCGAACTTTGTTTTTTCTGTTTTCACCTTATTTTTTAAGTAATCCTGAGTCGAATTTAGTAAATTAAGATAATACTTACTTTAATTTTTAGAATTTTTACCTACGTGAAACTTTGTCGTTTATTTGTTATACTGACAACAGCACCCATTTTGATAGTGACCGGTCTGGATACAGAAGGCAGCTTAGTAGGCTGCCGCTTCTGCGGAAGGGCCGAGAACTATATACGCATGCACGGCGTTGGGGAGTTGCCAGGCCGAACAACCCGAGCGCAGTGCAAGGATGGAAATTGAATCGAGGTGCGACTAAAACTACATGTTCGATTTATTTCTTACTGGCGGTTTGGCTGCGGCGGTCTTCTCCAAGCAGACTGGCTGCCAGAAAAAAGGGCAGTCCGTGTGACTGTACCCTTTGATATTTGATGTCCTAAATGCCTGCATGTAAAAAGGAAATGCCCGTTTCAGCCTTGCTTTTTGGATGGTTCGGCAGTTTCTTTTACGTGAAACGCACGCTGAGGCAGGATTACCGCTGGAAAACGGTGGCTTTTTGCCAAAATGTGTTTGGGGCACTGGATGTCGCATTGCGCATTCCCTTTACTGTACCCGGAGGTCCCGGGAGATTTTGTCTCCCGGTCCAGCTGATTTCCTGTTGCCCTATGAGTTCAGACTCAGGCGGGGCATGCTTTCATTGCCGGAAGCGGACGAGGCGGATGTCATACGGCTTTCCTCTCCCGATATTTCGTCCTCACCAGCCGTTTGTTTATTTGCCTGCTTGTTGTTGGCAGGGTCGCTGCATTATGGCTTCGACCATGTGAAGTTCCCCGATACCATTGTTCAGGCAAACCTGTGCAGTGGTATTGTGGATCGTTCTGCAGGCCAACCTCACCAAAGCAGGCAGCAAAAGTCAAATGGTTGTCTCCATTCCTGATGAAAGCAAGTATATGCGGTCCTGTGAGCAAAAATTTGTACAGCATCTCTTGTGCGCTTTCTGTATTTTCATTTTGGGGTACTGGAAATGCATTGGGGCAGTCATTTTTTCCAGAGGGCTGCGGGGCTTTGCCGGCAATTGGCAATTTGAGAGTCTTATTGCCATCCCCATCGAGGTGGATCATTTTGTTGGTCGGCAGAAGCCTTCTTTTCGCCTCAGTATAGCTGGGGCAGAACCTAATGTTTTTATCTGGGGTTTCTGTTGGAGGCAGTTACCCACATTTTGCCGGGGGTTCTGTTGAAAAATCAAAAGCAACCGGTCTTGTGCAAGGGCAGCAGGTGCTGCGGGGCATTTGAGGCGGCAAGCGTTTCAAATGGCCTTACCTTGCAGTCTTGTAATGCTTGCATAAGAAAAATGGCTTCTGATATTGGAGACAGCCCCTGATTTCAGAGGAGTGTATTGTATTATGGAGCCTGCAACCTTTGGCATTTTAAGCCTGATTCCGGTCACAGTTGTGATCGTTGTGGCCATCATTACCCGTCGTTCCTTTGAGCCCATGCTGCTGGGCGGTCTGGTGGGCTATGTAATTCTCAATCCCACCAATTTTCTTACCTCCTGGATCACTTCCCTTTCTGACATTGCCAATACGCTGGGCTGGTACTATCTGCTCTTTGTCATGTGCGGAATTCTGATCCTGCTGCTGGAGAAATCCGGCGGTGCCATCGGATTTGCCGACCTGAGCAGCAAATTTGCTAAAACGCAGAAGTCTTCCCTTATTATGACCTGGCTGCTGGGCATTGCCATTTTCCTGGATGACTACCTTAACTGCCTCGGTGTCGGTGTAGCAATGCGGGCAATCACCGACAAATTCAAGGTTCCCCGCGAATTTCTGGCATATGTGGTCAACTCTACCGGTGCCGCCGTTTGCCTGCTTTTCCCCGTTTCCACCTGGGCCGTTTATATGGCTGCGCAGTTTGAACTGGTGGGTGTCACCCCGGAAGGTCAGGGCATGGGCATCTACATTTCCTCCATTCCCTATATGTTCTACTGCTGGCTGGCCGTCATTATTGTGCCCTTTTTTGCCACTAAAATCATCCCCTGCATCGGTCCCATGAAAAAAGCCTGGGAGCGGGCTGCGGCCGGTAATGTTTTCCCGGAGAGCCATAAGGAAGCCCATCGGGGCGAAGATATGGAGAAGGGTATCGCCCGGTCCGGCGCCATCAACTTTATTCTTCCTATCCTGGTCCTTACCGTGGTTGCCCTTGTTACCGGCGATATCATGCTGGGACTTTTCCTGGCAGTTATTGCTGCAGCGGTTCTGTACATCCCCACCAAACTGATGAAACCCACTGAATTTACCGACTGCATCCCCGAAGGCCTCAAGAGCATGGGTACCGTTCTGATCACCATGACCGCTTCTTATGTTCTCAACGCGGTCAATACGGAACTGGGCCTGACGCCTTACGTGCTGGATACCGTCACCCCACTCATCTCCGGCCCCCTCTTCCCTGTCATTACCTTCCTGGTTCTGGCTGCTCTGTCCTTTGCTACTGCCAGCCCCTGGGCTATGGCTACTGTTTCCTTCCCCATCATTATGCCTATGGCTCAGGCGGTAGGCGCTGATCCTGCCATTGTGGGCGGCGCCCTCATCTCCGGCACTGCTTTCGGCAGCCATGCCTGCTTCTACGGCGACGCGGCGCTGCTCACCTGCACCGCCTGTGACATCCAGCCCTTTGATTATGCCCGTACCTCTGTTCCCCTCATCATGATTCCTACTGTTTTGTCTGCTGTCGGTTATCTGGTTCTGGGGTTTGTCATGATGTGATCTTTTCTCACTGAGCAACCCAAGAAAGGAGAATCCTTATGTCCAAGCGCGTAAAACTTACCGGCAAATTTGTTATTGGTTACGACGGCAAAAGCCACGTCGTCTATGAGGACGGCTGCGTGGTCTATCAGGGAGATGAAATTCTCTTTGTCGGCCATGATTACGACGGACCCGTAGATGAAGTATGGGATACCGGCCTGTCCATCATCAGCCCCGGATTCATCGATCTGGAAGCGGACATCGACACCGATCATGCCATCTTTGACACCATGCTGTTCCGCCGCAACCCCGAACCGGGCACCACCTTTGAGCCTGGCCCCCGGTTCCGTACCGTGGATCCCTACACCGATGAGGAATTTGCCATCCGGCAAAAATACTCTATGGCGCAGCTGATCATGAACGGTATCACCACCGCTATGCCTATCTGCGGCGAGCAGTTCCACGGCTGGGCCCAGACCTACCATGAATTCGAGATCATGGCGGAGACTGCCAAGGAAATGGGCATCCGTGCCTACCTTGGCCCCAGCTTCAAATCCTCCGGTACCCGGGGCGGCCCCGTTGACGAGGCTCGTGAAAAGCAAAGCTTTGAGGACGCTTTGCGGTATTACAAGGATTATGACGGAGCCAACGGCGGAATGATCCGTGGCTTTATCAATCCTTGCCAGATCGCGGTTACACGTCCTGAGATCCTTCGCCGCGCCAAAGATTTTGCCGTTGAGATGAACGCGCCCATGCGCCTCCACGCCTGCGAGGAGGACGTGGAATGGAAGTACATGATCCCCAAGTACGGCAAAACCACCATCGATTTCTTTGAGGATTGGGGTATGCTTTGCCCTCAGCTTTTGATCCCTCACGGCATCACCCTCAAAAACAGCGACATCCGCAAACTGGCTGACAACGGTATGACGGTTATTCAGACCCCCATTGCCGAAGCCAACTACGGCGCGGGCCTCAATTCCTTCGCCAAGTATCAGGCCATGGGCATCAATATGACCCTGGGCACCGACGCTCAGCCGGTGGACATGATCCAGAACATGCGGTTGGCCTGGGATATCGACCGGTGGTGCGAGTGGCACTACTTCTTCACCCGCTACAATGAAGACGACACCATGACTGATCTGCTGGCTGATGAGCCCGCCTGGCCCAAGACCAATGCAGCCGACTTCTTTAACGCCGCCACCATCAACGGCGCCAAGGCTCTGGGCCGTGACGATCTGGGCAAACTGGCTCCCGGAGCCCGTGCGGACATCATCGTGGTGGATCTGGACGATCTGCGGGTCGGCCCCTATGAGGATCCCCTCCGCACCCTGATTGTCAGCTGTGTGGGCAACAACGTCCGCCATACCATCATCGGCGGTAAAGTCCGGATGAAGGACTGGAAGCTGGTGGATGTGGACGAAACCGCTCTGAAGCTGGATGCTCAGCGGGTATTTGAAAAATATCTGGGGCTTTTTGAGGAATATGATGTGCATCATCGTCCTCTCTCCGTTTTCTGCCCGCCCAGCGTTCCCGTTCTCAAGAAAAAATAAGGATTCTGCCAAACGGCTCCCTCTGTGTGGTACAGAGGGAGCCGTTTTTATATGCTTTGAGGCCGCAGCAACCTCGCTCTGTTGGAAAGAGCAAAGAAACTTTCAGATTCAAGAAAGCGGGAAAAACGAAAAACAAGCAAAAGCTTCCCGCATGGAAAAATCTTTCCTGATGTACAAATACCCGTTTACAGGCTGTGGAGCAGATGATTGTAAGCAAAAAATTTTTCAGCACCCGCTGAAGAAGCCGTCAGTATGGTACCCTTACAGGGCTTACTCGTTCCCAGCTCAGCACGGAGACCTGATTGCCTTGTTCCGCCCTGATCCATATCCGGACCAATAAAATCAAAAATTTCAGCTTTCAATGGGGGCGGTTTCCCTCTCTTATCAGAATCTGCTGCCGCCCGTTTTGCTCTGTCTGTCTCGCTGCTCCGGCCCATTGGGAGGAAAACATTCCGTAAGCAATTTCCCGGCCTTCCAGCCCCAAACCGGTTCAAATATTCTTTTTCGGAATCCTCCACAAATCTCCGGGTTTTTCACCCTTGCGGGTGTTCCGTCATCAACCAGCAGGGCCGCAAGCCTCAGCTTTCCAGGATCTGAATGGCGCTCCGGATCTTTATCTGCGTCTTTCGGTATTCCGCCTCCAAAGCATCATACCGGCTCTGCAGTTCCGCCAGTTCCCGTTCTTTTTCCGCCAGTTGGTTTCTGCATGCCTCTCCCCCATCCGGTTGCCCAAATCCATTCAGGCTCGCAGCTTCCATAATACCGGGGTAATCCTTATAGGCCCAGTTCAAATCTACAGAGACACCGATTCCCTCAATGCGCCCCACGTTGCTGTACTGCCACATACCATAGGGGCCTTTATACCCTACCTGCTCCCGGTAATCCGCCACCCAAAAATCATATGCCCGCAATTCTTCCATATTCAGGTAACCGTTTGCAAAATTGGTAAAGGTATAAAGCATCACATAAAAGCCCTGTCCCTGCAGTTCTTCCAAAAAAGCCCGGGCAATCGCGGTATTTTCCCCTTTGCTGTAATGGAGATACTGAGGGTCTTCCATATCATAGGCCACCGGATAAGGAATCCTGTAGGGCTTCAGTTCCTGGGCCAGCCGTCGGGCTGAAATAACGGCTGCTTCGGGGGTTTTATCATATGCATACAAATAAACGCCCCAAGGCATCCCTACCTTTTGCACACCCTCCACATTGGTGTGAAAATTTTTATCCAGATTAAGCCCGCCCTGATATCCCGACCAGCCAGCCCGGATCATGGCAAATTCCACTCCCGCTTTCTTCACCTGCTCCCACTGGACCTCGCCCTGGTAAACGCTGACATCTATTCCACCGTATTGCATCGCCTGTCCTCCCTTGCATCCGCAGTTGCTTCCTTCTCCGGTTTATGCCTTTGACAGCGGAAAGGTGCATGTCCTTTGGGATATAATTTAAATTCCCCCTTGCAATATACCCCATGGGGGTATATAATATGGGCAAAGCTTTATAAGGAGTGTTCTTATGACGGATAAAACCCCGGCTTGTCCCTGTCATCAAAATAAAATCCGGCCTTCGGAAGAAAAAACCGCCATGATCCATCGTCTCAACCGCATCGAGGGGCAGGTGCGGGGAATCCGGGACATGGTCAGCCGGGATGCCTACTGTGTGGATATCCTGACTCAGGTATCAGCGGTGACGGCAGCCCTCAACAGCTTCAATAAGGTGCTGCTGGCAGAGCATATCCGCACCTGTGTGGCGGAGGATATCCGCCGGGGCGAAGATCAGGTGATCGACGAGCTGGTGGCCACACTGCAGAAGCTGATGAAATAAAGGAGGAATCCATGAAACAATACACTGTTACGGGCATGAGCTGTGCCGCCTGCAGCGCCCATGTAGAAAAAGCCGTGGCCCAGGTACCGGGGGTCACATCGGTAACGGTCAGCCTGCTTACCAATTCCATGAGCGTGGAGGGGACCGCCCCGGAAGAGTCGGTCATCGCCGCGGTGGAAGGCGCGGGGTATGGGGCGGCTTCCCAATCTGCATCCGCCGCGGCATCCTCTTCGGCACCGGATGCAGACGCTCTCGCCGACCATGAGACGCCCCGGATGAAGCGTCGTCTCATTGCTTCCCTTTGCTTCCTGCTTCCCCTGATGTATCTCTCCATGGGGCATATGATGTGGGGCTGGCCGCTGCCCCAGGTGCTGTCCCGGAATCATGTGGCAGTTGGTCTGCTGCAGCTGTTGCTCACCGCCGCCATTATGGTCATCAACCAGAAATTTTTTATCAGCGGCTTTGCCAGCCTGGCCCACGGCGCACCCAATATGGATACGCTTGTTGCCATTGGCTCAGGCGCCTCCTTCGTCTACAGCACCTATGCCCTGTTTGCCATGACAGATGCCCAATGGGCGGGAAATTCTGCGGCAGTAATGGCTTATATGCATGAGTTCTATTTTGAATCCGCCGCCATGATCCTGACGCTTATTACTGTGGGCAAAATGCTGGAGGCCCGTTCCAAAGGCAAAACCACCGATGCCCTGCGGAGCCTGATGCGTCTGGCGCCCCGCCAGGCTACTGTGATCCGGTCAGGAGAGCAGGTGGCCGTGGATATCCGTGAGGTGCGTCCGGGGGATATTTTTGTGGTCCGTCCCGGAGAAAGCATCCCGGTAGATGGGGTGGTGCTGGAAGGCAGCAGCGCCGTGGATGAGTCGGCCCTGACTGGAGAAAGCATCCCTGTGGACAAAGAACCCGGCAGTGGTGTTTCGGCTGCCACCATCAATCAGTCGGGGTTTCTGCAGTGCGAAGCCACCCGGGTCGGTGAGGATACCACCCTCTCCCAAATCATCCGCATGGTCAGCGATGCAGCAGCCACCAAGGCCCCAATTGCCAAAGCCGCCGACCGGGTCTCGGGAGTGTTTGTTCCTGTGGTCATCGCCATTGCTCTGTTCACCACCGTTGGATGGCTTCTGGCCGGCCAAACGCTGGGCTTTGCGCTGGCCCGTGGAATCTCAGTGCTGGTCATCAGCTGCCCCTGTGCCCTGGGCCTGGCCACACCGGTAGCCATTATGGTGGGCAACGGCGTGGGCGCCCGCCATGGCATCCTCTTCAAAACCGCCGTCAGCCTGGAGGAAACCGGTAAAGTGGAGATCGTCGCTTTGGATAAAACCGGCACCATCACCAAGGGACAGCCTTCGGTCACCGATCTGATCCCGGCACCCGGGGTCACAGAAGATGCTCTGATTCATCTGGCCCATGCTCTGGAGCAAAAGAGCGAGCACCCTCTTGCCCATGCCATCACCTCCTGCGCCCGGGAACGGGGGCTTGAAACGGAAGCTGCGGCAGATTTTGCTGCCGTCCCCGGCAATGGCCTTACCGGGAAGTGGCAGGATGTCGCTGTGGCCGGCGGAAACCTTTCCTTTATCGAACAATACGCATTGGTTCCTCCCCAGCTTCGTTCCCAGGCGGAGACTCTCTCTGAGTCGGGAAAGACGCCGCTTTTCTTCGCTCAGGGCGGCCAGTTGGCAGGAATTATCGCTGTGGCAGATACCGTCAAGGAAGACAGCGCCCATGCCATTCGCCAGCTTCAGGGAATGGGGATCCGGGTGGTGATGCTTACAGGAGATAATTCCCGTACCGCTCAGGCCATCGGCAGGCAGGTGGGTGTGGATGAGGTGATTGCCGGCGTTCTGCCCGATGGCAAGGAAGCGGTGATCAGCCGCCTCGCCCGCAGCGGTAAGGTGGCGATGGTGGGAGACGGTATCAATGACGCTCCGGCTCTCACCAGAGCGGATATCGGCATTGCCATTGGAGCCGGCACCGACGTCGCCATTGACGCGGCGGATGTCGTGCTGATGCACAGCCGGCTTTCGGACGCCGCCGCAGCCATCCGCCTCAGCCGTGCTGTGCTGCGGAATATCCACGAAAATCTTTTCTGGGCGTTTTTCTACAATCTGGTAGGAATTCCTCTGGCGGCCGGCCTGCTGATCCCACTGTTAAATTGGCAGCTTAATCCCATGTTTGGAGCCGCCGCCATGAGCCTTTCCAGCTTTTGTGTTGTCAGCAACGCTCTGCGGCTGAATCTGGTGGATATCCATAATGCCCGGCGGGATCACCCGCTGCATCATAAACATAGGAAAAGTGAGGAAACTGTTATGAAAAAAACTCTTTTTATTACCGGTATGATGTGCGCACATTGTGAAAACCATGTAAAGACGGCTCTGGAAGCCCTGCCCGGAGTGGAGTCTGCCCTTGTCAGCAAAGACAGCGGCACCGCTGAGGTGGTTCTCTCCCAACCGGTGGCCGATGATGTACTGACAAAAGCCGTTACAGATGGAGGATATGAGGTTACTGAGATTCGATAAACCTCAAAGGGATCTATGGCCTTGTCCGTTTCCCGATCATAGACAGAGAACGGCTTCGCCTCCCCTTTTCCTTATGTATCGTCACATTTTCACAGACCAACGTCCTCAGGACAATGAGGTTATTGGTTCAACCTTTTTCAAAGGGAAGGGCAGCTTGTAGCTACTGCTCTTCCCTTTGATTTCATAGGATCTGCCAGCAAACCTGACTTACATCCTCAGAGCCATGGTGTAAAGCCCTTACCGGCAGTTCTCCAACCATATTTCAGGGATTGATATCCATGCAACTGCAACAAAAATTGCGGGCTGCTTCAGGACACACCTTGGCTGTCTCTGTCGGATCATAAACTGTGAGAAAACGTCATGCAAATGCGACTTTTCGGCCGTACCCTTATCTGAGGCTGTAAACAGGCAGCCACTCTTGGAGCGCTGCTTTCTGTCACTCAAGAAATACGCCGTGGCATGCCTTTTTCAAGGCCGCCAAAAAAGATTTTCCTGCTTTGCGCAGCTCAGCTGCATCATATAGCCTTCTGCTAACGGGGATGCACAGGGCCATAAAGGTTTCCTTCAGAAAAACTCTTGATAAGATAAGTAATGTGGTCCCCTCCTCTGCTCCTCCGTCCGGGAAGAGACAGATTCTTTCGATGAACCCGTCTTTTGTTACTGCTATGGGCATAACCAACTCGGTCCGGTGGAAAAAATCAAATTTGTTACTCTTTCCATCGGGAGTGAATCTTTTAGCCTACAGGAAATGGACCGGATACCGCAGCAAACTGGCGGCATCCGGTCCATTTTTCTGGTTGATCCAGCAAGTTATTTCCGACGGTACACAATGGGAACATCATACCCAAAGGTCCGTTTTCCATTCATTTCCATTGATTCGCTTACTTCCAGCTGTTCCGGGGAAAACCGTTCCCAAAGGGTGAATTTCAGCACCGGAGTGAACATGCTGGTACTTCCCCCTTCCCAGGCACCATCCTTCAAGGTGTATACGGCGGGGGTGAATTTGGCGGAAGCCTTCAGGTCCGAATACCGAACCTGGGTCATGGAATCGTAGCTGAAGGTAGATTTATCGATTCCCCGAGGCAGTTCATAGGAGGTAAGCTTGATGTTCTCCCCTTTCGGAGTAAAAAGAAAAAGATGGGGGGAGGCATGGGTTTTTCCTCCTGTGGTATAATAGCTTTCCTCTACCAGGAAAACTCCTTCAAAATGATCCGGCAGATCCAGAATCTTATCGTTGCAGGGCGTGTTGACATGCTCTGCAAAAGGGAAGTCATCCTTCCCTGCTTTTTTCATTTCTTCCAGCTGCTGGGTATTATCAAAATGGCCGGACAGGATTTGAATAAAATGTTCCAAGCTGTTCATAAAGAATCCTCCTGTTTGTCTGAAAACTTTTCTGATTCTTATTTTACCCCTTGGATATGAATTTTTCTGTTGGATATTTCGGAAAATCTATGGACATTCTGCTTTTTCCCAATCGCCGAGGCTGGAAAACAGCCATTCCGCCATTGCATTTTCTGAAAAACATCTGTGCCAGAATGCCCAAACGGCTGCTCTTTTCCCCATACCGCAGCATGGGACCCAAACCTATTTTGCCGCAAAAAGCCATCGGTGAATAAAACAAATCCGTCAAACCATTGGGGAAAATCAGGATCTCCGGTTTATCCGGAGATTTGCATAAATTCTATCATGATACCGGAAAGACTCCCCGAAGGTGATGAAGGTCCTGTTGCTGGCACCACTTGCCCCGCAGCTGTTGAGCAGGTATTTTCAGAAGCAGGAAGGTTTTGCCCATGCATCAAGATTTTTATTTGCCTCTTTTTCTCGCCGTTTGAGTCCCAATTTTTTCTTCTCCAGCAAAAAGGTGGTAGATACTAAAGCATATCATTAAAGCCGGCGTTCCCTGGAGAATGGAAATCTTTCTCCAAAAAACGCCGGCTTTATCTGCTGTTTTTGCGGAAGCGATATGCAGCTGTTTCGTTTCTTTTTTACCTGCATTTTGCTGCAAAAATCTTCTGCGGCAAATCAGTCGTTATACCAACCGCCCGCCCAATTTTTCCGCTCGCCTTCCTCGTCCTCCTCTTCATCCTTGTCAAAGTCCCTTGGGACCTCCTCATCCAGCCAGGGTTTATCTCCTGCCAGATGGTAGTTCTCCTCCAGGCCGGAGCCATGGTAGGGGCAAGGAGTGGGAATGTTCATGGGTTTGTACCATCCGGTTGCTGTTTTGGGGCAATCAGGGGTGGCGGCATAGCCGGTATCCAGGCAGTAAGCCTGAGAGATCACGCTGGCGCTGCCTTCAAAATCCTTGCCGGGCAGGTCCTCGTGTACAGAGGACATTACCGTGTTCCAAAGCAGCGGCGGAGGATAGGAAAGGTTGACATACCCGATGCTGTGGGGGATGGTGTTGCCGTAGGCATCCCGCACCGGGACCCTCTCTCCGTTTTCCCCATCTTCCATCAGGATCTGTTCATCAAAGCCCATCCAGCAAACGCCCACATAGTAGGGCGTTACGCCGATAAACCACTGATCCACATCGTCATCGGTGGTACCGGTCTTGCCGGCCACCGGAATGTCGGAGCGGAATTTGGCCCGGGTACCCGTGCCGTAGGGGCCGGTAGTGACCCGCTGGAGCAGCTTATTCATAACTGTGGCAGTTTCGTAACTGAGGACGCGGGTGGGGGTGGTATTCTTTTCCAGCACCACCTCGCCGTTGGCGTCCAGCACACGTGTATAGGAATACGGCTCAGTATAGGTGCCGCCATTGGCAAAGATCTGATAGGCGCCGGCCATTTCCATGGGGGTAACGCCGTAGGTAAGGGAGCCCAACGCCATGGGGCTGTAACCTATATCCGACTCCACCAGGTCGATGTGAAGGCTGTCATGCATAAAGGTCCACAGGTATTTTGGGGTCAGCATATCGCACAGCCGCACCGGAACCATGTTGGTGGACCGCTGCAGGGCCTCTTCCAGGATCATGTAGCCATAGAAGCCGGAATAATAGTTCCGGGGACTCCATTCCGGCTGTCCCGGTCCCGGCGAAAGGGTAAAGGGACCATCCTCAATCAGAGTGGACCAGTGCACCAGATCGTTCTCAAAGGCAAGGGCATAGGAGGAAATGGGCTTGATGGTAGAGCCGGGCTGCCGCCGGGTATCGGTGGCACGGTTCCACACGCGCGCGCCCTCTTTTTCTCCGGTGCCGCCCACCAGGCCTTTGATGGCGCCCCGGGTATCCAGAATCACAAAGGCAGACTGGGGATATTCATCCACATTGCTGACCGGAGGGAAGTACTCTTCCGGATTTTCGTAAATGGTTTCCAGCTTTTCCTGTACAGTAGGATCCACAGTGGTATAGATCCGGTAACCGCCGCCGTATAAGGCGTTGGTGGCTTCCTCTTTGGTGTATCCCAGTTTTTCCACCAGATCGGCGATTACCTCTTCTATCACATAATCCACAAAATAGCTTTGATCGTAAGTGAAGCGTTTTTCCGCCGTGCCTTCATCAAAGACGATTTCTTCTGCCAGGGAAGCCTCATATTCCTCGTCGGTGAGGTATCCCTGCTCATGCATCAGGAACAGGATATCTTCCTTGCGGTCCTGATTGTTCTCGTAGTTGGTGTATGGGTTGTACAAAGTGGGGTTGTTGGTAATGCCGATGATGGAGGCTGCTTCCGCTGCCGTAAGTTCCCCCACATCCTTGTTGAAATACAGGTTGGCAGCCGCCTGGATGCCATTGGTATTGTTGCCAAAGGGAATCACGTTCAGGTAAGATTCCAGGATCTGGTCCTTGGAGTAGTGCTTTTCCAGGTTCAGAGCCCGGAAGATTTCCCGAAGCTTTCGGGCGATGGAAACATCCCGGTCATTGGACAGGTTCCGGATCACCTGCTGGGTAATGGTGGAACCGCCGGGCGTTCCCTCGTATAAGGGCAGACCGATCTTCTGCCCGATCAGGTTAACAAAGGAAAGAATGGTACGCTGGAAGTCCACGCCGGTATGGGTCATAAACCGCTTGTCTTCCACCGCAATGGCCGCATTTTTGACCACATCGGGGATGTCGGCAAAATCCACCCAGATACGGCTTCCATCCTGACTGGAAAGCCGCTGAATCTCCACCGGAGCGCCCGTTTCAGGGTCCTCGGCATACAGTATGGTAGTATAACTCAGCTTAAAGGCATCCAGGTCAAACATCTTGGTATCGTCGCTGAGAATATCAAAAACGTAAACCGTGAGCCAGCACCCCACCACACAGCCTGCAATGATTCCCAGCATGACCAAAGCCGCCAAAACTCGGGCGACTTTTTTCAGTACTTTTGCAGCCGGGCTGGATTTCCGGGGAGCGCCTTCACGCCGGGCACCGCCGGAGGACGGTTTTTTGCTTCCCGAAGACCCAAACCGGCGGGAACGCCGGGAATTATCACGGGGGGAAGCGCCGCCGGGATTTCCGGATTGATTCATATTGGGTAATCGCCTCCTGTTGGGACCAAAATAAATAAGGACAGCGCCGCCGGAGAGCCTCCGCCGGCGAAATACAGGCAGCAGAGTTACAAAACGGCAGAGGCAGTCATTCCATTGCCGCTATGGCATCGGATCCTCTGGCCGTGGTGTAAAATCGCAATATCCTGCGGCTATTATACCACAGAAATGGCAAATAGTGTTACATTTTTTTGAACCTTGCCTTTTACAGCCTTTTATCAGGAAAAGGCGTATGTTTTCCCGTTTTTTTGCCCATACTCATCCATAAATGAGGGAAGAGAGGAGTTTTCTCTGTGTTCAAACGATATCTTGCGGCATCAGCAGCCGTACTGACTGCCGTTCTTTTGGCAGGTGCGCTCTCAAGAGTCCCTTTGCCGGAACCCGCCTCCATGGAGGAAGGACCTTCCGCCCCGGTGTCCCGGCAGGAAGAGCGCCAGCTGCCCCAGGGAGCCAGCAGTGTGAGAGACCTTCCTTCCTCCGCTGTGGCCGCTCCCCCGCCCAGCCGTCCTGCTCAGGAAGCCCCCAGCTCCTCGGGACCGGGTTACTACATCAAGGACTGGGAGGGTCGGGTCAGTATCATTCAGGAAGGCGCGGATACTCCTGAAATGATCTTTGATATCTATACCCGGCTCTTGCCGGAATATGACCAAGAGCAGCTCAGGCAGGGACTTTATGTGTCAAGTTATGAGGAGTTGGCGGCTTTGATCGAGGATTATATCAGCTGAAAGAAATGGGAGTCTGCAAAGGAATTGCCACAATTTAAAGCCTTGGCTGCCTTTTATTTTGAATACGTCAGGACCTGTGCGGACTGTCAATAAAAGTATTCCCTGTGGGATACGGCATCTTGCATCTGCGCCTTGGCGGCTCCGGAGAATCTGTTGGCCAAAGGGAGTCACTGCCTTGCTGTGACCGGACCCGAAATATCAGCTGTCCCGCTTCAGAGGCAAACATGCTTCCACAAGACCTGAAATATAAAATTCTGCGGGAGCAAACTCCAAGAGAAACCACACAAAAATTACAAGTTATATCTGTCAACCTGCACAAATGCCTTGCTTTTATTGCGCTTTGTAACTCTCCATACCACCGGCGTAACGTGATTGTAACCCTTCTTTTACCCCAAAAGGATGAATCTGCCCGCCCCAACTGGTATACTGAAAGCACAGAAAGGAAGTGAGGCCCATGTCCTTTACAATGGTGCATACCAATATTAATGTCTTCGATTTGGACAAAAGCGTCACCTTCTATCAGCAGGCTTTAGGATTGGAAATCGTCCGTACCAAGGAAGGTCCCGACGGAAAGTTCAAGCTGGTATTTATGGCTGACAAAACCTCCAGTTGTCAAATTGAACTTACCTGGTTAGCTGACCGGCAGGATCCTTACAATCTGGGCGATAATGAAACGCACATTGCCTTTACCACCGATGATTTTGAAGGTGCCTACCGGCATCATAAGGCCATGGATGTGGTCTGTTTTGAAAACAAGGAGATGGGCGTTTACTTCATCAATGACCCCGACGGCTACTGGCTGGAGATTCTCCCCGCCAAACGATAAGGCGGTTCCTTCCATAAAATTTTAATCTTTCTGAAAGACCCCCGGCTGCTTCAGACTGCCGGGGGTCTTTTGGCTCTTTCCCCACCATAGGTATAGAAAGGGAAAGGGGGATTTCGGATGCTGGAATGGATCGGACGGCTTTGGGGGGCTGCCATGGTGGCCCTGCTGACGGGAACCGGGGTATGGTTTACCACCGCCACCGGCTGGATGCAGCTGCGTCACGGGGTCACGGTTGTGCGGCTTACTCTGGGCAGCCTGCTTCATCCCCGGCGAGGGGATGCCGGGGATGTCAGCCCCTTCCGGGCCATGACTGCGGCGCTGGGCGGAACGATGGGGACCGGAAACGTCGCGGGAGTGGCCACGGCACTGGTTGCCGGAGGTCCGGGAGCGATTTTCTGGATGTGGGTATCCGCCTTCTTTGGGATGATGACCAAATATGCCGAAGTGGTGCTGGCGGTCCATTACCGTGAGCGCGCTCCGGACGGCAGCTGGCGGGGCGGCCCCATGACCTATATGCGCCAGGGGCTTGGGGCTCCCTGGCTGGCGGTTCTTTTTTCTTTCTGCTGTGTATTGGCTTCCCTGGGGGTGGGCAGTGCTGCCCAGGTCCATTCCATGGCCTCCGCCCTGGAAAGCAGCTTTGCCATTCCCCTGCCGGTCACCGGCCTGATAACCGGTGTTGCGGTGGCACTGGTTATCAGCGGGGGCTTTGGAAGGATCTCCTCCTTTACCCTGGGGGCTGTTCCGCTGATGTCCCTATTCTACCTGGGCTGCGGAGGCCTGGTCTTGTGGATGAACCGCCAGAATCTGCCGCAGGCCTTTGGCCTCATTTTCCGCTGCGCCTTTTGTCCCCAAGCCGCTCTGGGAGGTGCCGGCGGATATACCCTGGCCCGTGCCATCAGTCTGGGGGTGGCCCGGGGCGTATTTACCAATGAGGCCGGTTTGGGAAGCGCCCCCATGGCCCATGCTTCCTCCAGCACCACCAGCCCGGTGGAACAGGGAATGTGGGGGATCTTTGAGGTGTTTGTCGATACCCTGGTGGTCTGTACCTTTACCGCGCTTATCATCCTCTCCTCCGGTCCTTTGTGGCAGTCGGGCCTCAATGGCGCGGCCCTGACTTCCGCAGCCTTCCGACTGAGACTGGGAGACTGGGGCGGCCAGGTGGTAACGGTGGCGCTGGTCTGTTTTGCCTTTACCGCAGTCATCAGCTGGGCGTATTACGGCCAGCGGGCCGTAGAAGACCTGACCGGTGGAAGTATTTATTGGGTAAAAATCTACCGGGCGGTCTATATTCTGGTCACCGCCCTCTCCCCTGTCCTTGCTTTGGATACTGTCTGGAAAATTTCCGATCTTTTCAACAGTCTGATGGCGCTTCCCAATCTGCTGGCCCTGTTATGGCTGGGCCGGGTGGTCACCAGGCTGACCCGGCATTATTTTTCCTCCTCCCGTCAACCTTTCACATCCGCCGGACGGGAATAGCCTCCTGCAGCCTGCGCCGTGAGGATGGCATGAAGGCCCTTCCCTTTTGTACCGGAACATCACCGTTTGGCTCTCACAGGCACTTTGCGCAGTCCTGTTTCTTCACCCCGGCGGATACGCCGCAAATTCTCCCTATGCTTCCAAAAAATGATAACGGCCAGGAGCCCCAAAAGAACCAGTTCCAGGGCGGGAGAACCTGCATACCATTGCCAGACAGGGAAGGCCCAGGAGGTCGCGAGGGTTGCCAGTGCGATATAATCCGTTACAACCGTGATCACCACGGTTGCTGCCACTAAAACCAGAGTGATACGCCAGTTGAGCGCCAGCATCATACCAATATAGGAAGCAAAGCCTTTTCCTCCACGGAATCCAAGGTAAAAGGGGAAGATATGCCCCAAAATACAAAAAATCCCTGCTGCGGCACCGGCGGAAAGCACCCCGGGGAAAAGAGTTCGGCAGAGAACCACCGCGATCCAGGCCTTGGCGATATCCATTGCAGCCACCAAAATGCCCCACCGCCATCCCAGGGTGATGGTGACATTGGAAGCCCCGGCATTTCCGGAGCCCTTAGTACGGATATCCATTCCTCTGATTCGTCCTACGATCCAAGCGGTATTGAAACAACCGAAAAAATATCCTGCTACAGCGCAGATGAGCAACTCCATGGCAAGTCCCCCGAATATACAATCAGTATAAAATCGACATAATTCCTGCATACAGTATAGCATATTTTACGGTACAGCAGCAAGAAATTTTACTTTTCGGATAAATTCTTTCAGAAGCTCCGGTCCTTCCGGAAATGGGTCCTCCCCATCTGGCTCAGCCGGGGAGCGGGTAAGCTCCAGAGAGGGCGATCACCGGCGCCCTCTCTCAAAAGTTTTTTCTTGTGCCTTCCGCCCCCACAGTCTGCAAACAGGAAGTTTCCTATTCGGCAAACCTGCCTTCCTTGGATTTTCTGTATAGTGGTTGGCCTTACCCCATCCCTGAGGTGAAAATACTCTTCCACTCTCCGGCAGAATCAGAAGCGTCTGCCTGTCATTCCCAAACAGAAAGCCGTAACTTGATTGGGTCAAAACTGCCCAAGAAAGTTACGGCTTTTGTTCCTTACCCGTCGGGTATTACATTTATTCGCTGTACATCAGCGGAGAAAACGAAAGTGCCCTTTTCCGTTAAGATAAACCAGCAAAGTGACCAAAAGCGGGGCCAGCAAAAAGCCCCAGAAGTCTGCCAGCTTCATGCCTGTGTACATTGCCAGCAGGGTCGCTAAAGGATGCAGCCCGATCCTGTCTCCCACCAGCTTGGGTTCCAGAACGCTTCTTGCCGCAGTAATCACTCCAAAAAGGATCAGGATACCGGCTCCCAGAGGGTGATTTCCCTGCAGCAGCAGCCATATTCCCCATGGCACCAGAATACACCCGCTCCCCAGAACCGGCAAAGCGTCCAATACCGCCACTACAAGACCAATGACCACAAAGTATTCCACCCGCAGAAGCCAAAGCCCGGCCGCTACCTCCAAAAATGTAATCAGCATCAGCAGAAAGTAGGCTTTGAGTACTTTACGGCCGGTGGAAAGCAGGAACCGGGTGGAATCGCGTGCCGGACGGGCCAGTGCCGGAGGCAGCTGCCGGCGGATAAAGCCGGCAATGGCATCGTAATCCATCAGGATCAAAAAGGAGGAAAGAATCGCAAAGGAGCAGGCAAGGGCCAATGATGGGAGCGCAGCGGCAAAATCGGCGGCAGCCGACAGCAGTCTGGCCGAAACAGTTGTAAGGCCGTTGCGGATGGATTCACCCAACCAGGCTGCAGCCTGTCCGGCCTGGCGGGAGGCGGCAGGAGAAAGTTCCGCCAAAAGCGCGGATGCGCGGACCCCCAGGTCCAGGGCTGCCGGCTCCAGCACCGTCTGACAGAAATGGGGCAGCCGCCGGCAAAGGGCGGCCGTCTGGGTCACCAGAGCAGACCCTGTTCCCCAAAGCAGCGCCCCTGCCACACCATAAAACAGAAAAGCCGCGGCTACGGCAGAAGGTTTCCAGGACATGCGGGTGACCTGACGCAGGCTGGCGGCTGCGGGACGAAGAAGAAGCGCAATACCGCCTCCCAAAAGGAAGGGCAGCAGGCAGGGCAGTAAAAAATGCAGTCCCAGGAAGGTCAAAATTCCGACTGCGGCCCACACGGCAAACTTAAGCAAAAATTTTCGGGCATCCACCCCCATCCCTCCAACTATCAGCCTTCTGTCACTCCAGTATATGCAGATTTTCAGGGATTTTTCTTTTCCTTCTTGGCAGGTGTGCAAAAAGCAGATAAACCATATGCTTTGGGGAGATAAAAATAGTACAAAAATAAATTTTTTAAGGAATCAGAAGAAATCGGGAGATAATAGAAGATATTTCCCTGCAATCACTTCAAATCGTACTTGAAAGCCCGGAATGTTAAAATACAAATGTTGTTATATCGAGTACACCATGCTAATATTGTACCCAATGTGATTACATATTGTATTTGGAGTGAGGAAATATGGCAGGATCCAAACTGCTTCTGGTAGACAGCTGCGTGCTGCCCGAAGTATTCCAAAAAGTGGTGGAAGCAAAACGGCTTCTGGCGGTGGGCAAGGCCCGCAATCTTTCGGAGGCCGCCAAAATGGCTGGGATCTCCCGCAGCGCCATGTACAAATATAAAGACTATGTTTTTATCCACAACGAAAATATCGATGAGAACGTGGTCACCATGACCACCAGCCTGGAGGACCGCCCCGGCGTTCTTTCCGCCATGATCAATGAGCTTTCCCGGCGCGGCGCCAATATTCTGACCGTTAACCAGAACATTCCGGTGGACGGCGTGGCTCCGGTATCCATCTCCGCCCGGCTGGACAGGAGCAGTTCCCCCCATGAACTGGCGGAAATTCTGGAAGGCCTCGACGGTGTGGTGGATGTCCGGATCCTGACTACCCGATAAAAAGAATTTGTCTTCTTGGCGCCCTTAACAAAGATACAGGAGGAGATTTGCTTTGGTTGATATTGCTATTTTGGGCCACGGGGTGGTAGGCTCGGGCGTGGTAGAGGTCCTCTCCGGCAACCGGCAGAGTATTGAGAAAAAAGCCGGAGATTCCATCCGCATCAAATATATTCTGGACCGGCGGGAATTTCCCCAGTCCCCCTACGCCGACAGGTTTGTAAAGGATTTTGACGTGATACGGGACGACGACAGCGTCTCGGTGGTTGTTGAGGTGCTGGGTGGCGTGGAGCCTGCTTTTACTTTTGTGCGCGAATGCCTGTCCAGGGGAAAAAGCGTGGTAACCTCCAATAAGGAACTGGTGGCGGAAAAAGGCGCGGAACTCCTGGCTCTGGCAGCCCGGAATCATTGCAATTTCTTTTTTGAAGCCAGCGTGGGCGGCGGGATCCCCATCATCAAGCCTCTGCATCTCTGCCTGGGAGCCAATGAGATCCATGAAATCGGAGGTATCCTCAACGGCACCACCAACTTTATCCTGACCAAAATGTTCCGGGAAGGAATGGCTTTTGACCAGGCTCTGGCCCTGGCCCAGCAGCTGGGTTACGCCGAGCGGGACCCCTCTGCTGATGTGGACGGCCACGATGCCTGCCGGAAGGTGTGCATCCTGGCATCCCTTGCTTTTGGCAGACACGTTTATCCCCGGCAGGTGTTTACCCAGGGCATCCGGGACATCACTCCGGCGGACGTGGCCTACGCTTCCCAGTGGGGCGGCGTCATCAAGCTGATCGGCCGGTGCCGCCGTTTGCCTGACGGCAAGGTCCTGGCCATGGTCAGCCCCGCTTTCATCCGCAGGGACAGCCAGCTGGCAGGTGTGGATGACGTCTTCAACGGGATTCTGGTACGGGGAAGCGCCACCGGCGACGTGGTCTTTTACGGCAAGGGCGCGGGCAAACTGCCTACCGCCTCCGCAGTGGTCTCGGACGTCATCGACGCCATTCAGGCTTCCGATACCGTGGCCACCCTGCAGTGGCAGGATGCCGGCCCGGAAGAGGTCCTGGCGCCCTTTGGATCCTACCCTGTAACCGCCTACCTGCGGCTGGAGGGCGAAGACGCTCTCGTCAAGGCCCGGGTCCTGTTTGGAGAGATCCGGCAGCTGGTATCCGAAAACAGCGGTGAGACAGCCCTGATTACCCCCGAGATGACCGAAGAGGAGCTGGCCGCCAAGGTCCGGGCTTTGGAGGAAAACGACATCCGGGTACTGGGGCTGATTCGGGTCCTGGATTACTGAGGAAAGAAATGTTCTCAAAAAGGAGACGCCATCATGATCGAAATCAAAATTCCCGCCACCAGCGCCAACCTCGGTTCGGGATTTGACTCCCTTGGGCTGGCGGTGGGGATGCACAACCGGGTCGAAATGGAACTGTGGGATGGTGTCTGGGTGGAGTCTCTGGACGATACACCCATTCCCACCGATGAGCATAATCTGGTATACAAGACCGCCAAATATTTGTTTGACATCTGTGGCCGGCCCCTGAAGGGGCTCCACATCCGTCAGGAAAACGCCATCCCCATGGCCCGCGGCCTGGGGAGCAGTTCCGCCTGCATTGTGGCGGGACTGACCGGCGCCAATATCCTGATGGGGAGCCCCCTGAGCCAAAGCGATATCATCAATATGGCGGCGGCCATGGAGGGACATCCGGACAACTCCACACCCGCCATTCTGGGCGGACAGGTCACCGCCGCCCTGGAAAACGGTAAAGTCTACTACTGCCGTCAAGAGCTGCGGGACGATCTGAAATTTATCACCATTATCCCGGACTTCGAGCTGAAGACCTCCCAGGCCCGGGCAGCCCTGCCCCGGGAGGTGGAGCACCGTGACGCGGTGTACAATCTTTCCCGGGCGGCGCTCATGGCCGCCAGTCTGGCCAGCGGACAATATGAAAACCTGCGGGTCGCCTGCGGAGATCACCTGCATCAGCCCTACCGGCTGGGGCTGATCCGGGGCGGCCAGGAGGTGCTCAGCTGCTGCCTGGAAAACGGAGCCTACGGAGCTTATATCAGCGGCGCCGGCTCCACGCTGATGGCCATGGTACCGGCGGCGGATGTGGGCTTTGCCCGACGGCTGCGCTGTTGGCTGGACGCCCGGGATTGTGCCGGCTGGCAGGTACTGGAGCTTTCCGGGGACAACCGGGGAACGGCTGTCGCCCAAATCTAAGGGTATCCCTTCCCGCCGTCCGCGCTCTGCGCGGCGGGAGCGTCTTTCCCTATCTTGCGCCGGCGCAGAGCGGCGGAATGGAGCGTTTGCAATGAGCCTCATCGTGCAGAAATTCGGCGGGTCCTCGGTGAAGGACGCCCAGCGGGTGATGAACGTGGCCCGGCGGGTCACCGAAACCTACGCCAAAGGGAACAGCGTGGTGGTGGTGGTTTCCGCCCAGGGGGACACCACCGACGACCTCATCGCCAAGGCCAGGGAGATCAACCCCAAGGCCAGCAAGCGGGAGATGGACGTCCTGCTGGCCACCGGGGAGCAGATCTCCATCGCCCTGCTGGCCATGGCCATCGAGAAGCTGGGCTACCCGGTGAAATCCCTCACCGGCTGGCAGGCGGGGTTCCTCACCGACTCCACCCACGGCAACTCCCGCATCCGCCGGGTGGAAACCGAGCGGCTCCGCAACGAGCTGGACAAGGGGAACATCGTGGTGGTGGCGGGCTTCCAGGGCATCAACCGCTACGACGACGTCACCACCCTGGGCCGGGGCGGCTCGGATACCAGCGCCGTGGCCATCGCCGCCGCCTGCCGGGCCGACCTCTGCCAGATTTACACCGACGTGGACGGGGTCTACACCGCCGACCCCCGCCTGGTGCCCGGGGCCCGGAAGCTGGAGGAAATCTCCTACGACGAGATGCTGGAGCTGGCAAGCCTTGGGGCCCAGGTGCTCCACAACCGCAGCGTGGAAATGGCAAAGAAGTACAATGTGCCCCTGGAGGTTCTTTCCAGCCTGGAGGAAAAGCCGGGGACGGTGATTAAGGAGGTCGCCAAAGTGGAAAAAATGCTGATCAAGGGCGTGGCCAAGGACGACCACGTCGCCCGGGTATCCATCATCGGGCTCCAGGACGTGCCCGGCATCGCCTTCCGGATTTTTTCCGCCCTGGCCGCCAGGAAGATCAACGTGGACATCATCCTCCAGTCGGTGGGCCGGGACAACACCAAGGACATCTCCTTCACCATCAGCGACAGCCAGGCGGAGGAGGCCATGGTGGTGATGGAGGAGCTGAAGCGGCTGCTGAAGGCCCACGAAATCGTCTGCGACACCAATATCTCCAAGGTGTCGGTGGTGGGGGCGGGGATGGAATCCAACCCCGGCGTGGCCGCCACCATGTTTGAGGCCCTCTCCGACGCCAACATCAACATCCAGATGATCGCTACCAGCGAGATCAAGATCTCGGTGCTCATCGACCGGGCCGACAGCGTCAAGGCCCTCCGCGCCGTCCACGACGCTTTTTTGAGTCCGTGAGCTGCGGTTCGTGAATCGTTAGACTGTGCGCCGCTCTCTTGCGTCCGTGAGCAGCGGCTCGTGAATCGTTGGTTTGTGCGCCGCTCTTTTGCGTCCGTGAGAGAAGATTATCTATGGCGCCAGGTTGTGCCCCGCTCTCTTGCGTCCGTGAGAGAAGATTATCTATGGCGCTAGACTGTGCGCCGCTCTCTTGTGTCCGTGAGAGAAGATTATCTATGGCGCTAGATTGTGCGCCGCTCTCTTGCGTCCGTGAGCAGCGGCTCGTGAATCGTTGGTTTGTGCGCCGCTCGGCTTGGGCTGATAAAAAATCGCCTTCATCCGCCCAAGTGATATGCTCAGGGAGCGGGGCACAATCTCGCGTCACGAAGGTGCTTCTCTCACGGACATGAAAAAGGGAAAGGAAGATCAAATAGTCAATGGACGATAAAATCAAAGAGCTGCTCCGGGCGGGGAAATTCGCCGTGGTGGGGGTGGCCAACACCCTGGTGGACCTGGGGCTTTTCACCCTGCTGGCCCAGGTGCTGGGGTGGAACCGCTATCTCTCCAACGTCATCTCCTACAGCGCGGGAATCCTCAACAGCTATATCTGGAACCGCAGCTGGACCTTCCAGTCCCGGGAGCGTTTTTTCAGCCCCGCCCTGGTGAAATTCCTCGCGGTAAACCTCTCCATGCTGGCCCTTTCCACCGCCATCCTCTACCTGGGCAGCGGCGTCCTGGGGCTGCCCCAGCTTTTGGTGAAGCTGGGGGCCACCGGCGTCACCATGGTGGGGGGCTTCCTCTGCAACCGTCTCTGGGTCTTTTCCCATGGGGAGGAGGCCGCCCCTGTGGTTTCCAGCGTCAGCGCCGTCCTCCCGGCGGAGGCCGGCCGGGTGTGGCAGGTGGTGACCGGGGTGGAGGATTACGGCTGGCGCGGCGACCTGAGCCGCACCGAGATCCGGGGCGAGGCCCAGTTTGTGGAATACACCAGGGAGGGCTTCCCCACCACCTTCACCGTCACCGTCAAGGAGCCCTGCCGGCGCTGGGAATTTGACCTGGAGAACGGCAACCTCACCGGCCACTGGACCGGCGTTTTCACCCCCCGGGGGGAGGAAACCCAGGTGGAGTTCACCGAACAGGTGACGGTCAAAAAAGCCTGGATGCGGCCCTTTGTGAAATCCTACCTGAAGAAGCAGCAGGCGCGGTTCATCGCCGACCTGCGGAAGGCGCTGGATGGCCAGGGAGCCTGACCTACAGATGACCAAGCTGCGCGGCGCTTTTTTGTGTCCGTGAGAGAAGCGCCTGCATGGCGGTAGGTGGTGCGTCGCTCTCTGAGCATATCACCCGGGGTTCGGAAGGTGCGTTTTATATCATCCCAAGCTGAGCGGCGTACAGGTCCGCGGTTCACAAGCCGCAGCTCACGTTGTTGGCAGCGGGCCCCCGCCCGCAGATTGACTTTTCGGGTAAAAACGGGTACAATATAGATTCAGTCCATGGGAAAGGAGGAGGTCCCCCATGCCTCAGGGCGGCGTGAAGCAGATCGCCGTGAACCGCCAGGCCCGCCACGAATACTTTGTGGAGGAGAGCCTGGAGGCGGGCATCGAGCTGTTCGGCACCGAGGTGAAGAGCATCCGCTGCGGCGGCGTCAACCTGAAGGACGCCTGGTGCGACTTTGAGGGTCTGGAGCTTTACGTCAAGCAGATGCACATAAGCCCCTACGAAAAGGGGAATATCTTCAATAAGGACCCCCTCCGGCCCAAGCGGCTCCTCCTCCACAAGCGGGAGCTGCGGCGGCTCTACGGGCTGGTGAAGCAGCAGGGCCTCACCATCATCCCCCTCCAGCTCTACCTGAAAAACGGGCTGGTGAAGGTGGAAGTGGGCCTCTGCCGGGGCAAAAAGCTCTATGACAAGCGGGCGGACATGGCCAAGCGGGACGCCCAGCGGGAAATGGAACGGGCTCTCCGGGCCAGGAACCGCTGAATATCCCTTGGATGGCCTCTTTCAATCCGGGGGCGTACCGGTTTCGACGGGGGCTGTGAAGCTCAGTAAGCGGGTAGAGGCGCTCGA